>DASZHK010000072.1:0-13750 GCA_035937905.1 Acidimicrobiales bacterium
GACGCCCACGGTGAGCACGATCCACAGTGGCAACGACACCCAGAAGACGCCGAGCACGACTCGATGAATCCAGTCATGACCGAAGATGGCGATGAGTGCGGCGGCGACGCTTAAGACAAGAGCGACGCCAGTTGCGTTCCATCCGAAGATAGTGAACAGACCCTGTTTGACAATGACCACGGTCACCACGTTGAACCCGACGAAGGTGAGCGTGGTCGCGACAACGGGCACGATGACGCCGCGGTAACCGAACTGTGCGCGCGATTGAATCATTTGCGGCAGACCGAGGGTCGGTCCTTGGGCCGCGTGCGCTGCCATGAACATCGCCCCACTCACAATGCCAGCGACGCCAGCGATCGACGTCCACAGACCGTTGAGGCCAACAACTGGACCTATGAACGCGACGGCCAGCGTGAAGGGTTGGAAGTTTCCGAGGAACCAGAACGGTGTCTGACGCCAGACCTTTCCATGGCGATCTCGTGTCGGCACGTAGCCCAGATGGCGAACTTCGATTGAGTTCACTGCGCGGAGGTTACGCAATCCGTCACGAGCGAGGTGCTTCGTGACGTGGGCCAGTTGACAGTCGTACTGGGGTTCAATGCGCTTCGCCCTTCTCGCTGACGCCAGCTGAGCCGAACGTCGCCATTTCGCGCAGAATCTTCGCCGCCGCTTGAACGACTGGCACCGCCAACGCGGCGCCAGTCCCTTCGCCGAGTCGAAGCCCGAGGTCGAGTATCGGCGTCAAGCCGAGGTGCACGAGTCCCACACTGGCGCCCGGTTCGCTGGAGCGATGTCCCGCAACGAGGTAGGCCGGCACGCCCGGCGCGAAGGCCGTCGCCACGAGCGCGGCGGCGACGGAGATGACGCCGTCGATGAGCACGGGCACGCCGGCCGCGACGCCGGCGACGATGAAGCCGGCCATCGCAGCGATTTCGAGCCCGCCCACCTCGGCAAGAATCGTCAGCGGCGTCGCGTCTGGTGCCAGTCGACGGAGCGCACCTTCGATGACGCGCGTCTTCGTTTCGAGCATCTCATCGCCAATGCCCGTGCCACGACCCGTCACTGACGCCGGCGAACTGGACGTGAACGCTGCAATCAGTGCCGCCGAAGGCGTGGTGTTGCCGATGCCCATATCGCCCGTGACGAGCAGCCGAGCGCCGCCACGAAGGGCTTCGTTCGCTACGTCCACGCCAACGTCAAGGGCCGCGCTCGCCTGCTCTTCGGTCATGGCAGCACCGAGCGCAAGATTCGCCGTTCCTCTCGCTACGTTTCGTCGTACCAGTGTCAGTGACTCGGTTGGAATGGTGCTCGCCACGCCCACGTCAACGACGACGACGTCAGCGGACACGTGGCGCGCCAGCACGTTGATGGCGGCACCGCCGTTGCAGAAGTTAGCCACCATCTGGGCCGTGACTTCCGAGGGCCACGACGTGACGCCCGCGTCGACGACACCATGGTCGCCGGCGAACACGGCGATCGTCACCGGCTCGGGTACTGGAGGAGGGCAGATACCCGCGATGGCGCTGAGTTGCACGCCGAGAAGCTCAAGGTACCCGAGCGATCCCGGGGGCTTCGTGAGTTGATCGTGCAGGGTTCGCGCCGCCTCGGCCGCCGCGTCACTTGGCGGGTTGATGGCTTTCGCGAGCTCCGCGAAACTCTCTTTGATCATGGAATCCTTCTCCTTCTCATTGCGTAACGTCGTCTGCTGGTCTACGACGTCGATTCGACTCTTCAATCTCGCGCCCCAACTTGTCGAGAGCGCGGTCCAATCGCTCAAGCCCCTCCTCGTTCGGAACCGCAACGCGCGTCACGCCGGCGAGCCCGAAACTCGCGCAATCGCGTACGACGATGCCCTCGGGCGCCAGCAATTCTCGAAGTCCCGCGAATTCAATGAGAAGCCACGGAGCGTCCGAAGGTCGCACGCGAAGCCCGCGTCGCTCAAAGAGCACGCGCAGTCGTTCTCGAAGTGCGCGAACCGCTACGCAGTCGCGCTCCAGGTCAAGAGATGACAGAAAATCCGGCAGCGCCTCTGCCGCTAACCCGTTCAGCGACCACTCGGGCTGCCGACGTCGACACCGTTCGATCAATGATTGATCCGCGAGAACGTAGCCAACGCGCAGCCCCGGACAGGCCAGCAACTTCGTCAAGGAGCCGACGACAACGGCCTCTTCGTCCCCTCGGCTCCAACGTCCAGTCGCTAAAGGATAAAAAGCTTCGTCCCAGACATCCGCTCGCTCCGTTGGCCCAGCCAACATTCCGGTCGGACTGTGCGGATTCGATCGCCAGCGTGGTCCGTCACCACGTGGGTGCAACGAGAATTCGGGCTCGTGCACAAATCCCCCCATCTCCGAGGCCACGAGCGCAATCGCTTCAGCGCCACCATTGGTAAGCAGCAAGCGATCGGGGTCAACGTTCATCGCGGCGGCAAGACTCTCGTGCGTTTGGGCGGGATCTGGGTAGCGGCCAAGGGCGTCGAGGTGTGCCGCGACGATCGGCCGGGGGTCGGGTGCCACGGGATTGAGAGACTGGGAAAGATCGAGTATTTCGTTGGGATCCATTCCCAAGGCGCGAGCGACGCGCGCTCCGTCGCCACCGTGAGCTCTCGCGGGAGGAACCCTGCTCACAGGCTTCTCACCCACGTGGTCACTCCCGTCACGCCAAGGATGACGACAAGAGCGGTCGAGACGTCGCGACTCAAACGAACAGCTTCGGCGATGTCGGTCGGCGTCGCTGCGCGGCCCTTCCCGAGAGTCGGTCGATCCTCGACACGCTCGGCGTAGTGATTGCGTCCGCCGAGTCGAAGGCCGAGCGCCGCGGCGAACGCGGCCTCGGCGACGCCCGAGTTGGGTGACGGATGAGCGGGGGCCTGTTTCGTTACCGCCCAGTGCACGTCCTTGGCCGCCTTGGGTCGCACCAGCGCAACGAGCGCCGCCGTGCAACGGGCCGGCACCCAGTTGGCGAGGTCGTCGAGACGTGCGCTTGCCCATCCATAGTTCGAGTAGCGAGGAGAACGGTGACCGACCATCGCGTCCATCGTGTTGATCGCTCGATACCCAAAAGCTCCCGGCGCCCCCGCAATCGCTGCCCACAGAGCCGGGGCGACGACCGCGTCGACGGTGTTCTCCGCGACAGATTCAACGGTGGCGCGAGCGATCTCGACCTCGTCGAGTTCACTCGCGTTTCGACCGACCAGGGTCGGCAGGAGTTCTCTCGCGTGATCGAGGTCCCCACGCACTAACGCGTCGCTCACGTTTCCGGCAGCAACGTGGAGCGCACGACCGCCTACGGCGAGACCTGTCGCGACCGCGGTCGATCGGATAAGGGCGCCGGTGACGAGACCCACACCAACGCCCAGGAGCGCGTGCTTTACGCCCGAGGATTTCCCGTCGCGGTAATGTTCCCGTTCGAAACCGTCCATGAATCGGCCGAAATGAACGACGGGGTGCAGTGACGTCGAGGGCTCGCCGAATAGACGATCGAGGAGGACCCCCGTCGCGGCGCCGAAAGGTCGAGCGGTCGAGCTGGTAACGCTCATCAACGCGTCACCAGAATCAAGAGACCAACGGTTTCTCCGATCACACCCGCGGCGCCGAGGACGTCACCGGTGAACCCACCAACGCGACGCCACGAGAACATCGCGACAGCGCCCATCGCGGCGAGTTCGCCGACGAGCGCCCAGAGGCCACGAGCACCCCGACCGAGCAGGACGAGCCCCGTCGCGACAAGCAGTCCCAGGGTGATTGACCCAAGCATGACGACTCGCTGTCGAGTACCTCGAGGCGACGTGCCCAGAAAACTCTGCACAATGCCCGAGGTTCGAGCGTAAGGAACCGTCTCAACGATCGCCACCATAGAAGTGCGTGACGCGCACCAAAGACCACCCAACACCAGCGGTGCGGGTCGAAGATCGGCTAAAGAACCGAAACGAAGGAGCAACACCGCCGCCACGGTCAGCGCTCCGAAGGCGCCGATCGCCGGATCGGCCATCGCCTGGAGACGACGTTCTTTGGAGAGTGGTGCCAGGAGGCCATCACCCGCGTCGGCGAGACCATCGAAGTGCAATCCGCCCGTAAAGATGAGATCAGCAATGACAACAATGGCCGCCGCGACCAATGGCGGCCACGCCTTCGCGACCAGCCACCACAACCCACCAATGGTCAAGCCGAGGAGGGCACCCACTGCCGGAAACCACGCCATGGTGGATTCGTTGGGCGCGCTCGCCCGCCCCAAGAGTGTGAGAAACGCCAGCGCTTTTCTCAACTGATATCTCCGGGTTGGAGTGGGAGGACGCGCCCGGCAATCACCAGAAGAACCTCGGAGGCGACGGACGCAATCGCTTGGTTGAGCTCGCCCAGAGCGTCGCGAAACTCTCGTCCGAGCGTCGTTGATGGATGGACGCCCAGTCCCACCTCCTCTGAGACGATGATCGTGTAATCAGCGCGCGCTACGAGCGCGGCGCAGAGTTGTTCGACGTCGGGACCCGGCGCGGGCCACGCCGCCAGCCAAGGTCCAAGCGAATCAACGAGCACGGTTCCGGGTGTGCGCTCGAGCTCACCGACGAGATCAGTCCCACATTCAATGGTCACCCAGTGAGTCGGGCGACGACGTTGGTGCGCGGCGACGCGCTCAGCGAGGTCGGCGTCCTCGCCCACGCTCACCGTGGCCACGTACGTCACGTCGACCCCCGCGCGCGTGGCAAGACGTTCCGCCACCATTGATTTCCCCGAGCGCGCGCCACCGAGGATGAGAGTGATCATGACAGGGCTCTCGTCGATCCAGCGAGCACGGCATCGTGCACCGCTCGCGCAAGCCGTGATCCCCATGACGACCTCGGACCCGCGAAACGCGCCGAAACACCTTCGAGCGGACAGACGATGGTGACCGCGTCCGATGGTGTACCCGTTGCGGGGACTGCGGCTTCCCAAAGGGCCTGCGATTTAGCTTCGGTAGCCGTGGCGATCGCGTTGAGCATCGCGCCATGGTCAAGACGTACCGGCATGAAGACCACGACGTTGATCGTCCCGGTCGCGACTTCGTCACTCGGCACTAGCTCGTCGCTCGCGGCCCAGGTCGGATGCGAGAGTCCGACCGTCGCGTCGACGTCCACGCCCTCCTCGATCGAATGCTCATGCTGGCAAACTGACGCTGCCGTCAACATTCCCACGCCAACCCCGTGAAGCTCGAGAGCGTGAGCCACTGCGGCCACGTGCACCTCAACGTCCGTTCGGCGATAATCGTTGGTCACTTCGGCGTTCATCGCCCAGTTGCGCGGACCGAGTCCCCCGCCCACGAGCGCGGTCGACGCAACGAACATCGGGCGACGAAAACGCCACACGAGCACGTCGAGTTCAACACCGTCTTCCTCACGCGACGTGAGCTCCGCCAACATCAGTACTCAATGCCTTTCTTCGCTCGAATGCCCTTTTGGTAGGCGTGCTTTATCATGGTCATCTCCGTGACCGTGTCCGCCACGTCGATGAGTTCTTGGGGCGCGTTTCGTCCGGTGATGATCACGTTGGTCGTCCTCGCACGTTCGGTGACGGCCTTGACGACAACGTCCACGTCGATCCATCCGTAGCTCATGGCGTACGTCACCTCGTCGAGAATCACCAGGTCGTACTCGCCGCTGGAAAGTTTGGTCACCGCCACCTCCCACGCGTGGCGACCCTTCGCTACCGTCTCGTCGATGTCCGTCGACTCCCACGTGAAACCGTCGCCCATGGTCAACCACTCAACGCCGAGGTGCTCGGCCAACTTGCGTTCACCCACTTGCCACTTGCCACTCTTCACAAATTGAATGACCACCACACGCCAACCGCGGGCCCAGGCACGACCCATGACGCCAAAGGCAGCGGACGACTTTCCCTTTCCGTGTCCGGTGTTCACGATGACTAACGAATCGGCCCGAACCAACGACGCGGGCTTTTCGGGCACTTCTCGTTGGTTATCTGGCATGGCTTCCTCTCGGGTTCGTTCGTCGTGGCACGACGACGAGCTCTCCGTCATCCGTGCGCAGAATACGCACCTGGGTTCCAAAGTGAAGGTCGAGCAGATCCTCCACTAAGACATCGGCGGGCGTTCCCACCGCGACGAGGGCGCCTTCAGCGAGAAGGGCCAATCGATCGGCGAACTGAGCGGCCAGCGAGAGATCGTGCATGGCGCTGATAACGGTAAGGCCACGCTCGAGACGCAGCTCGTCAACGAGCTCCAGGGCTTCAACCCTTCGACCAAGGTCCAGTGCGCTCGTCGGTTCGTCCAGCAACAAGACGGGCGCCTCTTGAGCCAGTGCACGAGCGAGAACTAGTCGCTGTAGTTCTCCCCCGGACAAGGTTGAAAGGTGGCGTTCAGCCATGGTGGCCACGCCAAGCCGCTCCAAAAGTTCGCCACATCGCTCGCGGTCGTGAGGACCTTCAGCACCGAAGTAGCCAAGGTGCGGTACGCGTCCGAGCGCCACGTAATCAATGGCGCGCATCTCTGGAGGGAACTCCGGCTTCTGGGGCACGTAGGCCACAAGTCGGGCGAACTGTCGGCGTGTCAAGGTCGACGTCTCGCTGCCCTCGACCATGATGACGCCGTCGTAGTCGATTAAGCGCGCCACGGTTTTTAACAGCGTGGTCTTGCCCGCGCCGTTCGCGCCAATGAGTCCAAGCCACTCACCTCGCGAGACTTCGTGCGTAACGCCGCGAAGAGCAACCGCGTCGCCGTACTTAACGACGAGATCACGCAGCTCAACGATCCCGTGGTGCGAAGGTTCGAGGATCATCGCCGACGCCACGCTAGAGCACTCCTCGCTGAGCGCGCCGGGAACGCAACACGAAGATGAAAAAGGGGCCGCCGACCATCGCGGTGATGACGCCGAGAGGGACTTCCGCGGGTGACGCAACCGTTCGTGCGACGAGATCGGCCAGAATTAAGAACCCCGCGCCGCCGACAATTGACACGGGCAGCACCACGCGATAACTGGCGTTCGTAGTGAGACGTACCAAATGCGGGACGATGATGCCTACAAAGCCGATGAGGCCACTTACCGAGACAGCAGCTGCGGTACCCAACGTCGCCGCGACGACGACGACCAGGCGCACTCGCTGTGGATGGACCCCGAGACTGGTGGCCTCCTCTTCACCGAGGCGCAGTACGTCGAGGAGTCGACGATGCGCGAGCAGCACCGCGGTGCTGACAACGACGTAGGGCATGATCAACCACACGTCCGACCACGTCGCCCCCGAGAGGCTACCCAGAATCCAGGAGTAGACCGCCTGGAGGTCTTGCGCGTGCTGCTGTTGCAAGAAGGTTTGCGCCGCGGTGAAGATCGCCGCGACAGCGACGCCGGCCAAGACCACGGACGTGCCCGAAGAACGCCCCCCAAACCTGGCGCCGACGAAATAGGTGAGCGTGACGGCGGCCGTGCCGCCGATGAACGCCGCCACAGGCAACAGGGCGGTCGAGCCGGCGTTAGCGACAATCGTGACCGTGGCACCGAGACCCGCGCCGGCCGCCACCCCGAGAAGGTACGGATCCGCGAGTGGATTTCGAAAGACACCTTGATACGAGGCGCCGCCGGCCGCCAACATCGAGCCGACGAGGCCGCCTAGCACCACCCGAGGAAGTCGGATATCCCACACGATGCCCTGATTGAAAACCGACGTGTGCACGTGGACGAAAGGAACGTGTGACCAGATGACTTGGGCGACAGTAGCGATGGACACGTCAGCGGGGCCGACTGCCGCGCTGATCAAGATAACGACCGCTAGACCGACGCCCGCGACGAGTAACGGAATGGTCGCCGATACTGGCGCCAGCATCGGACGCCGAGACGGTCCAAGCGAGCGCTCAGTTGAATCTGCGTCGCCCGAAGAGACGGCGCTCACGAGGTGGGCGCCACCTTAGATGCCTTCAATGCGTTGGCAACGTCTTGGAGCAGCACGGTGACGCGCGGACCCCAACGCGACGCGATGTCGTCGTTCAATCCGACCACGTGCCCGTTTTGCACCGCACTCAGGGCCGACCAACCGGGACGTGCCCCGACCGTCGCGGAACTCGCTTTGCAACAGACCGTGTCCGCCAAAAAGATGAAAGAGGGATTCGCCTTCAAAATAAATTCGGCGTTGAGTTGAGGGTAGCCGCCGCTCGACGCCACCCCGGTGGCGCTGTCGGCGATGGACTTAAGGCCGAGGAGCCCGAGGAGTTGTCCCACGAACGTCGACGACGTCACCGAGTAGTAGGTCGGATCGAGCTCGTAGTAGTAGGTCGAACCAGCAGTCGCCTTGGGCGTTGAGCTGACGATGTGAGAAATTTTGGCTTTTACTCGAGCAATTTCTGCCTTCGCCCCCGCTACGTGACCGGTCGCTTTGCCAAGAGCCAAGTACTCGGAGTACGCCTGACTCAAATTTGATGCCGCGGAGAAGTAGATGACCGGGATTTTTAGAGCTTTCATCTGAGAATTGAAACTTGCGCTGTCCGTCGCGACCACCACGAGGTCGGGCTTGTACTTCGCGATGGCTTCGACGTTCGGGGTGTAAGCGCTCAGTTTGGTGATGGGCGCGTTCGGCGGATAGTTGGAGTAACTGTCGACGGCCCTAACCTGCGAACCCGCGCCGATGGCGAAGAGGATTTCCGTCGACGTCGGTGAAAGCGACACGATGGCTTTTGGCCTTGAGTGAAGAGTGAAGGTGCCGTCCGCTGCCTTGATAGTCACCGGGAAGGCCGCCGCCGTCTTCGACGACGCCGCAGCGACCGTCAAGGTGCCTGTCACTGCCGATGAAAGTAAGAGAGCGGGAATTGCCAGAAGGACCAGCAGGCGCTTGTGGGTTGTTCGCATAGTTAATCTCCGTTAGCTAGTCGGAGAACGAACGACACCCGTCACCACTCCAACGGAGAGGAACGAACCGCCCTTTCTCCGAGGACCGATTACGTCGATGCAGTGAAGGCGACCGGACTCGTCCCCTTGCGGGGCATCACCGTTGCGGGACAGCGCCGGATTTTCACCGGACTTCGCTACGACTACATCACTCCGACGTAAAGTCGAAGCAATTCGAGCATACACAAATTGAACGCCACCGGAAGAAAGCGTGCGCGTTCGGTGCGGCCCCTTCGACAACGACGGCTTCGACACACCTGCTTGGCCGACGTCGATACGCTGTCGTACGTGACGCCCGATCGGATAGTGCCGTTCACGGGCGTGCTCAATTTTCGTGATCTCGGGGGCTATCGCACGTCCGACGGACGAAGGACCCGGTGGGGGCATCTGTATCGCAGTGACGCACTTCACGACCTTTCCGAGATTGACCTAACACTCTTTCGCCGTCTCGGTATCGCTACGGTGGTCGATCTGCGCAACGCAAGTGAAGTCGAGCGAACCGGTCGGGGCCTCCTTTCATCGGAGAAGGTTCGATTCATTAACGCGCCCGTCTTGGGCGAGACAGAAGTGAGCTCGTCACGTGAGGGAGGGCCTCTCGCGCCCGACTATCTCGCCACGCGTTACCTCCAGTACTTGGAAGTCGGAGGGCCTGCCCTGGTTCAGGCACTCGAAGAAATGACTGATAGTGAAAAGTACCCTTTGGTGTTCAACTGTTTCTTTGGAAAAGACCGAACGGGGGTTCTTTCGGCCCTCGTCCTCGGTTGTGTTGGCGTGAGCCCTCACGAAATAGTTCGTGACTACTCGCTCACGGCTTCTCGGGTTCCGTTGATTCTCGACAAACTTCGAGAGGATCCGCTCTATCGCGAAACCATCGAACGTACCGATCCACTGGTGCTCGCCGCGAAAGGTGAGACAATGTCTCAGTTCCTCGAAGAGTTGGACGTCAGATACGGCGGCGCTCGAGCATGGGCGCAAAGTGCTGGAATGGACGCCCACAAACTCAAGTGTCTGAGTGACGCTCTGCTCGAATAAGCCTTCGATCAGTGACTAATAAAACGATCTAGAACTGGACGAGCATCGCCACGAGCGCTACCGCGACGAGCGCTAAGAGCGTATCCACCGACCTAACAAATTGTCGACCAGCCTCAGGAGGCGCGACTCCCTGATGGGCGACCGTCTCCGCAATGACGCGCTCTTGGGGAAGAGTACGCGCCTCAAGGTGACCGGCGGCCGCGAGGTAGCAAAAGAGCCCCACGCCAACCCAAGGTCTGGCGAGAGATACATCACTTCCTCCGCTCAGGGACATGACGAGTCCCGTCACTGGCAGAACGTGCAGGAAACGCGCCGCCCAATCCGGTTTCTGAGGAAAGCGCGAAGCCTGCGTCGTGGCGTCGGCACCTCGGGCGACACTTACGGCGGCGTAGCGCATCGTGACGAAGACGGCGATCGTCGCGACGGCCGCCGCTATATGGATGATGAAGATGACGTCGTAGCCGACGGACGTGGCGATCATGTATCGGTGAGAAGTGTTTCGGCCGCGCGATAGGGATCGGTCGTGCCATTCAATAGCGCCTCGATCTGCTCGTCGTAGGCGTCGCCGCGCGCGAGCTCCGCCACGCGCGACCGAAGAAGTACGTTGACGACTTTGTCCAGTTCGACTCGAGTCCGAAGTCGACGAGCATCGTCGAGATACTCCTTGTCCAGATAGTTTCGGTGCTCGTCAATAGCGCCGAACAGTGCCTCAGTCCCGTCGCCAGTCGTGGCGTTCGTTTCAACGATGAGCGGGCGCCACGCTCTCGCCCTTCCGAGATCGAGCATCTGTTCGAGGTCTCGCTTCGTCTCCTTGACGCCGGGTCGATCTGCCTTGTTGATGACGAAGATGTCCGCGACCTCTAAGAGACCCGCTTTGTTGGCCTGCATCGAATCTCCCCACCCGGGGTTCGTCACGACGATCGTCGTGTCGGCCGCCGAGGCGATCTCGACCTCCATTTGACCAACGCCCACCGTCTCGACGAACGCAAAAGGGAAGTTCGCCGCGCCGAGAACGCGAAGGGCGTCGGGCACCGCGAGTGAGAGGCCTCCGAGGTGTCCGCGCGTCGCCATCGAGCGGATGAACACGCGGTCGTTCGTCGCGTGATCCTGCATCCGGATGCGATCACCAAGGATCGCGCCGCCGGTAAAGGGCGAGCTGGGATCGACGCAGAGCACGGCAACTTGATCGAACGCTTCCGCGTCGCCGATCTGACCACGTGCAAGCGCTAATGAAATAAGTCGGTCGGTGAGTGTGGACTTGCCCGCGCCCGGCGGTCCGGTGAGGCCAACGACGTAGGGCGGGGGCGTCGCGTACGCGAGCGACACCGTCGCACGATGATGCACGCCACCCGACTCCACGTAGGTGATCAGTCGCGCCAGCGCGGTGCGCGAACCGTGCTTCGCCTCGTTGAGGAGTACGTCGGGTTCGCGAGCGATCACGCGAACCGATCGATCGCGGCGCCGAGGGCACTCAGACGACCAACGAAGTCGTCGTAGCCGCGGTCCATGTGCTCGAGACCCGTCACCGTCGTCTCGCCTTCGGCGACGAGGCCCGCGAGAATGAGCGCGGCGGCGGCGCGAATGTCGCTCGCGCGCACTGACGTTCCTTCGAGGCGATCAACACCGCGAATCATGGCGTGGTGACCTTCGGTCGTGATATTGGCACCGAGACGCACGAGTTCGTCGACGTAGCGGAACCGTCCCACAAACAGGTTCTCAGTGACGACCGAGACGCCCTCGGCGACACTCAACATCGTGGTGAGCAGTGGCTTGTAGTCCGTCGCGACGCCCGGATAGGGCAACGTCGCCACGTCAACCGCCTTCAGTCGCTGACGCGCGCGAACAGCGACCCCGGTGCCCTGCTCGTCCACGTCGGCGCCCATCGACTCCAGCTTTCGTAGCAACATGACCATGTGCTCGGGCTTCGCGTCAATGACGCGTACTTCGCCCCCGGTGATCAGGCCTGACGCGAGATACGTCGCCGTCACCACTCGGTCCGTGACGACCTCGTGGTACGCGGGGGTGAGTCGAGCCACGCCGTCAATGGTGAGGAGTGACGTGCCAAGTCCCTGGATCCGAGCTCCCATGGAAAGCAACTGGCGCCCAAGGTCGGCCACCTCGGGCTCGCGCGCCGCGTTGTCGATGATGGTGCGTCCTTCGGCGAGCACGGCCGCCATCAAGAGATTGTCGGTGGCGGTGTGACTCGGGTACTCGAGCGTGACGCGCGTTGCGTTCAGGCGCGGCGACGAAGTGGTCGCGTGAATTGACGTGCGATCGTTGTCGAAGGTCGCTCCCATGGCGGTGAGACCTTCGGTGTGAAAGTTGATAGGGCGTTGGCCGAAGTCATCGCCACCAGGTAGGGCCATATTCGCCTCGCCACAACGCGCGAGCAGCGGCCCGAGTACCACGATGGAAGCGCGCATCGCCTCGAAGAGATGCGCCGGCGCGAAGGGATGGAGATCTTCGACCTCGGGGACGACGACGCGGAGTTCGTGCTCGGCCGGTTCCTCGACCCGACAGCCGAGGGCGACGAGGAGTTCGCTCATCACCTTGACGTCGCTGATCCTTGGCACGTTGGTGAGACGGTGCTCGCCCGACGCGAGAAGACAGGCCGCCATCTCCTTCAAGACCGCGTTCTTCGCTCCGTACGCTCGGACCTCGCCATTGAGCGGACCAGCGGGCTTCACGACGAGAGAACTCACCTCTTAAGTATTGCCGGTCGTGGGGATTCGACAAATGTGCCGTTTGGGGCCAAAAGGCACTGACGAGTACGCTGACGCTGTGCAACGTCCAATTCAGCCCGACCGCAACCTTGCTCTCGAACTGATCCGCGTCACCGAGGCAGCGGCCGTCGCGGCCGCGCGGTGGTCAGGACGCGGCGACAAGAACGCCGCCGACGGCGCCGCCGTCGACGCCATGCGTTTCGTCCTCGGTGCCGTCGCTATGGACGGCATCGTCGTCATCGGCGAAGGTGAGAAAGACGAAGCACCCATGCTCTACAACGGAGAGCAGATCGGTGACGGTCGTCCGCCCGAAGTAGACGTCGCGGTCGACCCGGTCGACGGCACGACGCTCACGGCCATGGGTCGAAACGGCGCGCTCTCTGTTATCGCGCTCTCGGAGCGTGGCACGATGTTCAATCCCGGACCTTGTTTCTACATGAAGAAGGTCGCGGTTGGTCCACGTGGTCGCGGGTGCGTCGACATCAACGCGTCGGCGACCGACAATCTCACCGAACTCTCCAAGCGACTGAAGAAGCCCGTGCAGGAACTCGGTGTCGTCATCTTGGACCGACCCCGTCACGACGACCTCGTCTTAGAAGTACGTGAAGCGGGCGCGCGGGTGATCTCGATCACCGACGGAGACGTCGCGGGCGCGATCGCCACCGGTTGGCCCAACTCCGGTGCCGACGTCCTCTTCGGTATTGGGGGCACGCCCGAGGGCGTCATCGCCGCCGCGGCACTGAAGGGTCTCGGAGGCGAGATTCAAGGAGTGCTGCACGCGCAGACGCCAGAATTCAAAATAGAAGCAGAAGCGCTTGGTTATGATTTCACAAGAGTCCTCAAGACTGACGATCTTGTCGCGAGTGATAACTGCTTTTTCTCCGCGACCGCCATCACGGACGGCGACTTCCTACGCGGTGTTCGTTTCTACGATTTCGGTGCCACCACTCAATCTCTCGTCGTTCGCTCGCGTTCAGGCACTATCCGAACGATCGAAACGTTCCACCGACACGACAAACTCCAAGAGTTCAACTCCGCGGGCCTCTAAAGGAGCGAGAGGACGCTTTCGTCATGACACGTACCAATTGGGTCCTGTCATGGACCCGTCTCTCATTCGCCGGAAGCACCCTAGGTAATG
>DASZHK010000073.1:0-5884 GCA_035937905.1 Acidimicrobiales bacterium
TTGCGTACTTCATGATCGTGCGCACTGAACGTCGCTATCCCTTAAGCAGTCGCGCGTGATCGGCTGGCTCAGTGGTCGCGTGACCCATCAACTGCGCAACGGTGCACTTCTCATCGACGTCCAGGGCGTTGGCTACGAGGTGCACGTCGCGTCCGCGGATCGTCCGCCGTTCGATGAGTTGGTGGAACTCTTCATCTTCACCGTGGTGCGCGAGGACTCGATCCAACTCTTCGGATTCACTTGCCTCGAGGATCGCGAGTTCTTTGAGCTCTTGCTCGTCACGCCGGGCGTCGGACCTTCGACGGCGCTCGGAGCGCTACGAACGATGAGCGTCGCGGAGTTGGCGTACGCCATAGAGAACGATGACGCAAAGAAAGTCGCGACGATCTCGGGGATTGGACCGAAGACGGCGAGTCGAATCGTGCTTGAACTGAAGGGCAAAGTGCTCGTCGACAACACGTTCGCGCCGACGGCGCCCGAGGAACACATCGATGCCGCGATTGAAGACGCACTGCGCGCGCTGGGCTACACCAGCCACGAGGTTCGTGACGCGTTGCGCGACGTGGTCCTTCCCTCCAGCGAACCCGAGGCCCTTCGTATGGCGCTGCAACGACTGCGGCACTCGTGAGCAAGCGCGAGATCAACCTCGAACAGCTCGTGGACCACGTGGTGACGCCCGAGGCGAGCGAGCTCGAACGTCGCGCCGAAGTCTCGTTGCGTCCCTCGACGTTGGAGGACTTCGTCGGTCAACGCGATCTCGTTGGTCACCTCCAGGTCGTCCTCGGCTCGGCGCGAGCCAGAAACCAGTGTTGCGATCATTTGCTGTTCGCCGGACCGCCAGGACTCGGCAAGACGTCGCTCGCGAGCATCGTGGCGGCCGAGATGGGCACGGGTTTTCGCGTGACGTCGGGACCGGTGCTCTCGCGTCCCGGGGACCTCGCGGCGCTCCTCACCGATCTCCAAGACGGGGACGTGCTTTTCATCGACGAACTCCACCGGCTCTCTCGTGCTGTCGAAGAAGTGCTCTATCCCGCGATGGAAGACCTTCGTCTCGATGTCATGATCGGTCGGGGACCGTCCGCACGCTCAATACGACTTGATCTGCCCAACTTCACGCTGGTGGGCGCGACGACGAGGACGGGTCTCGTGGCCGCGCCCCTACGTGACCGCTTCGGCTTTATTGGCCAGCTCGATCTCTACGAGGTGGACGAGCTCACCCTCATCGCACAACGTTCAGCCGGACTGCTCAACGTTGCACTCGACCCCCAAGCCGCCGCCATCATCGCGTCGCGAAGTCGAGGCACGCCACGAATCGCCAATCGCTTGTTGCGCCGCGTTCGAGACTTCGCCTCGGTGAAGGGACACGAGAAACTCGACGTCCAGGTCGCGACCGACGCGTTGGCGCTCTTCGGTGTCGACGAATTCGGTCTCGACAAGATCGACCGACGGATCTTGACGTTGCTCTGCGATCAGTTCTCGACCCAGCCGGTGGGACTCACCACTTTGGCCCACGCCTGTGGCGAAGAGCCCTTCACCATTGAAGACGCGTACGAGCCGTACTTGCTTCGAGCGGGCCTCATGGTGCGAACGCCGCGGGGGCGAGTTGCGACGGAGCGGGCGTACGAACACCTTGGAATTCAGCCCAAAACGGGCGGCCTGTTCTAAACCAAGAGCGGCCAGCGAGTAGAGTTTCTCTGTCCGTTACTGAAGGAATTCCATATGTTGCTTGACGCAGCCAAAGCCAGCACGTCTCACAGTTCGTCCTACATCATCCTGATTTACATCGCGGTCTTCGCCTTCGCGTACTTTTTCTACCTGCGTCCGCGCTCAAGGAAGCAAAAGGCTGCCCGGCTAGAGACTCGTAAGGTCGAAGTGGGCGACCGCGCACAGACGATCGGTGGATTCGTTGGCACCGTGGTGAAGAGCTCGAGCGACATCATCACGCTACGCACAGACGGCGGCGTCGAACTGGACTTCGTCCCCTCGGCCATTGCTCGTAAGTACAATCCTGTCGTTCCCGAATCCTCCGACGATCACCCGACGGAAGGTGACGCGAAGTAATGCCCCCACAGGTTGGGTCACGACGATCATTGATCGTCAGCCTCGTTCTCACCGTCGCTATTGCCTTTGGATCACTCGCGGCGACGCTGTCGCTCGGTTGGGGACCCAAGTTGGGTCTCGACCTCGCGGGCGGACTGTCGGTGGTGTACAAACCAACGACGCACGCCACGACGGCCGACCTGCAAGAGGTCGTCACCATTCTCACGAATCGGGTCGACGGTCTCGGCGTCTCTGGGGCCACGGTCAACCTTCAGGGAAAAGACGTCGTCGTGAGCGTGCCAGGCGTCAAGAACGCGCGAGCAGTTCTTGCGGCGGTAGGCCAGACTGCCCAGTTGCTCTTCCGACCGGTCCTCTGTGAGGCCGCCGTTGGGGCGAAGCTCACCGCGACGACGACACTCCCAACGTGCGCGCCGCAGTACCAAGACACCGCGGCGAACTTGAACGTGAACACGTCGACTGGCAACCCGGTCAACATCGCGCCCGATCCCGCGTTCACGAACATCGCGTCCACGTCGCCCCCGAAGGACCTCAAGCAAGACACCGTGCTCTTGCCGCTGCTCGGCCAGCCTGGCGTGCGTTACGTGCTCGGGCCATCACAGATGACGGGTCACTCGATCAAAAAGGCGCTCGCGCAACAAGACCAAGCAGGCGCGTGGGTCGTCAACTACACCCTCACGGGAACCGGAAGTCCTCTCTGGGACCAAGTCGCGCAGAGGAACTTCCACCAGCTGCTCGCCATCGAACTCGACGGTGTCGTTCAGTCCGCGCCACTCATCCAGCCCAACCAAGCATCCTTCACGAGTTTCGCCGGTCAAGGTCAGATCTCGGGTTCTTTCACCCAGCAGTCCGCGCAGACGCTCGCACTAGCCATGAACTTCGGCGCTCTCCCCGTGCGTCTCCAGGCACTGACGACGGTGACGATATCGCCGACGCTTGGACACTCGGCACTGGTGGCCGGACTCGGTGCCGGTCTCGCTGGACTCGCGCTGGTATTGCTCTACACGATCCTCTACTACCGCGCGCTTGGACTCGTTATCGTGCTGGGCCTCGCGGTCACGGCGTCGTTGCTCTGGGCCATCATCTCCGCGCTCGGCCATACCGCCTTCGCGCCCAGTTTCGACTTGGCTGGTGTCACCGGATTGATTGTGTCCATTGGTATCACTGTCGACAGTTACATCGTGTATTTCGAACGATTGAAAGACGAGGCCCGAGCAGGGCGCTCGGTTCGCTCCTCGGTCGACCGCGGTTTCCGTTCGGCGTGGCGAACCGTGTTGGCTGCCGACACGGTGAGCTTGCTCGCTGCCGTGTTGCTCTACATCATTGCCGTCGGTGACGTGAAGGGCTTCGCCTTCTTTCTCGGACTCTCGACCTTGATGGACGTCTTGATCACGTGGTACTTCACGCGTCCACTCGTGATCCTGCTCGGTCGACGTGGTTCGTCGAGCACGTCCAAGCTTTCGATGGCCGCCGGCCTGCACGCGGGAGCCCAGAGTGAGTAATGAAACCGACACCTTCGCGCCCGTCGGCGACAAGACCTACGGTCGCTTCGGTCGTCTCTACCATGGCCTCACGACGATTGACTTTGTTGGGCGACGCAAGATCTGGTTCACCGTCTCGATCGTCATCATCGTCCTTGGGATTGGCTCACTCGCCGTGCGTGGCTTCAACCTTGGCATCCAGTTCAAGGGTGGCAGCTCGTGGGAAGTGCTCGCACCCCACACGACGATCGCCAAGATGACGACCGCCGTTGACAACGCGGGTCTCACCAATCCGGGCGTCGAGAAGTTGGGCTCTCAGACGTACCAAGTGACGGCCAATCTCAACACATTGTCCGCGGCTAAACAGCTCACGATCACGAACGACGTCGTCAACGCCATGGCCAAGGTTGCGGGCAAGAACGTGACGCAGGTCTCTACGAGCAACGTGGGACCCACGTGGGGCGGTCAGATCACCAATAAGGCCCTCGAGGCGCTCATCGTCTTCTTCATCGCCGTCGTCGCCTACATCAGTATTCGCTTCGAGCCAAAGATGGCCGTCGCGGCGTTCGTGGCGATGGTCCACGACCTCCTCGTCACGGTCGGCGTGTATTCCGTCTTCGGCTTTCAGATAACGCCTGACACCGTGATCGCCATCCTCACGATTCTCGGTTACTCCCTCTACGACACGGTCGTCGTCTTTGACCGGGTGCGCGACAACACCCAAGGTGTCTTGAAGGGCGGCGACATCACCTACAGCGAGATGGTGAACCTCTCAATGAACCAGACGCTCGCGCGCTCCATCAATACGTCGCTCGTGGCGATCTTGCCCGTCCTCGCGGTCCTCCTTATCGGTGCCGATCTGCTCGGTGCCACCACGCTGCAGAACTACGGCCTGGCACTCTTCGTGGGTCTCATGAGTGGGGCGTACTCGTCGATCTTCATCGCGAGCCCGTTGCTTGCGTGGATGAAAGAACGCGAGCCTCGTTATCAGGACCTCGCCGCGCGAGTGCTCATACGCACAGACCGACGCGTATTGACGGCGTCGAGCGCGGCCTTGCAAGGCGCGCAGACGAGTGCGACGAACTTGCGTCCGGCACGCTCAGGCGGCGCGAGCGGGACGATTCAAGCTCGCGCGCGCAAACAAAAGCGCCGCTAGGCCGTCGACGTAACGTCACTTCGCGGGCCTCGCCCCGCGGTTCTGCAGTTCAGTGAGTGCGACGAATTCGCTCACATTATTTTTTTCGTGCAACGAATTACTGAGCTTCGCGGGCCGAGAGTGAGCACTGCGCGCTACGTCCATCGACCATTTGGCGAGCGAGATCGGCGGTGATATCGTGCGCGACATCGGCGAGAGTCCGTACCCAGGTGTTCTTGCCGTTGAGACCACAAGGAGGACTCTCTTGCGACGCCTACTATTTTCTCTCGCGTTGATCGCCGCGGTACCGATTGCGATAACCGCGACCCCACCAAGTGCGCTGGCGAGTTCTTCGAACCAGTCAGCGAACGTGATCTACACGTCATCCACGATGAACCTCCAGAAGGTGGGCACCGTCAATCTGGGTGCCGCGACAGCGCCGGCGGGTACCGCGGCGCCGGTGAGTACCGCGAGCACGCTCGCCGGCTTGCCGAGCGCCGTGCGATTCGGTGCACCGCCGGTCGACCTCTCGACCGGCGGGTTCGCGCCGGCGGCCAGTGCCATTAACACGGCCGGCGCGGTCTCGACCGGTAGCGTTCTCTCGGTACAGCGCGACAAGCAGGTTCAAGGTTTCGAGGGGATCAGCGGACCCCAGCAGGCGAGCGTCAACGGGGGCGGCGACCTCGAGCCGCCCGACCAAGGCACGTGCGCGGGACCCAGTGACTCCAACGGACCCGTCACCGTCGAGATCATCAACAACGCGCTTTCCGTGTACACGCCGTCGGGAACCCAGTTACTGCCCGTGACGTCGACGACCACGCTGTTCGACCAGCCCAGCACGGCGTTCCTCTCGGACCCGCGTTGTTACTACGACGTCCAGACGCAACGGTGGTTCTTCACCGAGTTGTCGATTTCGAGTGCCACCACCAGTGTTCAGTTCGTCGCGGTGAGTCAAACTGACAACCCGATGGGCAGCTACACGGTGTTCGCCATTGACACGACCGACGCGACGAACCCTTATGGAGACTGCCCCTGCTTTGGCGACTACGACCAGATCGGTGCCGACGCGAACGGTTTCTACATCGCGACGAATGAGTTCTCGATCAATAACTCTCCTCCGGCGGCGGTTTACAACGGCTCCGTGATCTACGCGATCTCCAAGCAGCGCCTCGCCAGCGCCGCTGACGGAGGCAAGCTCCCCTCGGTCGCG
>DASZHK010000074.1:0-6642 GCA_035937905.1 Acidimicrobiales bacterium
TAGGTCCACAGTGCAAGTACCCGTGCTGCGCCGTGCCGCCGTCGTCGCGACCGGGCGTCGGTTCGGTGCCGTCGTCGCCGGGCGCGATGGTCTGAAAGAGTGGATCGAGGCGACGGATCACCTCGTCCTCGCCACCGATCATGAGGCTGTAGCCGCGCTCGAGTCCCCACACGCCGCCACTCGTGCCGCAGTCCACGTAGTGCACGCCACGTGCTTTCAGTTCGTGAGCGCGGTCCACGTCGTCTTGGTAGTACGAGTTGCCGCCGTCGATGACGACGTCGTCGGGGTCCAGGAACGCGACGAGTGCTTCCAGGGTTTCGTGGGTGATCGCGGCGGGCAACATCAGCCAGATCGCCCGCGGGGTTTCGAGCTTGCTCACCAAGTCCTCGAGGGACGACGACGCCGTGACGCGCTCGCCGGCGAGGGTCGTCACGGCGGCCTCGTTGACGTCGTAGACGACGCACGAGTGTCCATCCTTCACGACCCGGCGCACGATGTTCGAACCCATTCGGCCTAGGCCGACCATTCCGAGTTGCATTGGTCTAGCGGTCGTCATCGTTACGTCCATTCTGCTTGAGTGAGCGGTAGTACGAGATCAGGGCGCTCGTCGAGGAGTCGTGCGCGAGAGCACTGGACGAAGAGCTCGTCAGTTCGGGGATGATCCCCGCCGCGAGTTGCTTGCCGAGCTCGACGCCCCACTGATCGAAGGAGTCAACGTCCCAGATGGCACCTTGGACGAAGACGGAGTGTTCGTAGAGTGCGACGAGTAGACCGAGGAGCCTGGGGGAGAGTTCGTTCGCCAAGAGCACGTTCGAGGGACGATTGCCTTCCATGACGCGCTGGCGTATCGCACGCTCGTCAGCACCTTCGTCGCGCAACTCCTGTTCCGTCTTGCCAAAGGCCAGTGCCTGCGCCTGGGCGAAGACGTTCGACATCAAGATGTCGTGATGGTCGCCGAGGGGATTGAGACTGTTGACAAAACCGATGAAGTCGACGGGCACCACCGACGTCCCTTGGTGGATCAACTGGTAGAAGCTGTGCTGTCCGTTCGTGCCCGGTTCACCCCAATAGATCGGTCCGGTCTCGTAGTCGACCTCGTCACCGCTCAGCGTGACGTGCTTGCCGTTCGACTCCATCGTCAGTTGCTGGAGGTAGGCGGGAAGTCGGTGGAGGTACTGGTCGTAGGGCATCACGCCCACGCTCGAGAAGCCCATGAAGTTGCGATTCCATACGGCGAGGAGACCGAGCAGCATCGGGAGGTTCTCCTCGACGGGTGTCCGCGCAAAGTGCACGTCCATGGCGTGCGAGCCGGCGAGCATCTCGTAGAAGTTCTCTGGTCCTATCGCAATCATGGTGGAAAGTCCGATGGCACTTTCCATTGAGTAGCGTCCACCAACCCAGTCCCAGAACTCGAACATGTTCGACGCGTCGATGCCGAACGCCGCCACCTTTGTCGCGTTCGTCGACACCGCGACGAAATGTTTCGCGACGGCGGCCTCGTCGCCCAGGCTTTCGACCAGCCAGCGCCGTGCGGACGCTGCGTTCGTCAGTGTTTCGAGGGTGCCAAAGGTCTTTGACGAGATGATGAAGAGCGTCTCTTGCGCGTCGAGGTCGCGCACCGCCTCCACGAAGTCGGTGGCGTCGACGTTCGAGACGAAGCGAAAGGTGAGGTCACGTTGGGAGTAGTGGCGAAGAGCTTCGTACGCCATCACGGGGCCGAGGTCGGAACCGCCAATGCCGATATTGACGACGTTCTTGATGGGTTGGTTGGTGTGACCACGCCACGCACCACTGCGGAGCCGGTCGGAAAAGTCTGCCATTCGTTCGAGAACGGCGTGGACGTCGCCAACAACGTCCACGCCGTCCACGACCAGCGAAGCGTCTTTTGGCATTCGTAGCGCGACGTGTAAGACGGCTCGATCCTCTGAGGTGTTGACGTGTTCCCCGGCGAACATCGCGTCTCGACGGCCCTCGACGTCACATTCTCGCGCCAAGCGGGCGAGGAGTTCCACCGTCTCGTCGGTGATGAGGTTCTTCGAGTAGTCGAAATAGAGTCCCTCAACTTCGAGACGCAGTCGCTCGCCCCGTGTTGGGTCGTCGTGAAAGAGCTTTCGAAGATGCCCAGCTTTCATCGCGCGACCATGCTCCGCGAGCGCAATCCAGGCCGGACGTTGGGTTAGGGGTTCGCTGGTCATGGTGTCGTGATCTTCAAGACAAAACTAGCGCGAGGGTCAATTACTCAGTATTTGATCGAGGCGGACACGAGCCAGTCTTGGTGAGCGCGTCGTGACGCCATCAACCGTCCGTGAACGTTCACGACGTCGTCCTTTTACTCGCACTTCGTGATGACGTCGCTCGCCACGAGGGAGTGGCGTCAATGTGCTCGCGCAGAGTCCGCGTGGCGTCCACACGCTCGGGGATGCCTCAGCGTCCCAAAAGGTAGACTGGCACGTGACCGCATCGAATCCTCCCGCTCGTCGAGCGCCCCGAGACCGCAAATCTCCCCCAAGTGCTCGGCCCTCGTCGAGTTCGCGAGCACCCGCTCGCGGGCCTAAAGGCTCCTCTGGCCAGGCGAAAGCGTCGTCGCCACGAGGTGATCGCGCGGCGAAGCCGGTGCGACGTGAGAGCACGCGACGCGAGGACCCACGCGCGAGTCAGTCACGGGCTCCCTACGAGCGCTCACCCAAGAGTGCCGACGGGCGTCCGGCGTCACGACCGACGTCCGGCGCCAAACGACCCTCGAGAACGGACGGACCGTCGAGAGGTCCACGTGACGGAGATAGTCGCAGCCCCAGGGAGTCGCGTCCGTATCGCAAGGCGAGCGACGACACGACGCCACGGCGTTCGTCGTCGAGGGGTCCGTCCTCACGGGTCGCCTCGCCGCGAGCCGCGCGCGACGACGAAGTTCGCACGTCGAGAGAACCCCGGACGTATCGAAAGGCGGGCGACGAGACGTCGCCGCGCCGTTCTTCCACGCGCGGTGCGTCGCCTCGTTCAGGGGCAGGTGCGCCGTCGAAGTACGGGCGTGCGCGAACACCCACCCTCACGCCCGAGCAGCGCAAACGTCAAGAGGCCGGCGAGCGCGCCCGCGACAAGGGATGGGGGAGCGTCGCTCGAAAGGGCGCGATCAACCTCAACAGCACGGGACAGGAACTCGGTGACGCAAAGAGTCGCACGCGAACGCCCGACCCCCTCGGTGAGTGGGAGTCAGTCGAGAGGCCGCCCGCCCGCAGCGCCGAGCCGGCCAAGACGAAGAACCGCGCCAAGTACGCCCTGCCCGGCGACGTGGCCGCCGATATCCGTAAAGCGTTCATCGGCACGGCGTACATGCGCGAGAAGATGGTCATCACCTTGACCCGCGCCGCGGAAGCGTACGACCGCCATCGCTACGAAGAGGCCTTGCGACTAGGGCGCGTCGTCGCCGACGCGACGCCCGGCGTCGCCGCAGTGCGCGAACTGACCGGCCTCGGTGCCTACCGCGCGGAACGTTGGGCCATGGCGAAGATTCACCTGCGGGCGTACTTCACCATTTCGGGTGATCCCGAGCACCTCCCGCTCGTCATGGACGCCGACCGCGCCAATCACCGCTACCGCGCGGTGGAAAAGACCTTCGAAGAACTCCAGGAGAGCGAGCCCACGGCCGAGGTCCTCGCCGAGGGTCGCATCGTGCAAGCAGCCACCTGGGCCGATCAGCGTCGCTACGACGAGGCGATCGAACTCCTGACGCGCGCGGGCGCCGCGAAGAATCTGCGCAACCCTTCGTATCGCCACGTTCGTCTCTGGTACACCTTGGCGGACGTCTACGACCGCGCGGGTGACACCACGTCGGCTCGCGAACTGTTCTCGCGCGTCGTCATCGCCGAGCCCGACGCGTACGACGCCCGGGACCGCCTGGCCGAACTCGGCGCCAGCGTGCCCAAGAAGAATCGCAAGCGTCGCGTCACGCCGACGTCGAAGAAGAAGGTCGACTAACTCATCGCCGCGACCGCGGCGTTGAGAGCGATGATCGGACCTCTGGTATCGCCCACGAGCCCGATCTGCATCTTGTTCATCATGTAGGCGACCGTCAGTCCGAGGTCTTGATCCATGATGACGAACGAGCCCCCGAATCCACCCCAGTAACACGACTTGGGCCCGACGTGCACGGAACTACTCGCGAGTCCGTACCCCAGACCGAAGTTGAGGTCGAAGTCCAGTACTTCGTCGACGCCGCTCGTCTGCACTCGGAAGACGAGGTCGCCCGTGGACTCCTTAAAGAAGCGGTGGCCGTTCGCGTGACCGTTGTTCGCGATGATCTGTTGGATGAGGGCCACGGAGTGCGCGTTGCCGTGCCCGTTCGCGGCGGGAATCTCGGCGGCTCGCCACCAGCGATGACGTGGCACGTCCGCCTCGAGTACCGGCGAGGTGAGGGTGCGCCGGCGAATCGAGTCGCGCCCTGAAGGAACGTGCTCGATCTCGGCGGGCGGGATGACGACGCTGACGCGATGCTCCTCGGTGTCGGGCAGTCCGATGTAGAAGTCGGCACCCAGTACGTCCGCGACCTCGGTCTTGAAGAACTGTCCGATCGTCGTACCCGTGATACGTCGGACGACCTCACCGATCAAGAAGCCTTGGGTGAGCGCGTGATAGCCCGAGCGTGACCGATCGTCCCACCACGGGGCCTGGGCGGCCAGATCGTCGACGCAGCGCTCCCAGTCGGCGAGGTCTTCCGCACGAATGGCTTTGCTCCACCCCGGAAGGCCCGCGGTGTGATTCATGAGATGGCGAACTTCGACGTCACTCTTGCCGTTGGCGGCGAACTCGGGCCAGTACGTCGCCACCGGGGCGTTGAAGTCGAGGTCACCTCGGTCCGAGAGCATCAACGCCACGAGGAAGGTCATGGTTTTCGTCGTGGACCACACGTTGACGATCGTGTCGCGGTCCCACGGAACCGTTTGGGCGGCGTCACGGTAGCCACCCCAAAGATCGCACACCAACTCCTCGTGGTGAAAGACCGCGATGGACGCGCCGACGTCGTCGCCGTTCGCGAGACTCGCCTCAAGGTTCTCTCGAAGTACGTGAAACTTGTCGGTCGTCGTTCCCTGAACGAGTGCCATGTCACCCCACCTGGTAGCCGTGAGCAAACCTTAGGACGTTGGTTCCTCACGGGATGGATGTCGAAAGGAGCAAGCTCGAACGCACGTGAAAACGTTTCGGTAGCACCTTGTAACATCGGACGATGGACATTGCCGCACTTCTCGGTGACGAAGCGTCGTCGCTACTCGATCATCAGGCCACCGCGTTCCCGAAGGAACTGCTCCACGTTCCCGGGCCGACCTTCCTTGACGACGTGTTCACGATCAGTGACCGCTCGCCCACGGTGCTACGTAATCTCGGCACCCTCTACAACCACGGTCGACTCGGTGGGACGGGTTACGTCTCGATTCTTCCCGTTGATCAAGGCATCGAACACTCCGCCGCCGCCAGTTTCGCGCCCAATCCCGAGTACTTCGATCCCGCGCGACTGATCGACCTCGCCATCGCGAGCGACTGCAACGCTGTCGCCACCACGCTGGGCACGCTCGGTATCGTGTCGCGTCGCTACGTGCACCGCATTCCCTTCATCGTGAAGATCAACCACAACGATCTCTTGCGTTACCCCAACACCTTCGACCAGCAGCTCTTCGCCTCGGTGCAACAGGCCTCGGACCTCGGCGCCGTCGGCGTGGGTGCGACCGTCTACTTCGGCTCGGAAGGCTCGATCCACCAGATCGAAGAGGTTCGTGCCGCCTTCGCCGAGGCGCATCGTCTCGGGCTCTTCACCGTCCTTTGGTGTTACTTGCGCAACGACGCCTTCGTCAAAGACGGAGTCGACTACCACCTCAGTGCCGACCTCACGGGCCAGGCGAACCACCTGGGCGTGACGTTCGAGGCGGACATCATCAAGCAGAAGCAACCGGTCAACAACGGTGGGTACAACGCGGTCAAGTTCGGTAAGACCGACCCACGGGTCTACTCAGAACTCACGACCGACAACCCCATCGACCTCACGCGCTGGCAGGTCGTCAACTGCTACGCCGGGCGCATCGGTCTCATCAACTCCGGGGGAGAGTCGAAAGGTTCCGACGACTTGGCCGGGGCTGTTCGCACCGCGGTCATCAACAAGCGCGCCGGCGGTCAAGGACTGATCCTTGGACGCAAGGCCTTCCAGCGTCCCCTCGACGACGGCGCTGCGCTCGTGCACGCCGTTCAAGACGTCTTCTTGGACGAGTCCATCACCGTCGCGTAGTAATACGCTCTCATCGTGAATGAGGATGAGGCTGACGCGGGGTGGCTCACGTGGCCCAACGCCATCACGTTGCTGCGCCTCGCGCTCTTACCCGTTTTCTTCTGGTTGCTCTTCGGTACCAATCATCGCGCCGTCGCGGCGTGGCTCCTCGCCGCACTCGGTGCGACGGACTGGATCGACGGCTTCGTCGCCCGACGTTGGCATCAGGTGTCGAACGTCGGAAAGATCCTCGACCCGACGGCGGACCGACTCCTTGTCCTCGGGGGACTGAGCGCCGTCGCGGCGGCGAGCGGCGTGCCGTGGTGGTTCGCCCTCACCACCTTGACGCGTGAACTGATCGTCTCCGTCCTCACCCTCGTGCTCGCGGCGCTCGG
>DASZHK010000075.1:0-10741 GCA_035937905.1 Acidimicrobiales bacterium
CGGCGGAAGCTCGACGCATGCCGATGCGCTGGGCGACGGACGTCTGGGAAATGGGACCGTGTTCGACCACGTATTCGAGAAGGCAGGCTTCAGAGAGGTTGAGGCCGATTTCTGCGAATCGGAGGTCGTAGGCACGTCGAATGGATTTTGAAGTGGCCATCAATGTTGACTCGAAACGACGCCAAGGTGGCGCGTCGAGTTCGTGGGCGACGTGGATGTCGTTGTGAAGTTCCGTCATGATGGTTAAGAAGGCGATTGAGGGTGATGCCCTCGAACGATCCTCGGTTCTCTCCAATGTGCTTAGGGCTGTTTCTTGTACTTGTTCATATCAAGTCTCTCACCATTTCATCCGTCCGTCGCCAGACGGACGCAAGTTCAATTTGCCAGTATTGTAAGTAGCCGTACAGACTGACGCGATCGAAGCTCGCTAGTGCTCTTTGGTCGCCATCGCTTTCAATCAAAGAAATCGTGAACCAAACGGGTTCGTTTTTCATCAGAAGGGGGGGCGCATCGATGCTGGACGTTGAAGCGGTAGGTCGTCAGTCGGAACCGTTGCGAAGGTCATGGGACGATCGCGACGCCATCATTTACGCCCTAGGTGTCGGCGCTGGCTCAACGGACCCCACAGGTTTCGAACTCGAGTACACGACGGAGAACACGGCGGGCCGTAGCCAAAAAGTGCTGCCAACCTTCGCGACCGTCGTGGGTCAGAACGCCATCAAAATGTCCGTCTTAGGCGAGATTGATTTCACAAAAATGGTCCACGGTGACCAGACGATCACGTTGCACGGCGAAATTCCCGTTCGAGGCACAGCGGAAGTAACGACGACGGTCGCGGGCATCTACGACAAGGGGTCAGGCGGTCTTGTGGTCTTAGAGTCATCGGCCACCAACGTGGACACGAGCACTTTGCTGCTCACGACGCGGATGGGTCTGTTCGTGCGTGGCGCCGGTGGATTTGGTGGGCCACGGGGTCCCGAGTCAGATGAAGAGGACGACTTCGCGGCCCAATCCCTTCCCGAACGCGAAGCCGACCACGTCGTACGCTACGCCACGCGAACCGATCAAGCGTTGCTTTATCGCCTCAGTGGGGATAGAAACCGCTTGCACTCCGATCCATCGTTTGCAAAGAAAGCAGGCTTTGATCGACCGATCTTGCACGGACTTTGCACCTACGGCTTTAGCGGCCGTGCTCTCCTTCACGAGGTATGTGGATCGGACTCGGCGGCATTTGGTTCAATGCGCGCGCGTTTTTCACGCCCGACGCTTCCCGGCGACGAACTGACAATTTCTATTTGGGACGTGACAAGCGAAGCCCGAGGCGCGTACCGATTCCGGACCGAGAACCAGCGTGGTGACGTCGTCGTCGACGGTGGTCTCTTTCGTACGTCGACGTCGAACTAGAGCGACGCCATGACTTCGCTGATCGCTGAGCGCATTCGTGAGGTCCTCACGCTCGACCCCTCGAGTGGGGCGATCCAATTCGAGGACCGTGTTCACCCTTGGTCGTACATCTCGACCGTCGTCGAGAATCTCGATCGTTGCCTAGACCATGTCGATTCGGGACCCGGTTGCGCGGTGGGCCTCATCATGAGGAACCGACCGCCTCACGCCGCGGTGCTCGCTGCGTCAATCATCACGGAGCGCTGCGTCGTGACGCTGAGTCCGATGTTCAGCGACGAGGCGCTCGCCAACGACATCCGCGCGCTCGCTCTTCACGCGATCGCGGGCGAGCGAGGCGACTTAGAGCGACCAGGCATCATGGAAGCCGCCATCGAGGCTGGCGTCACCGTGTTGTTGATCTCGGAGGATGACGACGATCCGGTGCGAACCATTCTCGAAGGGACCGCGGTCCACAGATCGAGGAGTCGGCCAGGCGTTGTCCTCGAGATGCTCTCGAGTGGCACGACCGGCGTGCCCAAACGAATCCCGCTGACGTACGACAGTCTTCAGTCGTCACTTCAGGGCGACGACGCGCACCTCAAAGCTGGCGACGCGTCCGCACGACTACAGGTGCGTCCCGCACTCGTGTGGCACCCCATCGTGCACATCTCGGGCGCGTATTTCGTCATTGACGCCCTCTATTCGGGACGCCGGATCATCTTTCTCGAACGTTTCGAACCGCGCGCGTGGGCACGTATTGTCGAGCGCGAAGGTGTGCGCGTGGGGCACCTCAATCCGACGGCGATGAGGATGCTGTTGGAAGAGGAGATTCCCCCGGAACAGTTGGCCTCACTCAAGGTCGTGCGTGGGGGAACTGGAGCAACGCCACCAGAGTTGCAGATTGCCTTTGAAGAGCGGTTCCACGTTCCGGTGCTCACCACGTACGGCGCTACCGAGTTCGCTGGCGCCGTCGCCGGATGGACGCTCGACGACCATCGTGTCTATGGTCGCTCACACGTGGGCGCGTCGGGCCGAGCGCACGAGGGCGTTGCGCTTCGTACGGTCAACGTCGAGTTCGGAGATGTCCTCGGGGTGGGCGAAGAAGGCGTGTTGGAAGTCCGCGCCAATCAAACGTCGGCGGACGCTTCGACGTGGGTTCGAACCACGGACCTTGCGGTCATCGACGAGCAAGGGTTTCTATGGGTGAAGGGACGCATCGACGACGCGATAATTCGCGGGGGATTCAAGATCCACCCAGCCAAAGTCGAAGCCGCGCTCGAAGAGCATCCCGACGTTCGTGAGGCCGCTGTGGTGGGTTTACTTGACGAACGCCTCGGCGCTGTTCCCGTCGCGGCCGTGACGCTGCTCGAGGGTGCGCGAGATGTCGACCCCGCGACGCTGCTCGCCTTCGTGCGGAGTCGCCTCAGCGCGTACGAAGTGCCTCGCGAGCTCGTCATCGTTGATGAGATACCTCGAACGCCGTCGATGAAGGTGAGTCGACCAGGAATGTGGGCGCTGTTCACCTCGACGTAGTACTCGAGCTCAGGCCTAGCTTCGGGGCAGTCCTAACACTCGTTCAGCCAGAATGTTCTTCTGAACTTGGTCGGTGCCCCCGTAGATGGAAACGGCGGGACTGAACAGGCACTGTTCTTGGATGACGCCCGCGGGGGATCGATCGCCCGCCCAGAGCATGCCTTTCGAACCAATCATGCTCATGCCGACCTCTCGTGCAACTTGCGTGCAGCGCGATGAAAGTAGTTTGCCGATCGATCCACCCGAACGACCAAGCGCGCTCTTCGACCCTTCGGCCTGGGCACGCTGCTGAGAGAGATGCGCGAGACGTTCGAGGCCGTAGAGCGTCACGAGTTGGTCGCGTACTAGCCGTGTCAGCGGCGAGGCTGTTTTGGCGAAGGCGGCCAATTCGTCGTAGGCCCGACCGCGCATGGCCAGTGCCGTGCCCGAACTCGGACCCGTGCTCTTCATCCTCACCGAATCGCCCGCACGACTCGTCAACATGCCACCACGTTCGCCCGGTACTGCGCCGACCGCTCCGCCGCCGCCACCGAGACCAACGCGTTCGTTCATCAACGTCGTGCGCGCGACGGGCCAACCTTCGTGCAAGTCACCGACGATATTCTCGTCACTCGTGAGCGCACCGTCGAGGAAGACCTCAGTGAAGAGTGAACGACCGGTCATCTCGCGAAGGGGTCGAACGTCAATGGTTGGTTGATCCATCTCAATCGCGAACCACGAGATGTTGTGGTGCGCCGGTGCGTCAGGATTCGTACGAGCGAGCAGCATGCCGTGATCGGCCAACTGGCCATTCGACGTCCAGACCTTCTGTCCATGCACGACCCAGGATGATTCGTCCTTCACGGCGCGCGTCTGCAGTGAAGCGAGGTCTGACCCGGCGCCCGGTTCGCTGAAGAGTTGACACCAATTACTGCGTCCATCGACGATATCGGGAATGAAGCGTCGTTTTTGATCGTCGGTGCCGTGCTCAAGGATAGTGGGACCGGCCAACATGATGCCGAGGCCTGCCGGTGGGCCTGGGACGTTCAAACTACGAAGTGTGCGGTGAACGGCGAGCGAGTGCGTGCGGGACCAACCGCGGCCGAACCAGCTCGTGGGCCAATGGGGGACCGAGTAGCCAGCGATCGCGAGTTCGTGCCACCACTGAGCCAACGTCAAATCGGGATCCCACGTCCTCCGTACCCATGTTGTGACATCCGTGGCAATCGCCTCGGAGGAAAGTGTCGCATCGTTCGCGTTCAAAACTTGGACCTCCCAGGACTCATATGATGCACGAAGACGACGCCGGTAGTCACTACGCTTGCCAATACTGTATATTGTCAGGCGCAATACAATATCGATAATTCGTCGTGAACCGGAACGGACCAGTTGAACCATGGCTGTAGTGACTAAGCAACTTGATCAAGAAGCCGAGGCGTTCCTCGAGGTCATCAAAAAGTGGTTGGTGAAAGACGTCGAGCCCTACATTCTCGAACTCGAGCACGCCGACGCGTACCCCACGGCGATGGTCGAGCAGATGCGCGAGTTTGGACTCTTTGGAGCAACGATCTCTCAAGAGTTCGGCGGAATGGGTCTGAACGTCTCGACGTACTCAAAGATCGTCGAGACGATATCCGGGGTGTGGATGGCTTTGACAGGCGTACTCAACTCGCACCTCATGATGGCCGAGCTGCTGCGCCGTTACGGGACCGACGCGCAGCGCGAGTCCATGTTGCCGTTACTGGCCTCGGGTGAGTGGCGAGGCGGCTTAGCGTTGACTGAGCCCGACGGGGGATCGGACCTGCAGGCCATTCGCATGACGGCCAAGCGCGACGGTGACCACTACGTCATCAACGGGACCAAGACGTGGATCACCAACGCGAAGAACGGCAACTGTCTCGCACTGCTCGTGAAGACCGACACCGAGGCGAATCCCCGCCACAAAGGCATGTCACTCTTCATCGTTCAAAAGTCGGACGGCTACGAAGTGCCCAAGCAACTCAGCAAGATGGGTTACAAGAGTGTCGACACAGTGGAATTGGTGTTTGACAACGTTGTCGTGCCTGCCGACCGGTTGATCGGCGGTGTTGAGGGTTTCGGATTCCTACAAACCGTCGGTGCTCTCGAACTTGGACGCATCAACGTCGCCGCTCGTGGCGTCGGCGTCGCCGAGGCCGCCCTCCAAGCCTCGTTGGCCTACGCCCGCGTTCGCCACACCATGGGTAAGCCAATTGGTCAGCACCAAGCGATCCAACTCAAACTCGCGGACATGGCGTGTCGAGCCGCGTCGGCTCGACTACTGGTCGATCAAGCGGCGACGGCCTTTGACGCCGGACTTCGATGCGATCTCGAAGCGGGGATGGCCAAGCTCGTCGCGACGGAGGCGGCGCTCTCGAACGCCACCGACGCCATGCGAATCCATGGTGCGTACGGGTACTCCACCGAAGGCCATATTGAGCGTTACTACCGTGACGCGCCACTGCTCTGCATTGGTGAAGGGACGAATGAGATTCAGCGTCTCGTCATCGCCCGATCACTGTTGGCGGACGAGTAGCCCTCACGTCGTTGCGATTGAACCAGCTTCCGAAAAGAGAGGAATTACCATGTCGTCAAAAGTGAGTTCGAAGGATGACGTCGTCATCGTCGAGGCCGTGCGAACGCCCATTGGAAAGCGCGGCGGTGGCATGGCGGGGTTTCACTCCGCGGACCTTCTTGGCATCGCGCAAAGCGAGGCCCTCATTCGCGCGAAGGCCGATCCGAAGAGCGTTGACCAGGTCATCGGTGGCTGCATCAGCCAAGTGGGACAACAGGCTTTCAACGTGACGAGGACGGCGTGGCTCACCGCCGGGCTTCCCGAGAGTACGGCCGCGACCACGGTGGATAGCCAGTGCGGGTCGTCCCAACAGGCCAACACGTTCGCGCACGGCCTCTTGGCCGCGAGTCTCGTGGACGTCGCGATGGCGTGCGGCGTCGAGGTGATGAGTCGCGTACCACTGGGATCGGGACTTTCGTCGGGTGTCGGCAAAGGTGTACCGAAGTCGTACTTCTCGAAGTACGAGTACACCAATCAGTTCGAAGCAGCCGAGCGAATAGCTGAAGCGTGGGGCCTCACCCGCGGTGATACCGACACGCTGGGCGTAGAGTCCCAAGCTCGCGCCGCGCGCGCCTGGGCCGAAGGTCGATTCGACACGCAAGTCGTCGGCCTTGACGCGCCCGACGCTGACGACACCGGAAGCCCTACGGGTGGCACGCACCGCGTCGAACGAGATGAGTGTCTTCGTACGACCACCATGGAGGGACTCGCCAACTTGAAGCCCGTCGCACGTGAGGATGGCATTCACACCGCCGGCACGTCGTCACAGCTCGCGGACGCCGCAGCCGCCGTGTTGCTCACTCGACGTGAGGTTGCGGAGTCACTTGGTCTGAGGGCGCGAGCACGGGTACTTGACTCATGTCTCGTCGGTTCAGACCCGGTGTTGATGCTCACCGGACCAATTACCGCAACACAACTGCTTCTCCAGCGCAATGGCATGACCATCGACGACGTCGACGTCATCGAGATCAATGAAGCATTCGCTTCGGTGGTGCTGGCCTGGGAGCGCGAGATCAAGCCTGACCACGAACGCGTGAACCCCAACGGGGGCGCCATTGCCATGGGTCACGCGTTGGGCAGCACTGGATGCGTCCTCTTGACGAAGGCGTTGCACGAACTTGAGCGCACGGATAAGTCCATTGCGTTAGTCACCATGTGCTGCGGCGGCGGAATGGCCACCGGTACTTTGCTGGAGCGTATCTAATGGTCGAGGGAACTCTTACGCTCGACAACCGCGTGGTCGTCATCACGGGGGCGGCCGGGGGACTCGGTAAGGCGCACGCCCTGTTACTGGCGCGCTACGGGGCCAAGGTAGTCGTCAACGATTTAGGTACCTTGGTCGACGGCGACGGCTCGGACACCACCGCCGCTTCCGCGGTCGTGGATGAGATCCGGGCCGCGGGCGGCGAAGCAATCGCTGACACCAACTCGGTCACCACCCCTGAGGGTGGTCAGGCCATCATTGACGCCGCGATCGAGGCCTTCGGGCACGTCGACGTCATCGTCAACAACGCCGGCATTCTTCGTGACAAGACGTTCCAGAACATGACGGCGGAGTTCGTCGACCCAGTGTTTGACGTGCACCTTCGCGGCGCCTTCAACGTGACGCGACCGGCCTGGGTTCACTTTCGCGAACAGGGTCATGGACGGATCATCAACACGTCGTCGGCGGCGGGCATTCTGGGTAACTTCGGTCAAGCGAACTACGGCGCGGCCAAAGCGGGCCTCGTCGGATTTACCAACGTGCTCGCCATCGAAGGTGCGAAGTATCACATCACGTCGAACGTGATCGCGCCCATCGCGCGCACGCGCATGACCGAGGACTTGCTCGGCAAGCTCGTCGACAAAGTCGCTCCTGAACTCGTCTCACCACTTGTCGTCTGGCTCGCGAGCGACGAGTGCCAAGAGACGGGACGCGTCTACAGCGTTGGTGGGGGCCGAGTCGCTCGGTTCTTCACCGCCATGAGTGACGGGTGGACCCGCACCGACGGCGCTCTCACGCCAGAAGACGTTCGAGATCATTGGGATCAAATCAACGACGAGTCCAAGTACTCAGTGCCCGATGGTATTGCTGATGACTTCAAAGCGCTGCGCGACGCCTTACGCGACGGCGACTAGCGTCCCGTCATCGACGCCTCACGTGACTAACCGTACGTTGAGCGCTGTTGGAGTGTCGGTGGCAGCGCGATCGACCGCAAGATTGGCGATTCGTTGATGACGACGCGGAACGAAAGGTCGACATCGAATGCGCGATGAAGGAAACTACTTCGAGGACTTTGCCGTGGGGCAGATCTACCAGCATCCGCTTGGTCGTACGATCTACGACGCCGACAACGCGTGGTTCACGCTGATGACGATGAATACCAACGAACTGCACTTCAACGCGGACTTTGCGTCGCGAACTGAACACGGTCGTGAACTAGTCAACTCGGGCTTGACTTTAGCCATCGTGCTCGGCATCTCCGTCTCGGACATCAGCCAGAATGCCGTTGCCAACCTGGGCTGGGATGAGGTCCGCCTCGTCGCGCCGGTCTTTGTCGGCGACACCCTGTACGGCGAGAGCGTCATCACAGGACTTCGTGAGTCGGCGTCCAAGCCGTACGCGGGCATCGTCTCGTGCTTTACTCGCGCACTAAATCAACGCGGCGTCGAGGTCATGAACTATCGGCGCACCGTCATGGTCTACAAGCGCGATGAAGGATCGAAGGCACGTCAGTTTCCAGCCGCGAAGGCATCCATCACCGAAAGCGCGAACGCCATGAAGAAGACGTCGTGAAACTCACCACTCATCTCAACTACGCCGGTGGTTTCAAGGAAGGCGTGCAAGAAGTCGTGGAGATGGAAAAAGCTGGTCTTGACCTCATCTGGGTCGCCGAGGCCTACGGCTTCGACTCGCCATCGTTGATGGGTTACGTGGCGGCCTTGACTGAAAAGGTAGAGATCGCGGCGGCGATTCTGCCGATCTACACCCGTACTCCCACCTTGATAGCCATGACCGCAGCAGGCATCGACGCGCTTTCGGACGGTCGCTTCCATCTCGGACTTGGTGCGTCAGGTCCCCAGGTCATCGAAGGATTTCATGGCGTTCCGTACAGCGCTCCACTGGGTCGAACACGTGAGATCGTAGACATATGCCGATTGCTGTGGAGGCGCGAAGCACCTCTGAAGTACGAAGGGAAAGTCTTCCACTTGCCACTTCCGGAAGATCAAGGAACGGGTCTTGGGAAGTCGCTGAAGCTCATCGCCAAACCGGTGCGCAGTTCGATACCGATCTGGATCGCGTCACTTGGTGAGAAGAACGTCGCGCTGACAGCCGAAATAGCGGACGGGTGGATACCGTTGTTTTTCATACCAGAGCGGGCGAAAGAAGTGTTCGGCGGCGCACTGACCGCGGGAAGAGCGAAGCGCAGTTCGTCCCTTGGTGAGCTGATGGTTACGGCCGGTGGCATCTTCGCCATTGGCGACGACGATGCAACGATCAAGCTTCGTGATTCGCAGCGTGCCGTCACGGCGCTGTACGTAGGGGGCATGGGAGCCAGGGGTAAGAACTTCTATAACGAACTCATGGTTCGCTACGGTTTTGCAAAAGAGGCGGCGATCATCCAAGACCTGTATCTCTCGGGTAAAAAGAAGGAGGCCGAGGCGGCCGTACCCGAGAAGTTTTTGGAGCTCACCACCCTCTGTGGTCCAAGGAGCTATGTCGCGGAACGGATATCAGCGTTGAAGGAAGCGGGCGTGACCCACCTTCAACTACATCCCCTACCGCAAGGTGAGCAGACGAAGGCGTCACTCATGGAGGCAGTGAAGACGTTGATGTAGCTGCGAAGGCGATGTCGTTTGCGGGGTGGCGTCGCGGGTACCAATGATCGTCGAGGAGTCAGAGTTATAGATAAGCAATCGAGGCCAACTAATGCCGTTTCGTCGGCGCAATCACCAGGTAAACGACCAACTAGTGTGAGCGCATGACGGACGTACGTGCGTCGGTGAACGGGGAAGACCCGGCGGCTCAGCTCGCGTCGAGCAGCGCGCTCAACCACCGCCGCGTGCTCGTGGTCATCGGCGCCCTCATGCTGGGAATGTTCCTGGCCGCGCTTGACCAAACGGTGGTGTCGACTGCGCTTCCCACGATCGTTGGCGACCTTAACGGCGCGTCGCACTTGACGTGGGTGGTCACGGCCTACTTGCTCGCGTCCACCGTGTCGACACCGTTATGGGGCAAACTCGGCGACCTCTACGGGAGAAAGCTCTTCTTCCAGGCCGCGATCGTCATCTTCCTCGTCGGCTCCATACTGTCCGGGCTCAGCCACTCAATGATCGAGTTGATCTTGTTCCGAGCTCTTCAAGGCATCGGCGGGGGCGGCTTGATGATTGGAGCTATGACCATCGTGGGCGACGTGGTCTCTCCTCGCGAACGAGGACGCTACATGGGTCTGTTCATGGCCATGTTCGGCGTGACGTCGGTGATCGGCCCACTCGTCGGAGGCTTCTTCGTCGACTACCTCTCGTGGCGATGGATCTTTTACATCAACGTCCCTATCGGCGTCGTGGCTCTCTTCGCCACGGCGCTCGCCCTGCCGGCAGTGTCGAATCGGGTGCGTCGAGTCATCGACTACGTGGGAACCGCGTTCATCGCGATCTCTGCCACCGCACTCGTTCTCTTCACCAGCCTTGGCGGGACGTCCTATCGGTGGAGTTCCCCGGTCATCATCGCACTGGCCGCGATAGGCGTGATCTTCGCCGTCTTGTTCCTCGTAGTCGAGCGCCGAGCGGTCGAGCCGATCATCCCTCCGAGTCTTTTCACGAACAGGGTCTTCAGCGCGTCCAGCGCCATTGGTTTCGTCATCGGCTTCGCCATGTTCGGTGCGTTGACCTTTCTTCCTATCTTTTTCCAAGACGTTCGCGGTGTCAGCGCCATTCGCTCCGGACTAGAACTCATCCCGCTGATGGGTGGGCTCCTCGTCGCCTCCATCGGCTCGGGGATCCTGGTCAGCCGGTGGGGCCGCTACAAGATCTTTCCCGTGATTGGCACCGCACTCATGACCGTCGGTCTGTACTTGATGTCATTGATCGGGGTGCACACCGCAACGTGGTTGACAGCGGTCTACATGGCCGTGTTTGGCCTAGGACTGGGCCTCGTCCTGCAGGTGCTGACCGTTGCCGTGCAAAATGCTGTTCCCTACGAGGAATTGGGAGCGGCCACGTCGGGGGTCACCTTCTTTCGATCGATCGGTGGTTCGTTCGGGACGGCGGTCT
>DASZHK010000076.1:0-5194 GCA_035937905.1 Acidimicrobiales bacterium
AGCGGAGCTCGTCGAAACGGCCGTTCGATCGCCCACTTCGTGACCAGGGCCAGAGCTTCGAGCACGATGGCGCCGGACATCTTCGACACCCCTCGCTGACGGTCCGAGAACGAGATAGGCACTTCGATGATCGAGGCCCCGTTTCGTCTCGCGCGATAGGTCATCTCGATCTGAAAGCCGTACCCTTCGGCGGTGACGGATTCGAAATCGATCTTCTCGAGCGCGGACTTCGCGTAGACCCGAAAACCGGACGTCGAATCGGCGACGCGCAGTCCGAGCATCGTCGAGGCGTACTGATTGCCACCGCGCGAGAGCAGTCGACGCGACAACGTCCACTGCGGAATATGGCCACCGGGCACGTAGCGCGACCCGATGACGACCTCGTGGTCATTGGCAGCCACCAATAATTTCGGTAGCGCCATCGGGTCGTGAGAGAAGTCACAGTCGATTTCGACGAAGCGGTCGAATCCGGCCACCAAGCCCCACGCGAAGCCCGCCCTGTACGCGCGGCCGAGTCCGCTCTTGGCGTTGCGCTCGAGCACGTCGATGTGGCCGAGCTCGTCGCTCAGCTCGCGGGCTTTCGCCGCGGTGCCGTCCGGACTGGCGTCGTCGACCACGAGCACGTGACACTCGGGCACGGCGCGGCGCAACGCTTTGAGCATTTCGGAAACGTTGAGAATCTCGTTGTAGGTGGGAAGTACCACCAACGTGGGCATTAGGAGATTCTACGACGTGGCCTAGGCTGACTCCGTTGAGTTCCACCGATGCGGGACGAGAACGTGACACGCTAGAGGAAGTCCTATGCCCGAAGCCGTCTCAAAGAAACGATTCGCGTTGCCACGTGAAATTCGCCTCATTCTCAGTTTCGGCTCCCTGGTCTTCGTTTTCTTGTACTTCGTGCTTCCCCAGTACGGATCGGCGCACTCGTCGCTCCCTCTCCTTGCGAAAGTAAACCCACTCCTCGTCACCCTCGGCGTCCTCTTGGAGGTCGGCGCCATACTCGCCTACGTCGAACTGACCCGCACGGTGCTCTACCCGTACGCCCCGAGCCGGTACAACACGATGCGCGTCAACATGGCAGGCCTCGCCATCAGCCACGTCGTGCCCGGAGGCACCGCACCGGCCGGAGCCCTCGCCTATCGAATCTTTAACGAGCTCGGCGTGCCACGCGAGACCAACGCCTTCGGCCTCGCGGCGCAGGGCTCGGGTTCCGCGGTCGTACTCAACATCATCTTTTGGTTCGCGCTCGTCGTCTCGATCCCCCTCAACGGCTTCAACCCGGCCTACGGCTTCGCGGCCCTCGCCGGCGTCTTTCTCCTCTTGGCCTTCTTCGGCACGATTCTGCTGATCACGAGGGGCCAGCGACGCGCCGACGCGTGGCTCCGGGCGGTAGCGCGTCGGGTGCCCTCTATCAATCCCGACGCGGTCTCGGCGTTGCTTCGAAAAGTGGCCGATCGCATCACCCTCCTGATCAACAACCGTCGAACCTTGTGGTGGGCCTTCACCTGGGCGGCGCTCAACTGGCTGTTGGACGCCGCGTGCCTGTGGGTCTTTCTCTGGTCCTTCGGCGCGGTCGTCTCACCGATCGACCTCCTCGTCGCTTACGGCCTCGCCAACGTCCTCGCGGCGATTCCCGTGACGCCCGCGGGACTTGGCGTCGTCGAAGGTGTCCTCATCACGTCCTTCGTCGGCTTTGGCGTGCCCCACAGTCAGGCCGTCTTAGCCGTACTCGCGTACCGTCTCGTGAACTTCTGGATCCCGATACCGCTCGGCGGCATCTCCTACGCCAGTCTGCAGTGGCGTCGTCCAGCGGAAACTACACCTGGGAAAGCGATCGGGACCGATCCATTGCCCGACGTTTGAACTCGCGTTGCGCGGAGAAGTTGTTCACCGGTTGCAAACGACGCCAACGACGGTCGGTACCGAGGACCCAGGTGAAGAGGTCGTCGCGCCACGTGATCTCGAAGGCCTCGAGTAGTTCACTCTGAAGGGCCACGTCTTCGATGGGCACGAGTACCTCGACGCGACGGTCCAAGTTGCGCTCCATGAGGTCAGCCGAGCCGATGTAGATCGAGAAGTCGGGGTCGCCCTGGCGACCGAAGGCGAAGATCCGCGAGTGTTCGAGGAACTCACCCACCAGTGAGTGGACCTTGATGTTCTCTGACAGTCCCGCGACACCCGGACGCAAGCTGCACAGCGTTCGAACCACCATACGGATCTCGACGCCCGCGATGCTCGCCTCGTAGAGCGCGTCGATGATCGTCGGATCGGTCAGTCCGTTGACTTTGATGGCAATCTTGCCCAGCGCGCCACGATCACGTTGCGCGTTGATGAGTTCGACGACGCGCGACCTGGTGTTGAGAGGGCTCACGATGAGCTTCTCGTAGTTGCCAATGCGCGAGAAGCCGGTGAGAAAGTTGAAGAGCTCCCCCACGTCGTGACTGATCGCGGGGTCACTCGTCAAGAGACCGAAGTCCTCGTAGATTCGCGCGGTCTTGTCGTTGTAGTTGCCGGTGCCGATGTGCACGTAGCGAACGGTCGTGTCACCCTCGGAGCGCAAGACCAACGTGATCTTCGAGTGCGTCTTTAAGCCAACGATGCCGTAGACCACGTGCACGCCCGCGTCTTCGAGGGCCTTCGCCCATTCGATGTTGGCCGCCTCGTCGAAACGTGCCTTCAGTTCGACAAGAGCGACGACTTGTTTCCCTCGCTCCGCCCCGTGGATGAGCGAGGCGACGATGGGTGAGTCACCAGAGGTGCGGTACAGCGCCTGTTTCATGCCCACGACTTTGGGATCGAGTGCCGCTTGCGCGGTGAACTGCTCCACCGAGTCAGTAAAGGACTCGTAGGGGTGGTGGAGCAAGATGTCGCCGTCTCGAATCGCCGCGAAGACGTCGCCCACGTGGTCCCCGTCGAGGAGGCGCTTGGGCGTGAGCGGCGACCAGTCCTCTCCCTTCAAGTCGGGACGATCGAACTTGTACAGACTCCAGAGATCGCTCAGCCCAAGCATCGCGTCCGTGACGTACACGTTCGACGGGTCGAGATCCAGCTGATCGACGAGTAATTTCAAGAACTCCTCAGACATGCCGCGCTGAATCTCGACGCGCAACGCCTCGCCGAAACGACGACGACGTAGCTCCACTTCGAGTGCGACCAAGAGATCGTCCGCCTCGTCCTCTTCCAGGGTGAGGTCCGCGTTCCTCGTCACGCGAAAGAGATCGGCTCGTCCGATCGTCATGCCCGGGAACAGCTGATCGAGGTGGGCGATGATGAGGTCCTCCAAGAGGCACCACTGATCAGGCCCGGCTTGGAGAAAGCGCGGCAAGGAGTTGGGTACCTTCACGCGAGCGCTTCGCTCGTCGTCGGTGACGTCGTCGCGTACCGACACGGCGATATTCAATGAAAGGTTTGAGATCATCGGAAAAGGATGTCCGGGATCGACCGCGAGTGGGGTCAGGACGGGATAGACGTTCTCGTCGAAGTACTTCGCGAGCAGCGACTGTGCCTCGTAGTCGAGGTCGTCGTGGCGAACGATGTTGATGCCGCCGGCCGCGAGTTCGGGTTGGATCGAATCGATCATGAGTCGATCTTGGCGCTCGACGAGTTCGAGCACGCTCTCTCGGATCGCCGCCAACTGTTGACGTGGTCGGATCCCGTCGACCGAGGGCGTCTGCACGCCCGCCGCAACCTTGTCCTCGAGACTCACCACGCGCACTTGGAAGAATTCGTCGATCATTTCGGCGAAGATCGCCACGAACTTGCACCGTTCGAGAATGGGCAGATTCTGATCAGCGCCGAGGTCGAGGAGCCGCGCGCCGAACTCGAGACGTGAAAGTTCACGACTGGAGAACCTCTCGGGTCCAAACGACGTTAGATCTATGCCCAAGGCGACTGGTTCCCTCTGGTTTGTCAATAGGTTCTCACCATCGTACGACTACTGTTGAAACGTGGCGAGACACGCGAGTACCGAGATCGCTCGACCCAACTCTCCACCCCTTCCCGCGGGGAGGAATCTTCGGACCACCGAGTTGGGATTGATGGCGCTGGCGTGGCTGATCACGACGGCCTTCTACGTCTTGGCCTCGTTCGGGGCTCAAGGAAAGATGCCGGACCGCTTCGGGTACTTCCTCGCTGGCATGGTCGTCATCTCACTCTTGATGCACTTCGCGATCGTTCGCTACGCCCCGAACGCCTCGCAGGTCCTGCTGCCGATAGCCACGCTCCTCAACGGCATTGGCTACGTCGAGATCGCTCGTTGGGACCCGCCGCTCGCGCGAAGCCAGTCAATCTGGTTCCTCGTGAGCGCCCTCGCGCTCGCCTTCACCCTGAAGGTCGTGCGACACGTGCGCGACCTCGACCGATACCGCTACCTGACGCTCGTCGCGGCGCTCGGACTCCTCGCCGCACCGCTGGTCCCGCACATCGGCACCACGGTGAACGGTGCGCGACTGTGGATCGACTTGGGGCCCTACGCCTTCCAACCCGTGGAGTTCTCGAAGATCCTCCTCGTCTTCTTCTTCGCGTCCTACTTCGCGGCGAATCGCGAGCTCCTGACCATCCCGACCCAGCGCGTCGGCCCCTTGAGGTTCGTGCCACCGAAGGTGCTGGTGCCCATTCTCGCGGCCTGGCTGTTGTCGATCGCCATCCTGGGCGCAGAGAACGACCTGGGCTTCGCCATCTTGATTTTCGCCCTGTTCATTGCGCTCCTGTGGGTGACGACGGGGCTCAAGTCCTACGTCTTTCTCGGGGTCGGACTTCTCGTCGGTGGCGCGTTCATCGCCGACAAGTTATTCGTCCAAGTACAGAGTCGCGTCAGTGAATGGCTCGATCCCTGGTCGACCGTCAACTTCAACTTCTCGCACCAGCTCGCCTACGGGTGGTTCTCCATCGCGGCGGGCGGCGTCTCTGGGACCGGCCTCGGACTCGGCCAGTCGGGCAACATCCCCTTCATCACGTCGGACATGATCTTCGCCGCGATCGCCGAAGAGTTGGGTTTTCTCGGCGTGATCCTCGTGCTCTGCCTCTTCGCCGCCTTCGTCGGCGAAGGGTTTCGCATCGCGCAACGCGCCACGTCCGACTTCGTGCGCATCGCGGCGACGGGACTTACGGCCCTCTTGGGATTTCAAGCGTTCTTCATCATGGCGGGCATCCTTCGCCTCCTCCCCTTCACCGGGATCACGTTGCCCTTCATGGC
>DASZHK010000077.1:0-14722 GCA_035937905.1 Acidimicrobiales bacterium
GACGCGTCGTCGTAAACGATCTCCATGGCGCGCCCGCCGAGCACGTAGCTCGGACGCACGAGCACCGGGTAACCCACACGCTTCGCGATGGCGCGGGCCTCTTTGAGCGTGAGCGCGACGTCACCGGGCGGTTGGCGCAGTCCGAGCGAGTGACAGATCTGGGACCAGCGTTCGCGGTCCTCGGCGGCGTCGATGGAACTGACGGGCGTGCCCAGCACGAGTGAGGGATCGAGCGAGTGTGAGAGTTTGAGCGGCGTCTGACCACCGAGGGCGACGATGACGCCCACGAGCCTGGCACCGTCGACGCAGGCCGCTCGTTCAGCGGCAATGACCTCGGCCACGTCCTCGGGTGTCAGAGGCTCGAAATAGAGCCGATCGGAGGTGGAGTAGTCCGTCGAGACCGTCTCGGGGTTGCAGTTGATCATCACCGTTTCGTAGCCCATGTCGCGTAGCGCCATCGACGCGTGCACGCAGCAGTAGTCGAACTCGATTCCTTGGCCAATGCGGTTCGGCCCGGATCCGAGGATGATGACGCGATCACGCGACGAGGGCTCCACTTCCGTTGAGTCTTCGTACGTGCTGTAGTGATACGGCGTCGACGCTTCGAACTCGGCGGCACAGGTGTCGACGGTCTTGAACGTCGTGACCACGCCTTTCGACCGACGCGACGTCGCCACGTTCTCCGTCGTCGTACCGGTGAAGTGCGCGATCTGAACGTCCGAGAATCCCCACTGTTTGTAGCGACGCCAGGTCCGCTGGTCGAACTCGTCCACCGACACGCCGGCCGTGAGTTCGTTCTCGCGTTCGACGATGCCGGCGAGTTCGTGAACGAACCACCGATCGATGCCCGTGCGCGCGGCGACCTCGTCGACGGTGGCGCCACGAAGGAGGACCTCGTGCAGGGCGAAGAGCCGTTCCGGCGTCGCTACTTCGCAGCGCTTCCAGAGCGCTCCCTCGTCGAAGGTCGAGAACTCGGAGTCGTCGCCGAGCGCGAAGCCGACGCGACCCTGTTCGAGCGATCGGACGGCCTTTTGCAACGATTCCGCGAAGTTGCGGCCGATCGCCATGACTTCGCCGACGGACTGCATACGGGTGCCGAGTCGCGGTGACGAGCCCGGCAATTTCTCGAAAGCCCAGCGAGGGATCTTCGTGACGACGTAGTCGATGACCGGCTCGAAACTCGCGGGCGTCACCTTCGTGATGTCGTTTTGGATCTCGTTCAACGTGTAGCCCACCGCGAGTCGCGCGGCGATCTTGGCGATGGGAAAGCCGGTGGCCTTAGAGGCCAGCGCGCTCGATCGTGAGACGCGTGGGTTCATCTCGATCACGAGTCGCTCGCCCGTCTCGGGGTTGACCGCGAACTGCACGTTCGATCCGCCCGTCTCCACGCCGACCCGACGAAGCACGCGAAAGGCGTCGTCGCGCATCTCTTGAAACTCGACGTCCGAGAGGGTCTGCTGGGGCGCGACGGTGATCGAATCCCCCGTGTGCACGCCCATGGGGTCGAAGTTCTCGATGCTGCAGATCACGACGCAGTTGTCCGCGTTGTCACGCATCACTTCGAGCTCGTACTCTTTCCATCCCGCGATGGACTTCTCGACGAGGATCTCGCCGATCGGTGACGCGGCGATCCCCTCACCGGCGAGTCGCAACAACTCCTCGTCGTTCGACGCGATGCCCGTCCCGGCGCCGCCGAGGATGAAACTCGGACGGATGATGATGGGAAAGCCGATGGTCGTCGCGATGCTGAGCGCGTCCTCGACGGAGTGCGCGAAACCCGACTCGGGGACCGCGAGACCGATCTCGGCCATGGCCTCCTTGAAGAGCTCGCGGTCTTCGGCGGTCGAAATGGCGTCGGGGCGAGCACCGATCACTTCGACCCCAAGGCGATCGAGTTCGCCGCGACGCACGAGTTCCATCGTGAGGTTGAGCGCCGTCTGTCCCCCGAGGGTTGGCAGTAACGCGTCGGGGCGCTCTCGTTCGATGATGTCGATCAACACGTCCGCGTCGAGGGGCTCGACGTACGTCGCGTCGGCCGTCGCCGGGTCCGTCATGATGGTCGCCGGATTGGAGTTGACGAGCACCACACGGTAACCCTCGGCGCGCAACACCTGACAGGCCTGGGTGCCGGAGTAGTCGAACTCACACGCCTGACCAATGACGATCGGGCCGGAGCCGATGACCATGATCGTCGTGAGATCGTCGCGACGCGGCATCAGTGGACGTCCACGGCGTTGGTTCGAAGCAGTGTGTCGAAACGCTCAAAGAGGTAGCGCGCGTCGTGGGGACCGGGCCCCGCTTCCGGGTGGTACTGCACCGAGAAGCACCGTTCGCTCTGCGCGTGAATGCCTTCGATCACGCCGTCGTTCAAGTTGACGTGGCTCACGAGCGCGCGAGTCAGCGAATCGGGATTGACGGCGTAGTTGTGGTTCTGCGCGGTGATCTCAATCTTTCCCGTGACGAGGTCTTGCACCGGATGATTGCTGCCGTGGTGGCCAAAAGGAAGTTTGAAGGTGGTGCCACCGAGTGTGTTGGCGAGGAGCTGGTGACCGAGACAGATGCCAAAGATCGGGAGCGACCCGATGAGTTCGTCGAGCACGGCGACCTGAGCCCCCAAGGCTGCGGGGTCGCCGGGTCCGTTGGAGAGGAACACTCCGTCGGGTTTTAGTTCGTGCACGTCGGCCGCGCTCGTCGAGGCCGGCACCACGGTGACACGGAACCGACGCGCCAGTTCACGGACCATTGTCTCCTTGATCCCGTAGTCGAACGCCACGACGTGCAAGTCACCGTCACCGCGCTCGTACGACTCCTTCGTCGTCACGCTGGTGACGAAGTCGACGCCGTCGGTCCCCGTCGCGCGCTGCGCCTCTCGAACGATCACGTCCGTAGCACCGTGGCCGAACGCACCGGGCAACGCCCCATGGGCGCGCAAGTGTCGAGTCAGTCGTCTCGTGTCGATGCCGATGATCGCCGCGACGTGGTGTTCACGCAAGAATTCGTCGAGCGAGGCGACGGATCGCCAGTTCGAGGGCGCGTCACTCAGTTCACGTGCGACGACCCCGGCACAGAACGGGCGCGCGGCCTCGTCGTCGAGGGGCGTGACGCCGTAGTTGCCAATGTGGGGATACGTGAACGAGATGATCTGGCCGGCGTAACTCGGATCGGTGATGACCTCTTGGTACCCACTGAGAGCCGTGTTGAAGACGAACTCGCCGGACGTGAAACCGCTGTCGGGGAGATGACCCGCGGCGTAACCCTCGAAGGTAGTGCCGTCGTTCAGGACAAGTTGAGACGGTAGACGGTTCACGTCAACGACCCGTCGAGCACGACCAGTTCACCCTTAGCCACGAGCGCGCTGACGCGTCCGACCAGGGGGCGCCCGTCGTAGGGGGTGTTCTGGGCACGACTCTCGAGTTGGTCACGTCGCGCGGTCCAACGTTGTCGAGGATCGAAGACGACGACGTTCGCGTCGTCGCCCGCGCTCATGGAGCCACCGTGCGCGCCGTGGCGCGGACGAAGGTCTCCTGCGCGCAGTTGAGCCACCCGCGCAGGTCCGCGACTGAGAAGTTCGAAGAACCTCGTGGGGTCCGACTCGTCGGCACCGAGCGCCTCGTACGTCAACGACGCCGCGTGCTCGAGTCCCAACATGCCTGGCGGCGCCTCGTCGAAGGGAAGCTCCTTGAGCTCGGGCGCGTGAGGAGCGTGATCGGTGGCGACGGCGTCGATGGCACCACTGGCGAGCGCGGCGCGGATCGCCGCGACGTCGTTCGCGCCACGTAGCGGCGGATGAACCTTGAAGGTGGAGTCGAAGGTCTCGAGATAGCCCTCGTCGAGCGTGAAGTGGTGCGGCGCGACCTCGCAGGTCACGGGGAGGCCCTCGGCGCGTGCCGCCACCACGAGCGCCACGGATCGCGCCGTCGAGAGGTGCAAGAAGTGCACCGGGCAGCCGGTGAGGCGCACGAGTTCGATGTCGCGCATGACCATGAGCTCTTCAGCCAGTGCGGGACGCCCGGTGAGTCCGAGTCGACTGCTGAGGGCGCCTTCGTTCATGGATCCGCCCGCGGCGAGCTGCTCGTCTTCGCAGTGCTGCGCGAGGCGAACACCGAGGGGCTTCGCGTAGTCGAGGGCACGGCGCATGAGTGAGGGGTCTTGCACGCCGACGCCGTCGTCAGTGAAGATCCGTACGCCGAGTGCTGCCATCTCCGCCATCGGCGCGAGGAGTTCGCCACGCCGACCTTGCGTGATGGCACCCGCCACCGCCACGTCGAGCACGGTCCTCGCCCCGCGGTCTAAGACGTACGACACGAGGGCTGCGTTGTCGAGCGCTGGTTCGGTGTTCGGCATGGCGACGATGGCGCTATAGCCGCCGACGGCGCCTGCACGCGCGCCGGAGTCGATTGTCTCAGCCTCCTCGCGACCCGGTTCGCGAAGGTGCGCGTGCAGGTCCACGAATCCCGGACCCACCCAACATCCTTCGGCGTCGATCTCCTTCGTGCCAGGAGGCACGTCGACGTGGGGCGCGACCTCACCCAGTCGTCCTTCGTCGATGAAGACGTCGAGCACTTCACTCGAATGCTCGCCGACGACGAGTCCCTGACGTAGAACGAACGCACTCACGACGTCTCTCCCTTCGTTCCCGCCACGCTCAAGAAGAGCACCGCCATACGAACCGGCACGCCGTTGGTGACCTGTCGGTCGATCACTGTCGCGCCGAGGTCGGCGACTCGTGAGTCGATCTCGACGCCACGGTTCATCGGTCCTGGATGCATGATGATCGTCTCGGGACGCAGTCGCTTGGCGCGTTCGATGGTGAGCCCGTAGGTGGACGTGAACTCGCGCAAGGTCGGCACGAGTGAACCCGACCCGCGTTCCTTTTGAAGCCGCAAGAGCCCGACGACGTCGGCCCAGCAAAGTGCTTCGTCAAAATCACTCGCGAGCGTGACGGGCCAGCTCGCGAGATCGTGCGGCAGGAGTGTGCCCGGCGCCGCGACGCGTACCTCAGCACCCAGGGTTACGTACGCGGCCACGTCACTTCGTGCGACACGACTGTGGCGAAGGTCCCCCACGATCAGGACCTTCAAACCTTCGAACAGTCGAGAGCCCGTCTCGCGTCCCGCCGTGCCTTCACGCTCGGCGAGGACCTGGCGAATCGTGAAGGCGTCGAGGAGTCCCTGGGTGGGGTGTTGGTGTTGGCCGTCGCCTCCGTTGATGACGCGCACGTGCGGTACGTAGCGACTGACCTGGAGTGCCGCGCCACTGGACTGGTGGCGCATGACGACCGCGTCGATACCGAGGGCGTCGATGGTAGCGATGGTGTCGCGCAGCGACTCACCCTTCTTCACGCTGCTCGAGGCGATGGCGAGTGACAACACGTCCGCGCTCAGACGTTTGGCCGCGGTCTCGAAGCTGAGACGAGTTCGAGTCGACTCTTCGAAGAAGAGTGACGCCACGACGCGACCCTTCAGGGCTGGCACCTTCTTGATCGTTCGTTGATTGACTTCGACGAACGACTCGGCCACGTCCAATACCTCGACCATGGCGTCACGAGAGACGTCGTGCAGCGACAGCAGGTTCTCTCCGCGTAGTGACGTGATCACGACGACACCTCGGTCCCGATCCAGACGCCGTCCAGCGTCGCCACGATCGCTTCGTCCAACGAGGTTGGCAGGTTCTTCCCCACGAAGTCAGGGCGGATGGGAAGTTCTCGATGACCGCGGTCGACCATCACCGCGAGTTGCACCGAACGTGGGCGACCCCAGTCGGTGAGCGCGTTGAGCGCGGCGCGAATCGTTCGACCCGTGAAGAGCACGTCGTCCACCAAGACGACGGTGCGGTCGGTGAGGTCGTGATCGATGACCGTGTTGGACACGCGCGGCACCGGGTTCAAGGAGAGGTCGTCACGGTAGAACGACACGTCGAGCAGACCGACGAGGGGCTTGGCGCCAGTCACCTCTTCGAGGATGGTCGCCATCCGTGAGAGAAAGGGTTCGCCCCCGGTTTGCAGACCAATGAGCGACAACGTCGAGACGTCGTGATTGCGCTCGACGATCTCATGGGCCATCCGCACGAGCGCGCGCGCGACGTCATCGGACGAGAGGAGCTGGCTTTTCGCAGAAAACGTCAGGCCGCGGTCTCGCGCCTGACGTTCGTTTTCGTTACTCATGGGGCTCCAGTCGTACGAACCTCACAGGATTCGCTTCACGACGTACTCGATTCCACTTTAGCAAAGACCTCGGATCCCGCGATACGTCAGTTCTCGGAAGGGACGTCCGTGGGTGTCGTTGTCGCCGGGGCGACGTGCTGGCGGTGAAAGGACTCAGGCGTCATCGTGCCGGCGCGACCCGTGAGCCTTTCGATGACGTTCGAGAGCGATCCCTCCTGCGCGATGGCGCGACGGATGACGAAAATCAACGCTGGGTAGGCCCAGAAGTCGCCACAGACCCACAGGATCGCCGCGCCAATCTGTTGGTCGGCGAAGGGCGAGAGGGTGACACCGGGGACGTGCGCGTAGGCCGAATACCAACTGCTCGTCGTCAACATACTCATCGATATCGCCAGCACCGTCATAATCACGTTCGTGATCAGAATCGAACCACCTTGCCACAGCGGACCTCGCAGTGGCTTCATCGGGTACGACTCAACGATCTGGAGCCAGAAGAGCACCCCAGTGACGAAGAAACTGGTGTGCATAGCCCACACGTGCACCAGTTGGTTTCGTTCGGACAAGTCAAAGAGCGCCGGTACGTGCCAGACCAACATGGCGGCGTTAAAGGAGATGAGCGCCACCCACGGCGATCGGACGAATCGACCGAAAGCCCGAAGCGCTCGCGCCCTTTTGTCGAGGTAGAGGAATCGACCAACTTTTCGTCGCGTCTTCACCGGCAACGCGAACATCAGTGGAATCCACGGCGCGCCCGCCACCACCAAGACCGGCGCGAGGAAGACGATGATCACGTGCTCGATCATGTGGACGAAGAAGTAGCTCGAGGACCAGTAGTCCACCGGCGAACAGATAGCGATCAATAGTGACGCGAGGCCCGCGTAGAAGATGAGCGCGTTCCTTCGTCGCCGCCTAGTTCGACTCGCGATTGAGTGCTGGCGAAGTCGATGGAGACCCAGTTCGTTCGCGGCGACGGTGATCACGACGACGATGACGAAGGGGTCGAAGGACCAGTGCTGGGTCAAGTACCTCATGTCGTCAATGTCCTGCCTTCACGCGTCCAGCGATGGGGACAAAGTACCAAACGGAGACCAAACGCCGCGGCGAGCGTCGAGGCCGACGGCACTACTCCCCGTTTCGAGTTGGTTCATTCTCGCTCGGCCGCGTCAACTCCGACTCTTCAGACAGACGCGCCTCATCAAGACGTCGTTGCTCGGCCTGCCACGCGGCAAGCATCCCCTCGTACTCTGGCGCGATTGCGGGCTTCTCGCGATGACGTCGAAACGTGAAACCCGGGTGCAGCAGCTTCCACCACATGTACACCGCGAATACCGCTAGCAATGGCCATTCGAACACGTACGCCCAACTGAGGGCGTTGCCCCCGAGCGCCCTTCCCAGTTCGAACCAGAACGCCAGTGCGCACAGCGCGAGACCAACCAGCAGCGTGAGGTGTGTCTTGAGGGCCGCCACGCCGGTCACTCGAGTGGAGCCCTCCTTCGGAGAACCGTCGTCATCGGAGTGTTCGTCGCCGTTCACGTTTTTACGATACTCCGCAACCTCACAAAACCGCGGTGGCGACACGACGCACACGAACCAGGTGACGTTCGCGAAGAAACGACACGCGTAATGACGGATTCTTATGATTCCGACCATCGTTTCTCAAATAACCGTCCAGTAGAGTTGAACGGAAAGTTGAGGGACGGGCGAGACATGACGAGTGGAGATGCTGGGTCGCCCCACGAACCCGACCAACTGAGCGACGAGCAGCGGACCGCAATTTTCGCCGCCGCCAACGCACCGCGCGATCACCGTGGCAACGTCCGCACACCGCGCGCGCCAATACCCAAGAAATTCGTACTGTGGGCTGTCGTGGCCATCGTGTTTCTCGGTGTCGGCGGCCAGATCGCTGGACACTTCTTCCAGAGTTACGGAAAAGCGTCAAAAGCGACCACGACGACCTCTCCTTCATTAACGGTGACTCCGACCACCCTGATCCCGGGGACGTCCCTGACCTCCTTGGAGGCCTACATAGGCGTCAAGTTCATCGCCTCCGCTAAAGCCCATTCGTTCACGCTGAAGACCCAAACCGGTAAGGAGTGGACGCTTAATCACCAAAAGGGCAAAGTCGTCGTTCTCGCCTTCTACGACTCGATCTGCAACGACATCTGTCCGGTCCTCGGGACCGAACTACGCGAGGCGGCGCACCAACTCGCCGCGAGCGACAAGACCGTCGAGTTCGCCATTGTCAATACCGATCCCCAACAACGATTGGCATCACCGACGATCCAAGCCCTCAGCGTGCCGGGCCTCTCATCAACGCCGTCTGTTGTGTTCCTCACGGGCAGCGTCGCAGCACTCGATACCGTCTGGCGCGCGTACGGAATTCGGATCATTGTGGGCGCGAAGCAAGGGCAGGTCTCGCACAACAACGCTCTCTACTTCATTGGTCCGAAAGGGAATCTCGTGGCGTACGCAAATCCCTTCGCGTCGGAAAGCAAGTCGGGCGTGTACTCGCTGAGTGCGTCCGTCATGCATCAGTACGCTCAGGGAATAGCGGCGACCGCCAGTAGTCTTGTCAAGTGACAAACGAATTCTCAGACTTCGAAGAAGTGCCGTTCGACCCCGCCTCGATGGCGACGTCGTCGCTCGGCCTCGCAAAAGCCGTTTGGTACAAGCGACCTTGGGTCCTCATTACGATCGCCGTCGTCGTGGTCGTGGCGCTCTCGGTCCTCTCTGACTTGCCACAGCACATAACGAAGAAGGAGGACGCGGCGTCACAAAACGCCACGCTCAAGCAGATCAACGGCGACATCCAGCCGTGTGCGTTTGCCGTCAACGAGTCGTTCAACTTCTACAACAAGTTCGTCGCCGGTACGTTGAAGTCGTCCGAGCTGGCACAGATTCCCCCGCTCCTCATCGGCGACCAGACCGCCTGCTCGTTCGCGAGCCAGCCGGTCTACGACTTGACGAACAATATTCAACCCCGCGAGACGACGGCGGGCAAGGACGTCGACAAGGTGTTACGCGTGGCGCAGCAGTGGATGACGAACAACGCACTGGCTGCGATCGAAGACATCCAGTACCTCTTCAAGAATCCGGGCGCCTCGTTGAAGATTGCAGATCTCACGAAACAAGAAGTGAAGCTCACTCAGACACGAGCGCGCGCACTCAGCGACGTCCACGCCGCTGAAACGGATCTCGGGATCTCCCTCGTACGCTTGAAGATTCCCGTGTTGCCTCACCTCCGCGGCACTTGACGGAACGCAACGATCGATTCGTCATAACTGCGTAGGTTGCAGCAGTCGATGCACTCGTCACCGTCGGTGAACGTCGTCATGGCCATCGCTGCGCGGGCTTCGCGCTATGGTGCGCAGATATGGAGAACGCCTCAGACCCAGTGAAGCGGGAAGAAATAAGGGCTGACGCGGCGATTCGTTCGCTTATTGTTGGTATTGAGTACGCGATCGTCGCCAGTCTCTTGATCGTGGCGGCCATCGTCCTCGTTCGAACGGTCGTAGATTTCCTCAGCAACTGGGGCTCGTTCCCTCAGTCGGTGGTCGCCGCTATCGACGGCATTTTGGTGGTCATCATTCTTCTCGACATCGCGCACACTGTTTTTGGAAGCTTGCGCGCGTCCGTCTTTCCAGTGCGCCCGTTCCTCGTGATTGGCATCCTCGCGGGCGTTCGAGACATCCTCAGTGCATCAGCCCATCTGACACTGAGTGGACCGCTCACGCAAGTGAATTTCAACGACACCCTGATTTCGCTCGGCGTCGGCGTGGGCGTCGTCGTCTTTCTGTTGCTAGGCCTCCTCGTCTTGCGATTCAGCGCTCTTCGCAACGAGCAGATCAGCGGCTGAAGACGCCGCTCTCGAGTCCGACGTATCGTCACGACTCAATCTCGCAACCCGCGTCATATTGGTTCCTCTCGTGCGAGAGCAGCTTCGACGGTGTCGAGCTACCCCCGGTACCATCCATACACCTGAGGTGTCAGTGCCAACGCAATGACGAGCCCCAGTGCCAGACTCCAGACGAGCAGCCATTGACGCGACGACGCGCCCGACACCTGACGACGTGTCCTCAGCAACCAGTCACGTGGCGCCAGACGAATGGTCTCTCCCAGATGACCAAGCACGTGGACGGCCATGACCGCGATCCACAGGATGAAACTCGCCTTGTGGATCGTCATGAGATTCTGGCGAAACGAGGTGGGCGCTTCGATGAGCGCGATACCCGACGCGAGGACGATGAGCGTGAGCGCGATCAAGAGGGGACCGAGAAGTCGGAGGAACAGCGCTGGCGGACCCTTACGTCGATACGCGGGGTCTCCGCGGTAGTACTTCGCGAATCGCCAGGTGGTCGAAGCGATCTTGGCGAGCACGAGAGGAATCAGCAACAGCCCAATGAAGACATGGGCGTCGAGCAGCCGCCCAATGCGAAGGATCGTGACGCCTTCGACAGCGAGCACGACGAAGATCACGGCCGCCACCGACGACGTGAGGCGCGCGTTGCCTTCTACTCCTGCGACTTCCTGTCCGGATCGCCCCGGCGGGCTCGTCTCCCCCGCCTCGATTTCCTTGCCCAGCGCAATGAGGGCATCGTGATTGGGAATCTGGTCGCCCGACACGTGAGATCGGCGTGCTTCGTCGTCACTGGGCATCCTTTGATTTTACGGGATGACTCGACGCGCACGATACAGACCATCTCAATCCAGCGAAGGGCTCACCGAGTCATGACCTCGAAACCCGTTGAGCGCGTGCTTAAGTTGAACTGGACAGATGAAACGGCGTCGCCATCAACGTCGTGCTCCGAGCCCCGCTCAGGAGCGGAAGCTTGAGCAATGACTCAGTCGTTCCGAGCAGCGAGTAGTGAGTGAAGTGCTTCGCCACCCGCAGTCCGCGAGGCACCGACGGGGCGATGACCCACGTCGGAATCTGGTTCGACGACGCGAGGTCATTCTCGTCGAACGTGATGAAGAGCACCAATGAACCGGACTGGTACTGAGGACTAGTGAGGATCATCGGAACGTACTGACTGAGCCACTTGTCGCCCGTGGCGACCGAGCAACTGTGCATGTCGTCACACACGTTTGGAACGATGAAGGTGAATTTCTTGCTGAGGTTCAGCGGGAGTGTCAACGGTACGTCGTTGCGTTGACACGCGCCCGTGATCGCCGGATAGTAGACGGCAGGATTGTGCCGAGCGGCGTACTCACCGCTCGTGACGTGATCGCACCTCGAGGGCATCGACTCGATCAGCGCGCTCCAATTCGATCCCAGCTGAGAGAAGATGTTGGGCACGGAAAGTCGGTGTTGGCTGGGTTCGGCGTCATCGGTGATGCCTTGGGTTGAGCCGGAGGTCAACGCGATGTAGTTGGGAAGGCTTGGGTGCGAGGCGGCGAAGTCTTGGGTCGCGAGTCCGCACACGCTGGCGAGCCGGTTGAGGTACGGCGCGCTGGGTGAACCCACCACGGAATAGCCCTGATTCTCCAACACGATCCACACGACGTGACTGTACGAAGTCGTCGTCGTGCGCCCACAAGGCGACGACACCGGAATCGATCTGACGTTGGCGGCGGACGCCGGACTTATCGCCACGAACGGAAAGACCATGGCGGCGAATGCGGCGAAGCGGACGAGGCGTTTCAACTTGATTCCACGGAACGAATAGTGCACGGGGACCCACTCTCTTGGTCGGACGCTAGGGTCCGAAAACTCCGACCGTGTCGCCGTCGGCGCGCTGTCCAGGCGCACGCTCCCAAGCAGCAACAGTCAATTTTACCTTTCGATCGACTCCGAGTGTCCGCAGGCACTGCGCCCGTCAACACAGCAAAAACGATGTATCTAGGGATTCGTCCCGAAGAAACCTCGCGTGCGGTCTCGACGAACGAGCTGATACAACTCTTCGTCGGGGTCCTCTTCGGACTTGAGCCAACGATTGAGGTTCGAGAAGATGACCGGAAGAAAGGCGGCGGCGGAGAGAAACCACATGGTGCCCGCGGTGAACTGTTGGTCGGCGGACTGCGACAGTCCACCGGCGACGTGGTGGATGTCGTGATACCACGTGTTCTGCGACATGGCCATCAGGTACGCGAGCACCCACACGGTCCACATCGACACCGTCGAGATACCGATGCGGTAGGGCCGTGTAGCGCCCGGACGAAAGGGAGAGGACTCGATCAAGTCGAGCCATAACAGCGCGCCACCGACGATGAGCGCCAACGACTCGACGACCGCCAGCCAGCCGTGACGAACGAGTGCGTCCACCATGGGCGACGAGCGCCAGAGGATTGACTGACCGATAAACACGAGGGTCAGGGCCACCGCTCGACGGTGGTCGCTGCGCTTCGCGCGCGCGATGGCGACACGATCTAGGAGTCGCGGATGAGATGGCGAGACCAGCCCCCCGTCACTATCAAATCTGATCGGTTCATTCGACGTGAGACCAAGCCACTGCCAAGGACGCCCCACCATCAACAAAAAGGGAACGATGACGGCGAAAAAGCAGAACTGGGCTCCCTGTACCCACTCGTAACTCTTCGTCCACGTGGAGAGCGGCGGCGCCAGGAAAAGAAGCCACAGCAAAAGACCCGCACCAGCAAGCAGGTTGCGGGCACGGGCCTTACTGCGCGAAGAGCGAATCTGAGAAGTCTCCGCGTTCACTCGGAATGTTTGCGCTGGAAGAATCCCCAAATCACCACGGCGAAGAACGTACCCAACAGAACGACCAACGTCTGAACTTGAGGTCCTATAAAACTGTCTACACCTAGCATTCTCACCACCTAGTCTCTCGTACTCAAACTACCGAACGTTGAACGTCTTTACGACACCTGAACCGCAGGTAGTCCCTACAGCAAGTAAAACATGGCAAACAACAGGGTGCTGGCCAAGGCCGTGAAGCCGAAGAAGTACGTCATCGCCGACACGTTGGCGCGAAACGACTGCGCCGAGGGATGCATCGACATGATGGGCTTGTCGCCACCAATTTCCTTGGGCAAACGATACGAACGTGCGAGCGTCGTCTCGATCCAGTAGGTAACGATGACGAGCGTCATGATGTTCATCACGGCGTAGCCGATGAACGTCGACGAGTAGCCACTGGAACCGGGCGCGAACGGCACCGCCGTGAACTCCCAGATCTGCAACATCAGTCCGAACGCACCAGCGAACACACCGACCCAACTCGCGATCTGCCAGTCCAAGACACTGCCCTTTCGGAGGCGAGCTTGTCCGTAGAAGGCCATCAGCGTCGCGAGCAGCACGAGCGCGTAGATCGCCCACCCGAAACCCGTGGGTGCGGTGACGTGATTCGGGCGCCACAAGAGGCCGTTGTTGCTGGAGCGCAGGTAGAAGTAACTAAAGATCAGCGACGCGTCCAAGAAGGTGTACATCGCGATAAACAGGCGCCCGCCGCTCCAGACGGAGCCGATGTGAGCGCGTAGCTCGAACTCTTGCTCCTCAGGAGTGTCGCTGACGGTCTGCGTTTCTTTTATCAATTCTTCAGGCATGGCTTTGCTCTTTTCTCGCTACTAAGCCGGGTCGTTGCCGGGAACAGTTGCACTACTCATGTCAGCTTTCGCGCCGCCGCCGAAGTCGGCTACCGCCGGGGCTCCTTCTTCGCTGTAGTGGTAGGGGTCCGTCATGATGACCGGGATGCGGTCAAAGTTGTGACGGGGAATCGGCGACGCCGTCTGCCACTCGAGGCCAAGGGAGTCCCAGGGATTCGCGGGCGACTTCACGGGGCTGATGAACTGCGACCACATGAGGTTCGCCACGAAGATGAGGAACGAGAGGCCGAGCAGGAACGCGGACACGGACGAGAAGTCGTTCAACGTCTGAAGGTGCTTGGCGTAGGTGAACACCCTGCGCGGCTGTCCGAGCAGTCCAATGATGAACATTGGGAAAAACGTCAGGTTGAAGAAGACGAACATCGTCCAGAAATGCCACAGCCCGAGCTTCTTGTTCATGACCTTGCCGGTCATCTTCGGCAGCCAGAAGTACAGTCCGCCGAAGAACGCGAAGATCAGGCCGCCCATGATGGTGTAGTGGAAGTGCGACAGTACGAAGAAGCCACCGTGCACGGTGACGTTCACCGGCACGTCCGAGAGGAACACTCCGGTCACGCCACCGATGAGGAAGTTGAAGTACACGGCCATACAGAACAGCATCGGCACTTCAAATCTGATCTTCGCTCGATAGAGCGTGCCCATACCGACCAAGAAGATGAAGCCGGTCGGAATGGAGATCAGCTCGGTCGTGAGCATGAACAGCGGGCGCATGTCGGGGTCAATACCACTCTGGAACAAGTGGTGTTGCCACACGAAGAATGACAGCAGGGCGACGCCGATCATTCCGGCTGCGGCGACGCGATACGCGAAGAGTGGTTTTCTCGTAAACACGGGGATGATCTCGCCGACGATGCCAAAACCGGGCAGCGCCATGATGTACACCTCGGGGTGACCGAAGAACCAGAAGAGGTTCTGCCACAAGAAGGAACTGCCACCGTGCTCAGTGACGAAGAAAGCCGTCTGTGCCGTCTTGTCGAGAATTCCAAAGAGGCCAGC
>DASZHK010000078.1:0-16208 GCA_035937905.1 Acidimicrobiales bacterium
CCGGTCTGGCGAGTTCGTAAAGTACTCCCGCGCCGCCGGCCAGGTGGTCGAGGAGGACGAGCCACCGCAACTCTTCCTTTCGATAACGCCATATTGGCCACAGGAGCAGTAAGGGATACCACCGCCACTTTGCGGTCAAGGGCAGGCCAAGCAGAAAGACGGCGAAGGCCAGGGGAGCCGAATTCTGTTTCACCGAACTAACGATCCGATGGGGGTGTTTGCGAAGCAGCCGGCACTCGCCTCTTCCGTAAAAGAATGCTCGTCGTATTTGCCGTTGCGCCGTGCCCCAGTCGTGTTGGACGATCGCGTCCTGCACCCAGCGAAGGCGGTAGCCGACGTCAGTCAGTCGCCACGTGAAGTCGATATCCTCCGCCGATCCAAAGGACTCGTCAAACCCTCCGACGGCTTCGAATGCTTCGCGCCGAAATGCCAAGTTGATGGTGGTAGCCATCGGCACGTAGTCAGCGCCAACGTTTCCCGACCAGTGTGCACCCGAGTACACGCTCTTTCCAATGGCGCGCGCCGGACCACAAGTGACGAACTCGCCCTCGTTCAAAATCGGCGCGAGTAGTCGCTCAAGCCAGCCGTCTTCCGGCAAGCAGCCGGAGTCGGTGAAGACGATGACGTTGCCTTCTACGCTTCGAACACCGAGGTTCCGTTGATGGGCAATCGTCGTGTCGACGCCCAATGGCTGGACGTAGTCAATCCATCGAGCCCACTGATGTGACAAGCGAATGTCGTCAAGTGCACCGTTGGACGCGTCGACCACCAAGACTTCGTGAATCGTAGATCCCAAAAAAGGTTCAAGGGCTTCGAGCGTGTCGGAGAGTAGTCGATCGTCCTTATTGACAATGACGACCGACGCCTTCAGCACTTCACCGTTCAAGTGATTGCTCTCGGCTTCGTTGCTCACGGAGACCCTCTCCTTTCAGTAGCGACCCTTAACCTAGAAAAGGATGGATCAGTGGTACACACGAGTGGATCCGGTCGAGTACACGATATAGAAATTCTGATTGAAGAAGGTGATGTTGGAACGATAAACGGTTGAGTAGGCGAAGTCATTTGACTCGGCCTGCGTACGATTGTCGATCAAATTGACCGTAGATAGATACACGTAGGACGCGGCGTCTACTTCCTTAGGCACGATTTCGTCCAACAAGTGAAAGTTGCCCGTTTCGGAGAGAAGGACGAGTTGTCCGAAGGGATCGGTTTGGACGACGTCTTGAGAACTGGCGTGGTTTCGTAACCAGTCGGCCGTTGCCAACTCCGTGGTCGAAACCGTGAATTGTTGCGCGTTCACGCCGTGGGCCGTCAGCGATCCCGGGGGATCACCACCGAAAAGCAAGGTGCCCAATCCGGTAGCCCACACGGCGAAGACGCCAACGACCGTAACGACTACCGGCAGCGACGTTCTGGCGACTCGACCACCGTGGGTTTCGAGTGTCTCGGCGGCGTCGTCCAGCAACATCGTGACAGGTGCCGCTAGGAAGATGGCGGTAACGATGGCCGCGCGCTCCGGACTGTAGAGGGCGGCGAGCGTTCCCGAAAAACGTGAGAGACCGCCGATCATGAGTCCAGCGACAGCCAGGCCGACGAGATCAGCACTGTAGAGATCGGACTGACGGCGCCCTAATCGGAAGACGCCATACAGAAATGCAAAACCTAGGAGGGCCCAGAGTCCTTCATCGAGAAAGAAATTAAGTCCGTTCCACCAGCCGTGGAGACCTGAGAAGACGCCTTTCGACGTAGGTAGGTTCTCGGTGACGAGATGAACCGTGCTGGCAGCGGGGACGGGGACAATCCAGCTATCAGTCTTTTTGAGTTGGAGTACGAGAATTTATTGGAGTTCGGGAGCAGAGATCGTGGCACCCTGAGATATTGAAGTCGAGAGCCCTGCTCCTTGGGATGAGAAAGCGCTCGCCGTATTCGACAGCGCGTTGTTACGAGTCACGCCGAGGTTCCATCCGAGTGCGGCGACGAAAGCCACAATGACGAGCGTGGAGTTGAGGACACTTCGTGATCGAACGTTGTATCGATGTTCTTCAATTCTCACCCGCCGTGTTCCGAGGCGCCCTCGCGACCAGAGCCACCCCACGCCCCACGCGATAAGGAGGGTGCCCGCCACAAGATAGGAGGTCGTGTAGTGGGTGAATGAGATAGAGGCCACTAAAAGTCCGACGGCGATCTGCGCGTGGCGAGCGGACATCTTGCGATCAAAGACCACCATAACGATGGCGGTAAGCATGGTGACGGCCATCGCCTGTCGAGTAATGGTCACCAAGAGAGATGAAAACGCCACGCTCGAGACGATGATGCCCGCGACGACGCCAAACGCAAGGCCTGGTCGTGGTGGAACGCGCCGGCCGTTGCTCACCCAGCGAGGGACGCTTCGAACGGTGGCGAACATGGCAAGTGGGAGGAGGGCGAGTATTGCGGGAACCACCAACTGAAAGAAGGCGAGAAGACGCAGTTTCACGAGCGAGTGAAGCACCGCTGGAAGGACGGTGAGCGAAAGCATCGAAGCGAAGGGGTCGTGATTCGCCGGAATCACCCACGCTCCAGCGTGGAGCGTACGAGAGGCAATCCCAAATTCCTTTTGGATATCCCATCCGTACAGATGCGCACCACGCAAACTCGTTGACAACAAAAGAGCGAGCGACACGAAGTAGAGCAAGGTGCTCAGGGGCCATCGATTCGACCGTTTCCAACCGCCGACGACGCCAGCCACGAGGACGATGACGTCGATCGTTGTGGCGAAAGCGGCGAGGTGATTGTTGCCGGTGTGGTTCAGCTGAGCAGCACCAAGGACCGACAGCACTACTAGCAGCGCGGCGCCGAGCACGGAATAAAAGTTCGTCGTCCGAACGCCTTCCATGATCCACGTGACGGGATCTCGGTCCTTGACCGCACACAGCACGAGTGCGACGACGGCGAGGACGATCCAGATGACACTCTCAGGCAGTGGATTTAGCGGGTGCGCAAGCGCAAGGTGTGGTCCGAGCAAACTGGCCACACCACCGACCACCATGATGACCATCATGCTCAGGCAAACGGCAAGTACCAATCGTCCGGCGGTGTTGGCAGGACGCGTCTTCAGTAGTGACATGACCACTGCGCCCGGAACCAGCAGCATCGTCACGACCCCTGGCAACGGAACGAGTGGCGAGTGGACCAGGCTGAGTACGACGGACAGCAACAGTGCTGACAACAGCCAAAGTCCCGTTGGTGCGACCTTGGGCCAAAGCTCCACGGACCTTCGCCAGAGTGCTTTCGGTGGGCGCAAACGCGAGATTAACCTCGACGGAGTTTCGATACTCCACCTGCTTCTTTACTGATGCCTCGCGCGAAACCTAAGACGCTCACGAGATCGTCGATGAGAGCCGCGAAAGGGTACGCCGCCATGGCCGCGCGACGCCTTGTCGTGGTACGAGAGACCCAAAAGAGACAAGGTGTCGTGAGTGTCGCTAGGCCAATTATGAGTCCAAGGGGCCATGAAAATGGTGCGATCATAACGGTGCCGACAATAGCTGTGGGGCCGACAACGGGTAGCGAGGGCCAGCCGGAGCTCTTTCTCCATCTCTCGCCAGCACCTCTTCCGTAGGCGAAACTGCGTCGCCAGGTCTTGAGCATTGATGGGTCGAATCGATGAGCCATGACCACGTGAGGGTCCACGATCACCGACGACTCACCAAAGCGCCTACGGACGGCCTCGCACAGTGCCATCTCTTCACCCTCTCCGAACAAGAGATCCTTGTCGAATGCTCCAGCTTCGAGAGCTCGAATTCGGTGCATCGACATGTTGGCCCCGACGACCGAATAGACAGGGAAGGCGCTTGACGTCGGTAGTCGTGGCGGGCGGAACTGTCGAGTGAAGCGATACCAGAAACTCGGTTGACGCGAGAGCTCGACCTCCGCGGGCACGAGCGGATTGCGATACTCGAGGTAGCGCTGCGTAAATGAAACTGGATGGTCTACTTCGACCATTCCGCCGAGGACGGTCACGTCGGGGTGCGCGTTCCAGGCGATGAGTAACTGTTCGGTCCAGTCAGTTGGCGGAGAACAGTCATCGTCACAGTACGCGACGATCGATGACGTTGCGTTAGTCAGACCGGTGTTTCGTGCTGCGGAAATCCCCTTGTTCGTCTCGTGTCTGATGACAGAGAATCCGTAGCTTCGCGCCAACGCGTCCGTTCCGTCGGTGGATCCATCGTCGACGACCAACACGTCGATCGGGACTCGTTGACGAGAGAGTGCGTCGAAGCAGGCAGGCAGTTTGTTCGCGCCATTGTACGAACAGACGACCACGCTCAGAGTCGATTGTGGGCTCGAGCTTTCATTCATTGAACGTGCCTTAGAAGTGCGCGCCCTCTCTTCGCGCTTCGAATGGCGATCTCAATTCGCGGTCTTGACGCGCTACTACCAGAAAGAAGGTCGCGGTCAAGACCTCGTCGCGTCTCTAAAAGAGCTGCTTGAGCATCTGAGAGAGGCACGAGAGCGAGAGTGCGACGTCGATCGAGCCGTGAGTTGTCTTCGTGAGGTTCGTCCGCCCTTGTTCCGCGACCCCGAACGCACGCGTGGGGATGATTTACACTCACGATGCCAAAATGGGCACAGTAACGAAGATATTCGTGCCGCTGATCGCAATGCGCAGTCTTCCGGAAATAGCACCGCGCGACGGGACGGATATGGTGGTTGCCCGGCCGTTTCCCAGTGTCTGTTCGCCGAGGCTGATCAGTGCGCCATTCTGGGAGGCGTTCCAGTGATAGGTCTTGAGGTGTCCCGTATGGTTGGTCAGTCGGACGAGCACGGGCTGGCCGGCAAATAGGCCATTAACCGCATCCGACGGAGTCCTCAACGCCAGTGAACTGTACTTAGAAGGAGCAAAGCTACCGTCCACCGTGCGTAGCAGAACTCGAGAAATTGGCGTGAACCCGAAGAGAATTATGGCGGCCACGAGTGGTATAAGGAGCCTGCTAGAACCAGGGCCGACAATCCTAGGCATCACTTGAGACTAGTTCTCGGGGTTGGCCCCGGTGGTGTCGGACGAAGGTGTCGTCGCTCGACTGCGAGTTCGTCGTTGCTGGCGAATGGGTTATCTGACGCCGGAGTTCGACAGTTGACGCTGACCCGAAACGAACTCGCGGAGCTTTAAACTTCGACAAACGACGTCCACGTCATGGAAAAGTGCGTCGGCGACCTACTCTTAAATAGGCGCCAATAGAGCGAGGAAATGGCTGAAAGTGATTAATTGGGAACGCGAGATCCGTGTCGAATGTTGGCACTCGAATTGGGACGCATTGACCGAAGTGACCAGTCGCCCCAGTCGCGTCAGCTGGTGACCGACGTTGACGCAACGATCAGGGAAGTGATCGAGACCCACGGCCGCCTGCAAGTCTCCGCGCTTGGCCTCAGTGAAGCCGATGACCTCTTTACGATGGGTCTCACCTCTCATGCCTGCGTCAACGTGATGCTGGCCCTGGAAGACGAATTCGACGTCGAGTTCCCCGACGAATTGCTTCGGAAAAGCACGTTCGAGTCAGTAGCGGCGATTCGAGCATCACTGGCTTTCCTGGGCGTCGTTGCCTCAACAAACTGATCTCGAAAGAGGTCCTTGGTCGGATGGACGTTTCGCTGCGGGATGATCGACGTTGTCTGGGCCGCACGGTCTGGTCAGGTGGGCACTGAAGGTGACGAGGCCGGTCGGTATGGCCGCAAGCCCGCCTCGGACAAAAGTCGCGACTCGTCCAACATGTTCGATCTATTGAGAGGCATCGAGTCGACAAACTTGATTCGGTCAGGCAACATGGTCTCCGGGATCAATTTGCTGGCGACGATCCTGAGGTCGAGAGCGGAAAGCCCTGTCTTGGCCACGACGAAGGCCACGATGGCTAAATCGCCCCCACTGTCGAAAGTCAAGCAGGTAGCCGCGACAACGTCTTCTAGTTTGCTCATCGACGCGCTCAGTTCGACGAGTGAAATGCGCACGCCGTTTCGCTTCACTACGCGATCGACGCGGTCCACGTACACGTAGCCCCCGCGATCGTCACGGTAGACAAGGTCTCCGCTGCGGTAGAGCGACTGACCCGGAACGACGTCGTCGCGCATCACCGATTTCGTGAGCTCAGGATCAGCCCAGTAGCCGTCCATGAGTTGAACTCCGCCGATGTACAACTCGCCGGGAAGGTCGGTGCCGTCAATGACACGTCCCTGGTCGTCAACTAGAGCAAAGGTCACGCCCGGGTGGGGGTGCCCAATCGTCACGACACCTTGTTCGATCATTTCGGAGGTGAGTTCCGTATTGGTGACCGCAATAGTGGTCTCCGTCGGTCCGTAGCGATTGAAAACGCGAATATCGGGCGCGTGTGCCCACAACGATTCGATGTCGGCAACGGAACTCGCCTCGCCACCGAGAGCGAGAATCCCAAGCGACGTGTCTTTGAGCTTTTCCATCTGTGGACTTACGAGTAGAAGTCGAAGATAACTTGGTGTGAATCCTGCGTAGTTGATGTTCTCTTTCGCGACGGTGTTGAAGAACGTTCGCGGAAACATGAGCGCGTCACGAGGTCGAATGACGACCGTGCCGCCCGAAACGAGGGTCGTGAACAGATTGGCGTACGAGCCGTCGAAGTGAAATGGGGAGACGCACAGTGTCCTCGTGGCACGGTCCAGCCCGAGCGCGTTCGCCGTCGAGTGCACCGCGGCTGCGAACGCCGCGTTTCCTATTCGGACTCCTTTGGGCGTTCCCGTCGTTCCAGACGTGTAGATCATGTACGCCGCACGAGCGGCATCCTCAGTCTCGAGTACGGGGATGCCTTCCATTTCGCGCAGTAGATCAATGGGTACCTGTGAGGCGCCACCCAGTAGGGCGGACTGAGGATTTTCCTCTTGATCCGAGGTAATCACGAGTACTGGCGAACAGTCGGCTACGACGATGGAAAGGCGAGACTGCGGGTCAGTTACTGCCAACGGAACGAAGAGCGCTCCGACCCACAGACTGGCGAGAGCGGCGACGACGAAGTCGACGGAATTGGGGATGAGGAGGGCGACTCGGTCACCTTCAACGACTCCGCGATGGTGAAGGCCAGCGCCGAGTCGGGCTACCTCGTCCACCAGTTCGGCGTAACTCAATTCGCGTTCGAGGTCCTTGACGGCAGGTTGATCGGGTTCGATACTCGCTCGATCGATGATGTCGTGGAGCACACTGGAGCTCGTCAACGATGATCCTCCACTGAGACTCAGTTCGAGGTGCCCGAGAGGACACGGCCGCGACGATCTCTGTGGGCGGCACCGTCCGCGGAACACTGCGTCGTCACCAAAATGAGACATCGCAGATACAGAGCACTCGACGCCGCCGTTATGTGACCCACTGTGAGGCTCCTCCTCCCATTTTCGATCAATCCGGAACTCTCGAGAGTGTTGACGAGATAAGGATCCTGATCTCGTCATCGTACCTCCGACCAGTGCGCGACCCGCGGCCTGGTCCGGCATCAGCACGGCGGCGTAACCTAGTTTCTACTGCGTGAGCAAAGAAGGGACCGTCCGAACCATGAAGTTGCGGTATCAAGTGGCGAGGGCAGATACACCGGTCGTGAATTCGTGGCGAGCCGGTGCTGGACCGAGCGCGCAGCGATGAACGAATTCGCCATCGTCGGTCTTGGTTCTTGGGGGCTCTGTGTCTTAGAGCGCACGGTAAATCGAGCACGATACGTCGACTCTTCCGTTCGGGTGCACGTCATAGAGCCGGGTCAACTCGGCGGCGGGGTCTACTCGGCGGCGCAGCCTGACTATTTAATCCTGAACAACCCGTGTGGCCAACTTTCGCTCTACGCGGCACCTGACCACGACGAGGACCCTGGTTACGCCGTAGGCCTGTACGAGTGGGCGCTTCGCAAGGGATACCGTCGCGTTGGCTACGAGTACAAGATCGGTTCAATTGGCGAGACGATCCAGCCGACGGACTACTTGCCTCGACGGCTCATGGGCGAGTACTTGGCGTGGTTTTACGAGGCTCTCATCGCCGAAGCGCCCTCCAACCTCGAGGTCGTACGCCACTACACCGCCGTCACCGACATCACGCCCGAGATAGGGGGCCGCGAGTCGGTGTGGCTGGAGAACGGAACTCAAATCAGCGTTGACCACGTGGTATTGACCTCAGGACACACCTTGAATGAAGAGGGCGCCGCGAGGTCGAACGAGGTGCATTACCTGCGACCGTATCCGGTTGAATTCTTCGACTCGGCGGTGGCGCCGGGAGAGCCGGTCGCGATTGCGGGGATGGGTCTCGTCGGGTACGACCTCATTACCGCCCTTACGCTCGGCCGCGGCGGCGCGTACGAGGAGGTTGGCGATCGTCTCTGCTACGTGCCCAGCGGCCGCGAGCCCGACATCTATTTTTACTCGAGGTCCGGCGTTCCCTACTGCGCGAAGTCGATGCACGGGGTCGATCCCACGGGTGACTATCAGCCGATCGTCTGCACTCCGGCGGCGTTTAAAGAGATGACCAATCCTTCGGGTTCGCCACTGCGACGGCGCGTGGACTTTCGCAACGACCTTCTTCCCTTACTCTTCGCGGAGATGCAGGTACGGTACTTGATCCACTCCGCGTATCTGATGGGTGGCTCGTCCGCGTCGGCGTCGGTGCGAGACCAACTTCAGGCCAGCTGGGAGGCCGGGACCTTCGCCCAGGCGGTGGATCTTCTCACTCCGACGTACGGCTCTTTCGACCCGGCCGCCGTGGTGTTCGCCGACGCGGACGCTCGCTTCCAATCGAGCAGCGCCTACCAATCCCACGTGTACCACTTGATTGCCACAGACTTGGATCAGGCAGTAGCTCTGGGCGGTAGTCCATTTAAAGCTGCGCAAGAGGTGACGAGGATCCTTCGAGACCAGATGCGTTCGGTGATTGAATACGGCGGGCTTTCCATGCAGTCATTCATTGACTTCCAGTCAAACGTCCGCGGGCGGATCAATCGGCTCGAAGCTGGCCCACCAGCGATACGGTCACAGCAGCTGCTCGCTCTGCTCGACGCGGGAGTGGTGAGCATTCCGTTCGGACCGTATCCGGAGGTCTCGGCCGGGGAGAACGGCACCGTCGTCATTCGCTCGACGAGGCTCGCGCAGTCGGTGGAAGTCACCGTGAATCACGTCATACGAGGACACCTGGATCTCCCGTCACTGGCCCGATCCAGTTCACCTCTTCTCAGTCGCCTCTACACGAAGGGGCGGCTAACGCAGTTCAGTTACGGGAACCAAACCGTGGGCAGCGTGGCGATCAGTGAAGACTTCCACCCCTACGACGCCGAGGGAAGAATCCAGACGGGCATCTCGCTCCTTGGTGTTTTGACCGAAGGTGTTCGTTACTTCACGCACTATCTGCCCTCACCGCGCAGTCGCCTGCGAGCCGTCTACGACGCGCAGGCGACCGTCGAAGCCATCATCGATTGACCTTCAAGTCAATTGAGCCCCGCTCGATGAAGGCGGTACCTACCCGACCGCCTTGGTGAGCGCCTGGTCAATGTCGTCGATCAGATCGTCGACGTGCTCGAGTCCGATCGAAAGGCGGATGGTCTCAGGTCGTATTCCCGCCGCGACCAACTCACTTTCGCTCAGCTGTCGGTGCGTGGTTGACGCAGGGTGGATGACGAGTGACTTCGCGTCGCCGAGGTTCAACAGTCGCTTGAACAGTTCCACCGAATCGAAGAAGGCGAGTCCGGCGTCGTACCCGCCCGACACGCCGAAGGTGATGATGGACGGCACTCGTCCTTTCAAGTATTTCTGAACCAGATGGTGGTAAGGATTATCCGGGAATCCCGCGAAGCTCACCCACTCGACGCGGGAGTCGTTGGCGAGATAGTTGGCGACAGCACGGGCGTTGGCCTCATGGCGTTCGAGGCGCAGCGACAGCGTCTCGAGCCCTTGAAGGAGCTGGAAGGCATTGAACGGCGAGAGCGTGGCACCCGTGTTGCGCAGTTGTATGGCGCGAGCTCGAACGATGAAGGGTCGCTCCGGGAAGTCTCGAGCGAACACGACGTCGTGGAAGGCGACTTCGGGCTGGTTGAAAGTGGGGAAGCGTTCGGCGTGCTCGGTCCACGGGAAACTCCCACCGTCGACGATGGCCCCACCGAGCGTCGTGCCGTGTCCGCCAATGAACTTTGTCAATGAGTGAACGACGACGTCCGCGCCGTGATGAAGTGGCTTCAGCATCATTGGCGTCGCCACGGTGTTGTCCACGATGAGAGGAACACCGGCACGGTGTGCGACGTCGGCCACGGCTTCCAGGTCCACCACGTTGCCCGCAGGATTGCCAATTGACTCGACGAAGACGCAGCACGTTCGCTCGTCGATCAAGGATCCGATCGATTCCGCTTGGTCATTCTCCGCGAAGCGTGCCTCGATACCCAAGGTGGAGAGCACGTGGGCGAAATAGGTGTACGTCGCGCCGTAGAGCTGAGGTGCGACGACGAAGTTAGAACCGGCCGTGGCGACGGTGAGGATCGCGTAGCTGACGGCCGCCATGCCCGACGCGACGACAAGGGCAGCGGTCCCGTCCTCAAGGGCGGCGATGCGTCTTTCCAACACGTCGTTCGTGGGGTTGTTGATTCGGTTGTAGTGGAAACCCGGTATGGCCAAGTCCATGATCGCGTTGGCGTGGTCCGCGTCAATGAAGTCATTAGCGACCGTCATATAGATCGGCACGGCGACCGCCCGCGTGCCGTCGGCCTGATAGCCGGCGTGGATGGCGATGGTCTCGTCGTGCATGATCAGTCCTTTCCTCGACCGACGCTAGTCAACCAGTTGGTGAAGAAGCGGGTGGCCGAGGAGCGCCACGGCCACGGCGCGCGAGCGCCGACTTCGTCAAAGGGATACCGGTCAATGAGGAGCGGATCTCGCTCGCCGTGGATGATCTCGTCATGCGTGCGTTCAAGAGACCCCCAGTCCTCCTCTGACACGCAGTGATAGGGAAGACAGGGAGGATCGTCGCGTTCGTGATGCACGAATCTTCCGGCGTCTCGTCGGTACTCGCGAAGGAGACTCGCGGGATCGTATTCCGGGTGGCCTTGGACGAGGATCAGCTGACGCCCGTTCTCTTCTCGGGTCGCCACGCCCCAGCCCGTGACTTCGGAGTGGACGATGACGTCGTAGCCAGCCCCCTCGAGGTCGTCACGAGGGGCCGAGTTCCAACGTGAGTGGGGAAGGAGAATTTCCGATTCGATCCCTTGCGTGAGTGGTTGGTCGTCGACAACGTGTTGAGTGAAAACACCGGTGCATTTCGTCGCAAGACGGACCCGGGCGATGCCGTCGAACACGCTCAGCGCCGCGTGCGCTGACAGGCACGACAAAAGAGTCGACCCGACGTTTCCCCTAGCCCACGTGAGCAATTCGATGAGATCGTTCCAATAGAGTTCGTCTTCAATTCTTGATTCGATCGGGTTCGATCCGGTGACAATTAATAAGTCGGGCGGGTCGAGGTACGCGTCGGTGAACGGGGCGTACTCTTCTGCTATCCGCGCCGCGGTTTGCTCTCCCCTCGGAACGCCGAGCATCGTGTGTCGACGTACTTCGATGACGTCGGTGCCGGAACCTTCCTCGAGAAGCCCGAGAAACTGACGCTCAGTAGCGTCGAAGGCGCCGTCGGGCATGTTGTTCACCAACGCACAGGTCCAGCGTGGCGCGCTACCGCTATTTACATGAGTGGAAGCGTCACGCTCGGCGATCGAAGCCAGTCGAACCGTCACGCGTCGTGGCTCACGTTGGCGTACGCGACCGTCACCTCATCGTTCAGCATTCGATTGACGGCCTGCAACTCTTCGTAGTCATGAGCAGATCCGACGACGGCGACGATGTGATTGCGCGAACCGTCCTTCCAGTCCAGCATTGCTCCGGGTGCCTGATGCACGGTGATGGCGTCGACTCCGGGGAAGTTGCTCAGTGCGTCGATGCCGTTGATCGCCGCGACGGTAGCTGACACGGCTGGCGGTTGGAGAAAGAAGCGGTAACCAATACGCTCAGTGGCGACTGGACCCTCGACGCGAACGTCTTCTCCGAGGGCTAGGCGCAAGGTCAACGTTACGAGCGCCACGCCCGCGGCGCGATCGAGCATCTCCGGCACGCCCCCGCCCACGCGGCCGTTGACCTCTATGACTCGAGGTCCGTCGGGCGTGAATTTGATTTCCGAGTGCAAGCATCCTGTCGTCACGTCGAGCGCCTCGATGGCTGATGACGCGAGCGACAACGCCGCCGACTGGTCGGTGTCGTTCAGCGCCGCAGGGATGAAGAACCCGGTCTCGCGGAAGTTCGCGGCCAGTGGGAATCGGCCTGTCAAGGCTAAATGACTGATGACGCCTCGCGCGACGACACTCTCGACGGACACGTAGTCGGCGAACGGTTCGCCGGCTCGTGAGGGATCGTCCGCGAGATAGGTCTCGAGAACCATATCGGGCCGCTGTGGGCCGAGGGCTTGGAGATACTTGATCAGCTGGTTTTCGTTGTCCACAAAGAACGTGTAGCGACTTCCTTGGGCCGAGCGGGGCTTCAAGACAGCGGGCCAGCCAACTCCGGACTCAACGGTGGCACCTTCGGATCCGGCCTCCTGAGGAGAGATGATCACGCAGGTCGGTACGGAGAGGCCGGCGTCTCGAAGCACACGGCGTTGCGCAGCCTTGTCCGTCAGTGCGGTGGAAGTGGCCAGGGAGTGAAACGGAAGACCGAGCGCCTCGGCCACTTGGGCGTACGTCTTCATGTTTTCGTCGAGGTAAGTCACGATCCCGTCGGGCTTGTACGGCGCCGAGAGTTCTTCGAGAATCTGTTCGACGCGAAGGCCGTCGACGTTCACCACCGGCCCGAAGCGATTCAACAGCTCCGTCATCTCTTGCATTTCGGGCAGTGAACCGTCAATCATCCACAGCAACTCGCAGACGCCAGCGGCCGCGGCGGTAAGTTGCATCACGGGTACACAACGAGGTCCGTAGCCTACGGCGACCAGGGGCCGCTTCTCGCTGGTCGACGTATCGACCGTGTCCCTAGCCATCAACCGGATGTTAGCGTTCTACCGGGCGATCTCTTGAAGACTGACGCAGTCGCGGGGCACGATGAGATCGCTCTTAGCGATGACGATGGAGGACGCTAGAGAATGCCAGTCGAGATCATCGGAATGGTGGGAACGCGGGACGCCTCGGAAATCAAGGGTCCACTCGTCGACGGCCCCGTTGTCGACTGGATGGACGGCCCCGTCATCGATCCCGAGTACCTCGTCGCGATTTCCCAAGCACACGACGACGGGGATTTCGATCGCGTTCTCGTGGGTTACGGGGCTGTCGCGCCAGAGGGGTGGGCCGTCGCCAGCGCCGTGTTGAACAGCACGAGGAAACTTAAGGTGCTGGTCGCCCAGCGACCCGGCTTCATTCAACCCGTCGTGCTCGCTCGCATGGCGGCGACTCTCGATCACCTCACGGGAGGTGGGAGGATCGCCATCCACTTCATCACCGGCGGCGATGAGGCGGATCAGCGCCGAGAGGGCGACTTCGTACCCCACGACACCCGCTATCGGCGTACGAAAGAAATGATGATGATCGCGCGCAGGCTCTGGCGAGAAGACGCACCCTTTGATTTCGAGGGCGAGTTTTACCGCTACGAGAGCGCGTTTAGCTCGGTCAAGCCGGTCTCTCCTGGCGGCATACCCTTCTATTTCGCCGGAGCGTCACCGCCCGCCATAGAGGTTGGCGCCGCCGAGGCCGACGTGTACGCCTTTTGGGGCGAGCCACGAGACCAGGTGGCAGCTCGCATGGAGACCATCAACCGTGCCGCTGACAAAGTTGGCCGCACTCTTCGCTTTAGTCTCTCGCTTCGACCGATCATCGCGGACACCGAAGAGGAGGCGTGGGAAAAAGCTGAGTGGATTGCGGAGGAGACGGCGGCGCGGATCGAATTGGCAAAGCAAAGAATGGCGGGCCATCAAGACACGTATCAAGGGCTTGGGGGCCAACGTAACGCCACCTTCTCGGTCGATCGCGAGACGAGTGGAACGACGTCAGTTGGTCGTAAGCGACTCATCCAAATGTCCGCCGACCAAGACGTGTACGACGAGCGGTTGTGGATGAAAGTGGCCAACTTGACTGGTGCCGCCGGTAACTCGACGGCCCTGGTGGGTACTCCAGAACAGGTCGCCGAAGCAATGCTGCGGTACTACGATCTCGGTATTACAACGCTGTTGCTCAAGGGTTTCGATCCACTGGCTGACGCGATTGACTTCGGAAAGCGTCTGATTCCACTGGTTCGCGATGGCGCGGCGGCGCGTGACGAACTCGCTGTGCGATGACCACGAGTCAACACGACCCATTGGCGCACTCCATCGTCCACTTTTCTTCGAATCTCGCCGCGTCGGCGCCGCACGCGTCGACGCTACGCCAACCGCACTCACGCGGGGAAGTCGACTTCGTGGAGTCTTGATGACGACGATGGCGCGCACCGACCAGTTTCACGAAGAGAGTCTCTGGTTCGGTACCAGTGATAGGCCGCTTTTAGGACGATTGACGACCCCGGTCGGGAAGACGTCGAGAGGTGGCGTACTGCTGTCCCCGCCGATAGGTCGAGAGTCACGACAAGCTCGGCGCGCACTTCGGAGCCTTGCCGCCTTCTTAGCAATCGATGGATTCGTGTCGCTCCGATACGATCACTACGGCACGGGCGACTCTGGTGGCTCGATGGATGACGATGATTTTGACCAGGCGTGGATCGAAGGAGTTCATCAAGCAACTGATCTTCTTCGCTCGCTCGGCGTTACGTCGATTTCGGCGGTTGGTATGCGGATGGGCGCCACGATCGTAGGGACGGCCGCCTCGACGTACGACTTGGGGCTGTCGTCGTTTGTGATGTGGGATCCCTGTGAGTCAGGGCGAACCTACGTGCGAGAACTCAGCGCTCTCGGGGCTCTGGGTCGAAACGTCGTAACGTCTGACGCGGGTACACCGACCAAAATGCTGGAGTACGCCCTCAGTGATGAGGCCGAGCGTCGACTGAATCGGTTCAGTCTCACCGAACCTACGTCGAGTGCGTTGGCGGATCGAGTGCTCGTCGTTGCTCGCGATGACCGACCTATTTCGAAAAAGTTTCGAGCACGATGGGACTCTGCAAACGTTGACTGGGTCACGACGTCAGAACAGGGTTCCATGTTGGAGACTCAGCTACCTTCCACAGTGCAGCCCGTGACGACAATTGAGGAGATACGAGCCTGGGTAACGACACCCACGTCGCTACCGACGCCATTTTCGGATCCGCCACGTACCTTCGACACGGTGATGAAGAGCGGCTCAGAGACAGTCGCCGTGCGAGAACGAGTGGTGGAGTTGGGATCGCAGCGACTGTTCGGCATAGTGACTGAGCCCGTCGGCGACGTGCAAGGACCGCTCATTGTGATGGTCAACGGTGTGAACGAAGACCATGTGGGACCGGCACGACTTTGGGTTGAGCTCTCGCGACGCTGGGCGAGCCTGGGTCTGCGGTGCGTTCGCTTCGACTCGAGTTACCTCGGTGAAAGCCCTTTGCCACACGATGAGTCAACAAGGTCACTACTCGCGAAGAATCGGCAGCAGGACGTCGTTGACGTTGTGCGCGCCCTTAAGCCAACGGACGCGGCGGACTCGGTTCTGATTGGGTACTGCAACGGAGCAAGGCTCGCGCTTGAAGTCGCCTTGGAACTCAAGACCCGCGGCGTGTGCGGGATGAATCCCCAAGTGGGCACCGGTGTCTCTCTCAATATCGATCGCCTCGAGTCGGACGAACGCGAGTCGATTCGATCGTTCGCGCAGCGTACGGATGACCTGCTGAAACGTCATGGATTGATGAATCGAATGTTTCGGCGACTTTCTCAGTCGGTGCGCTCATCTGCATTGGGTGGTCGTGCCGTGTCCGGCTTGTTGAAACTCTCATCGATCTGTCCGCCAAAAGTGAGAGCGGCGCTTGCTATAAACCATACGGAGATCCTCTTGCTTTTGAGTCCGGAGGACCTCTCATCTCTTCGAAAGATTCCCGTACTGGGCTCAATTGTTCGTCGTCGTCTGGCCTCGTCGGAGCATTTTCATGTCGAGATCGTGCCCGAGTTGGACCACGCGTTTCTCAGCACGTTGGGCAGGGAACGCGCCGTCAAGCTCCTCGATCGGCACGTCACTGAAACACTGACGAGTACGGGGGTCAAATAGCAGTCCGACATTGTT
>DASZHK010000079.1:0-4187 GCA_035937905.1 Acidimicrobiales bacterium
GAGCGCGGCCAGAGGGTCCTTCAGGTGCTCGAGGACGTCCCCGAACAAAATGGCGTCGAACGACTCGTCGACGAGCTCGTCCCAGAGACCTTCGTCGTCGAGATCGCGGACGATGACGCGCTCCAGCCACTGCAGGGCCGGCTCGACCACCGAAGCGTCGTTCTCGAGACCAACGACGGTGCAGCCCTGGGCGTTGAGGCGCTCGCTGACGTGACCGGACGCGCAACCGGCTTCCAACACACGTTTGTTGAAACCCACCATGCGAAGCATGAGGGCGTGCGAGTTGTTGTCATCATCGGGATTGATGGCGGTGTGATAGTGAGATCGCATCAGGAAAAATCTACTCCGACTGGTTTGTCGAAGGAGAATACTCGTTCCGCTCCGTCATTGAAAGGTTTACTGAGGGTCGAAGGGGCCTCACGTCACCTTGATGACACCGCTGACGGACGTGATGGTGAACGCGGAGAGCGGGAACTTGCCCGATATTTTCGTGACGCCGATCTTGCCCGTCAACGTCAGCGAGATCGCTCCTGTCGCGGACGTCCGAATGACGCCCGTCGCGTTCAGGGTTCGATTCCCGACTGATCCCTTCGCGCTGAAAGTCACGGCGTTCGCGCTCACGCCTTCGACGAGTACGACGTGCAGCGCGAACCCGTCGGTCAATCCCTTGAGTACGTACGTGGTCGCGTTCGGATTCGGCTGCGTGACCTCGCCACTTATTCGAAACTTTCCGAGGGCGCCGGCGAGCGACGCTCCGGTCGTGCTGGCGCCCCAGGAGAGGTGAAATTTGAGGTTCCCTTTTACTAGGGGTATTGACTTCGGGGCTGTCGTCGCCCCCGACGTGCCAGCGTCAACGCCGAGCGCGCCCACGCTGAGCAGCGACGCCGACATCGCGACCGCGACGAAACCACGTCGGAACTTCGTGCTTGTCGCCATCGGGACCGCCTCTTACCCGTCAAGCCCCCGCGTGACTCGATGTTAACCCGCGTTGACAGTGCCGATCGGACAGCTCGACGTCACTGCACACGATGCACCCATTCGCTTGTGGAGGAAGTGCCGCTCGCGCGACGTTAGGGCGTCACCAAAGCTTCAGTGACGAGCGAGGGGCGACCGACCACGTAGCCCTGCACGTGATCAACACCGAGTTCTCTCAACACGCGCAGTGACGCGTCACTCTCGGCGCCCTCGGCGACCGTCGTCATGCCGAAGGCCTGGGCGAGATTGACCACGGCCGAAATGACGTGGCGACTGGACATCTCTTCTTCGAGGTCTCGGACGAACTCGCGGTCGATTTTCAAGTACGAGACGGGAAGTCGTTTGAGGTACGCGAATCCCCCGTAGCCGGTGCCGAAGTCGTCGAGCGCCACTTTCAGTCCGAGGTCGTTCAGTCCTCGCACGAACGTCTCCGCAGTCGAGACGTCGCGCATGAGCGCGGTTTCGGTGATCTCGCACACGATGTTCTCTGGTGGCGCCCCATGTTCTTCGAGAGCGTTTCGAATCACGGAAAGGATGTTCGCGTCCGCGACCGACTTCGCCGAGAGGTTGAACTCGACACGGTGACCTTGGGCCGCGAGTCGGGCCGTCTCCCCGATGACCCATCGATCGATCTCAATGATGAGGTCGTACTCCTCCGCGGTCGGAAGGAAGAGATCGGGCGCCAGTATGTCGCCCTCGGGACTCACCATCCGGATGAGGAGCTCGTGTTGAACGACCGCTGAGGTCGCGAGGTCGACGATGGGCTGGGCGTAGAGGACGAAGCGCCCGTTGTCGAGGGCGTCGCGAATACGCCCTACCCAGACGAGGTTCTCAAGTTGACGTTCGACCCTCAGCTGCTCGGCCACGCGCTCACTGATGTCGTCGAAGACGATCACCGCGCCGTTGAGGCCGTGGCCTCGTAAGGGTGAGGCGCTGTAGGCGACTGGCACCGTGGTGCCGTCGAGTCGTAGAAGTGTGTCGTGGTCCGTCGACAGAGACTCACCGCCCGCCCAGACCCGACTGAGCGTGCACGGGGTGTCCGGCGCAGCGTTCTCTCCCGCGCTCTTCAATGAGAAGGCCGCCTTCGTGGTGCTCCCGAGTAGTTCGTCAGACGACCGTCTAAAGAGCCGCTCCGCGGCCGCGTTGGCGAACGTAATGACGCCGTCGCGGTCCGTCGCGATCATTCCTTCCGCCATGTTGTCCGTGATGGCGAGGAGGAACTCTTGCGATTGGTTGAGCTCCCTCTTCGTCGTCATCTCGTCCGTGACGTCGAGCGAGACGCCGACGATCCGCTCGGCTGAGCCGTTGACGCCAAGCGCCACCTCGGAACGCATTCGGATGAATCGCACCTCTCCGTCAGGCTTCACGACGCGGTGCAACAGTTCCGACGATCCGATTTCGAGCGTTTCGTCGAGTGACGTTCTGACCGCGTCGCGGTCATCGGGGGCGACGAACGACAGCAGTGCCTCGAGGCCGCCGCCCCACTGCGACGCGGAGATACCGAGTATCGAGTACATCCCGTCCGCCATGAGTTCAAATCGATCGCTCGTGAAGTCCCATTCCCAGTGACCGACGTGCGCGAGTCGCTCGGCCTCACGTAAGTACGTCTCGTTGCGAGCGAGGCTCTGCGCGTCGCGGAGGCGACCTATGCCGAACGCGAGATCGCCAGCGAGTTCGCTTAACAGTTCGATCTCCGCTGGCCCGAAGGCGTTCGAGTCACTTCCGTAGATGCTGAGTGCACCAATGGTGACGTCTCGCACCGTGAGCGGAAAAGAACAGGACGTGTGAACGCCGTAGTGCTCAAACTGCCTTCGCCACGGCGTGCACCGCTTCGATCGCCGCACGTCCTTCACAACCTGCACGGTGTTGGTTCGGATTGCCGTGCCGGTAGGGCCCTGTCCGAAGGCGTCGTCGCTCCACGAGACGTGAACGTCGTCCACGTACTGCGACACGCCGTTCGAGGCGACCTTGCGCACGGACTTCGTTGCGTCGTGTTCGACGTAACCGACCCACGCCAACATGTACTCACCCAAGTCGACGATGGATCGACAGACGTTCTCGATGAGTGACGCTTCGTCGGTGGCGTGGACCAACAGTTGATTGCCTTCAGTCTGGATGCGAAGCGCCCGCGAGAGAAATTCGCGCTCGGTGACGTCTCCGCCGGACACGAGGACGCCGCGGACTTGTGGGTCGTCGGAGAGGTCGTGGGCGTAGGAGTCAAAGGTCCGCCAGTGTTTGCCGTGCTTGCCACGAAGTCGGAACTGGGTGAACCCCGCTGACGTCGCTCCGCCGAGGATCTTTTCGAGCTCTGCGCTCACTCGCTCTCGATCGTCGGGGTGAACGAACGAGAGCATGTTTTGTCCGATGATGTGCGACGCGTCGGAGTCGACCAACCTCGCGGCGACAGCGTTCGCGTAGAGAAGGGTGCTGTCCGGCGCCACGACGGCTACGGGGGTCAGCAATCGGTCAACGACTTTACCGAACGCGGCGTAATCGAACTCGCTGAAAGAATCCTCCCGGACTTTTGTCACTGGAACAGTCTGTTCTCTCGACCCATCGCTGCGGTATAGGCAGAGCGTCCGTTTGCGTGGACGAATCGTCCTCGTCGCACGACGTGCCTGACGTCGTCGACGGTCCTGCGCGCCATCGAGAATCGTGTGGAGCCCTGGTTTCCGCACCTTTTCTGGTCCCGCGAGTGTCCTAGCGCCGGTGTATGAATATAGCTATGCTGACAAAAAATCAAGGACGATGATTTAAGTCCAGATTGAATCGGGAGGGACAACGTGAGCGATGTTTCTAATGGACCGGACTGGTGGCAGGCTTCCGACGGAAAGTGGTACCCGCCAGGGCAGCAACCCGGTGCTCAGACATCGGCTCCCCAATCGCCCTCCGGGTATACGCCAAGATCCACAAACGTTCCTTCGAGCAAAACGTCGTTCACCTTCGACATGAAGAGGTGGTCACAGCCTGAACGAATGACTGCTATTGCCACCCTTGTGCTCCTTGTCTCGCTGTTCCTTCCCTGGTTCACACTCGGTGGTGGATCCCTGGACGGATTTTGGCATGGCTGGATGTACATCGTGTTCATCCTCTGTTTAATTGTCTTGGTCTACTTGGTCGCTAAGGCCAGTTACCCCGAGATTCCGTTCAAACTGCCATTTTCGGAAGAGCAACTGTTGCTATATGCAACGTCCGTCAATTTGGTGCTCACT
>DASZHK010000080.1:0-7466 GCA_035937905.1 Acidimicrobiales bacterium
CCCCGAGGCGAAGCACCGAGTTCTGCAACCCCGCGGCGACGAGGTTCGCGCCGAGTTGCGTGGCGTACGCGTTGAAGTCGCCGTTGGCGCAGGACTGCTCCCAACTCAGGGGGTTACTCACGTTTTCGAGACTGACGGGGATCAAGTCCACCTGCAGCACGAGTTGTCGCGTGGAAGGGGCCTCGGCCACCCAGGGGGCGTACCCGTACTGAGGGTCAGTTACCCACGGTTGTTCCCACTGCGTCCACGTCGGCGCACCGCTCAAATAGGCCGAGAGGCACGTCAGTGTTGACGTCGTGTCCGATTGGAAGCTGTTGACGGCGGTCTGCAGGGCTGCCAGTGAGGTGTCGGAAAAGTTGAGATACGCGCACTGACTTCGCGAGGGGCCAGCGGTAATTGGTGCCTGCGAGATCACTTGGGTCAACGACAAGGTCCCCGTGCTCGACGCGGAGGCCGTGACTGCAGGGGCGACGACGGGAGCGAGCAGTACGACTCCTGTTCCAAAGGCCATCATTGCGATCGTGAGACTCTTCATGGATACGCTCCGAAAAAGAGTCCGCCCTAGAACTCCTCGGGGCATCCTTTCACAAATCGTCCAACCCTCACCGGTGCGTATCGCAGGAACGGCTTAGAACGAAACGGAGTGTTGGCGCGTTCGTGCGGGCGACTTCGCACGCCGAGCGAATCGAAGAACCGCCGTTGGTACGCTCAATTGCGTTATCGGCTCAATTGCGAGGGCCGCGGGAGAGGGATTTCGTGAGTGTGACTACTGACAGCGGTGCGACGGCACGAGAACGCGTGGGCTTCGTGGGACTCGGGACCATGGGCGCGTTCATGGCGGCCAATCTGGCGCGAGCCGGCTTTCCCCTCACGGTGTGGAATCGAACGCCCGGGCGAGCAGGCGAACTCGTGGAACTCGGCGCGATCGAGGCGTCAAGTGCTGCGGAACTCGCCCGTTCGTGTGACGTGGTTGTTGCCTGTCTGACCGATTCGCCCCAGGTTGAAGAGGTACTCTTCCGTCCCGGCGGCTTAGCCGAGGGCCTCGCGCCTGGATCGCTCTTCATCGACTGTTCGACGCTCAGTCCTTTCAAGGCCAGCGAGTTCGCCGAGCGACTCTCGCGCCAGGACGTCGCCATGCTCGACGCGCCCGTCACCGGAGGATCGGAAGGCGCAAGGAACGCGACGCTGTCGATATTGGTGGGGGGAGATGACTCGGACGTCCACCGCGCGCAGGCAATCCTCGGCGCGATGGGTCGCACCGTGACGCATCTTGGGCCGGTCGGCTCGGGCCAATGGGCGAAGTCCATCAACCAAGTGATCCTGGCGGGGACCTACCTGGGCGTGGCAGAGGGCGTCACGCTTGGACTGAAGGCGGGACTCGACGTCGAAAAGGTCCTGTCGGCGTTGAAAGGTGGCGCCGCGGGGTCGTGGATCCTCGAGAACCGCAGTGAGCGGATGATCGATGACGAGTATCCCTTGGGCTTCAAGATCTCACTCCACCGCAAGGACTTGGGCATCGGGCTGGATCTCGCGAAGAGCGTCGGAGCCGTCCTTCCTGTCACGTCGCTGGCTGCGACGTTGGAAGATGGACTGATCGCGCAGGGCTACGGCGACGACGACAACTCCGCCTTGGCCCGATCGATTCGAAAGCTTTCGGGTCTGTAGCCTTTCTTTTCACTCGCGCGTTGTGCCGACGGTAGACGCACCTCGAACGCCCACGCGATCGACCCCGAGCAGGGATAACCGTGATCTCACAACATTCGAAAATCGCCATATATGTGCTCCGAAGGTTGTAAAGAGCCAATGTCCGGATAGATCGCTGGCGTAACGTCAGGCCCGTTTGAGTCCTTCGAGAACGCGGATTGAGCCGCCGAGGGCACTCGCAAGTCCCACCACCATGAAGACACCCGCAAAGACGAGCGGGGCCGGCAACGCGTTCGGGGTCGCGAAGACCCCGCTACCAATGCTGTTGGCCAGGAAACGCGGATCGTAGGTCGCTTCATTTGCCCACCAGATCCCTACGCCACTGGTGATCACGCCCATCAAGACCGTGACACCGAGGGCCATGGAGGAGAGGCGCCGCAACGTCGCGCGGGGAAGGTTGAGGGTACGGGTGACGGTGATCACCGTCGAGGTCCCGATAGCAAGTGCGCCAAGCATCACGAAACCCGCGGCTACGGCGCCAGCGCCGAAGAGCGCTGACCCACCGTTGCGTTGGCTCGTGTTCAGGTGATGCGCCCACAGGATCACACAGGCCGCCACCACTGCGGTCACCAACACCGCGACAAGGGCGCGGGTGACGGGACGTCTCACGGACGCCCAACCCCGTGCCCGAAGATGGCGCACGAACGTCGGCACGACCAGAATCGCTGCGAAAAGGACGGCGAGCACGCCGGTGATGCCCGCTATCTGGGTTGCGGTGTCGGCAATGGTGGGCAACGTTCGGTGGGAAGCCGCCATCGCGACGCTCCAATGCTCGGTGAATTTGGCAAAGGTGGCGCCGGCAACGACAAAGAGCGACCAACCACAGAGAACCAGGAGCGACCCAGCCTTCAGTCGTTCGCTCGAGGGAGCGGAGTCGCCCAGTATTCCGACTTCTCGAGCGCGTTCGACCGTGCCAGAGCGGGCGAGTGACAGTTGAACTCGCAGCGGTAACGTGTTGTCGCCGTAGGTGTCCTCCAAAAGCGCCCCTAGTCCTTCGCCGTATTTGCTTCGCCATCGAGGTGGATACCACCGCAAGACGGGTTCGAAGCGGTCGGTCGCTCTCATTGAGCTTCTCCCATAAACAGGGGTCGAAGGGCGTGTCGCCGGAGTAAGACGCCTAAACGGAGGCGCTGCGCTCCCTCGTCGGCCAATGCCCGCATATCGCGGACGGCTGACGCGAGCGCGGTTCGACCACTCGCCGTCAATTGGTAGGGCTGGCGGCGATCGTCGCTCGGCACGGGCGCGATGAGTCCACGTTCTTCGAGTCTCGCGATGGCCCCGTAGAGCGTGCCGGCACCAAGGGCGACACCCGAAAATGCTTCGACGTCCTTCGCGAGCGCGTAACCGTGTTTCTCGCCTGAGGCGAGGCTCGTGAGAATGAGGAAAGAGGGCTCGCTTTGGCGCCCGAGTTCGTTGGTTGGAGCAGGAGTTCGTCTGGCCATGCTGTCGAGACTACTACGTCGGACGTACTAGTCAAGAGTGAATCGGATTGCGGGATCGATCTGACTCAGGTTCGAACTTCATGGCTAACGTCGCGACTCTCGAAATATGTGTGAGATCGGCAGCTCGACGCCGCAGCGAAAGTCGAAACGAACTTCGCAGCGGATCGGCGACGTCTCCTTGATCGTCGAACGCTGAGATTTTCGAAATGTCATCGGGACGTGGCCCACCCCCGCAAGGGCATGTTGGGGAAGACCACCTCAGCTGAGCACTGAGAAACACCTCCGAGTAAATCGAAGGGCGCAGCCATCATGGACGACGAAAGTCGAAAAACGGCCTTGTTGTTGGTCATTTGTCGGGGTATTGGGAGCGCCGTGTGAGACGGCTCAAGAATCGACGGTTTCAACGTCAACTTCGAAGAAAAACGGAGAGAAGCCAGTGGAAGTTGTCAATGTCAGACTCAACAGTGATCGTCGCCGTGGCGAACACGTGTCGGTGACGTGACGAACGCGTCGACGTGAACCATGAAGCGCTACGTCGGAGGTCACAGCGATTTCTCAGAGTGAAGACGTTCGTCTTCGGGGTAATTCTCACCGTATTAAATTTCGATGAAAATCACAGGGAGCGCCGTGCGCAGGGATGAGTTTTCGTGAATCATGTTGGTGTACTTCGGTGTTCTCGAAGTCAGTACTCAGTGCTCAGCTGAGGTGGTCTTTCCCAACAAAACCCTTGCCGGGGAGGGCCACGTGTTTACTGCGTACAACCCTTTACGAATTCGTGAAGACCATCTCGATGTTAACGCCCGCCCATCACGTGACTGGGTATTGTCGGTCGAATTCCGCTCCCGGATTTCTTTGTTCTTGTCGTGGCGCACCACCATCAAACTCGTTCGAGATTTCTTGTTTTCGGTGGTGCTCAAAGCCGCGATGGTTGAAAGTCAACGGCTCGTTGGCCGTCCAACGTAGTAAGGACATGAACGACGTGACGTCGTCGTGTCGCTTGGGTCGAACATCGTCATCACGATGCCGATTGAAGAATGACGGTGATTGTCTCCGTGCGAATGAAAGCCGCGTCGCCTCCGCCGAACGCGTGCCACCTTTCAAATCGTGTCAGTTCGCGACGGCACAACGGCGCGAGCGCGTCCTACGAGATCCAATTCGTCCCGTGCTTTGCGGCGATTGATCGAGAATGCGAAGTGAGTAAGGGCCAACGATCGTTTGTCGTCGAACACCATCGTGAAGAAAGGTTTACGAGACCGAACGAGGGATGAGTCGGGGTTGACCCGCGACGGGTGTTGGGTGTGAGTTTTCAACAGGCAAATTCTTCCGGGTCAATCAGCTAGTCACGTTGAAGTGGTCGATCGATCTCAAGTGGCACACAGCGTTGCTGTCCTTCACGTGAAGCACGATCGAGTGACAAGACGGTTGCAGAAGGTTTGATGGAGGGCCGCCCCTTCAAAGTCAATCCCTTCGTCGAAATTGGTATTGGAAGAACCTCAGGCACGTTGATCCAATTGGCTTGACGGTGCGGTCGGACTGGAACGTTCCATCCGAGGCAACGCTCTCGATGGGGAATTGATGCACCGTCGAGCCGTATTGCCGGCCGACTGACCAAAACGAAGGCCGCGCCGGCACCACGGAAAGATGAAGCGAAATCCGCCAAGTCGAAGGGACCGACGGACAGACGTCGGATCTCTGAAGCCAGCCTCGATCTGCCTCGAAGTCATCGATGATGGGCGCAGAGAACGGTCTGCTACGGGGTCTAGTGAGCCCCGTAATGGGCGTCGCGAAGATTGAACATTTTTGGTCGCGTCGTTTCGTGAATTAGCCGAACTTTTTCATCGCAACGTCCCGAACCACGTTCTTCATGACCTTGTGACGGATCGAAGATTCTCTAGGCAGAGTCGAACGAACGTCCGACAGCCAGTGCATCACCCGTAAAGGTAGCGGCCGCTCGAGTCAATAATTCACTACAAATTCACAACCAAATCGCAATCATTTGACAAATTGGACCGAAAGTGTAATAGTCGCTTCCCGCAGGGGCAGATGTTGGGGAGAACCATGAACATGTCTGCCTTTGCGCCGATGCTGCGTCCCGCGACGACTCCACCTGTGTCGTTGGTTGTCGCACGTGATCAACGCGATTCTGCGGTTCTGGACTCTCCTACAGCTCAAAGCACGTTCTCGCTTGCGATGATCCGAGAAGCATTCAAGGGACTTCTCGTTACGACCGACAGGCCGTCTTCGTCGAGTGCCGAACAGCGAGGCGTACTTGAGCACTCCATCGAGCAAGGTCGACCGCTCGATGGAAGTCCTTCAGTTTTCGCCGAAGAAACGTATTCCTTCAAATCTGTTCTTGATTCTGAGCAAAACGATGCAATTTCGACTCCACGGAGGTTTCGCGAGTCGTACGTAGCGCCAAAGAAAAATTTCCACTTTCAATCCGACGCAAATTCGGGCTGCTCAACGACAGGTGAATCACGATGACGAGTCTTTTCCCGACCAAACTGTTCTCATCGATGGGTCGTCGCACCCTGAAGGTACTCACCTCGGTGACACTCAGCACCCTCATGCTGGTCAGCGTTCTTGGTGCAACCGCCCTACCCGCAGGCGCGAGCACGACACTGAATTCGGTGACTGTGGGCACGCAGGTCGGCACCGTCACGACCGCAGGCGGCACGATCACGTTTCCGGTGACGGTGACGGAAACACACGGCGGCCAGTCTTACCACGACATCAACGTCACCGCCGTAAGCGACGCTTCAGCGATACCGAACGGCGTATCTTTTGGCACCGCTCCGGCGTGCCAAATGACGAACTCAAGTACTACGAGCTACACGTTCACGTTGACGGTCAATGTGCCTGCAGGAGACAACGCCGGTACGTTTGCTAATTCCTTGGTCGCGACGGCTACCGACTATTCATCTTCTGCCGGGACGTGCAATGGCGGTGTCGATTCCACCTTGCAATCGACTGGCACAGAAAATGGCACCTTGACGATTGGCGCTTCGTCAATTGCAACGACGACGACGCTGACCGCACCCTTCACGCCCGTTGCTTACGGAGCTGAAGCGAGTCACTCCTTCAGCGGAACAGTCACTGGCGTGACGAACGATGGCTTCCCCAAGGGAACAGTTGCCGTCAAAAGCGGTGCCACCACCCTCTGCTCCGTAACACTTCCTAACGGTTCGGGAATCGCCTCGCCCTATACGTGCACGCCCACCGCCACTGAGTACTCGGCCGGTTCGTACGCGAATCTCGTCGCCACGTACACACCGGGTACGCCGTCGTCGTCGAACGGCAGCATCACTTACGCCACGTCATCGTCAACGCCAAACCAGAGCCAAACCGTCACCGCCGCGGCTCTCGGCGTGACCGCGACTTCCGGGACCATCACCTTTGGGGGCTCGTTCACCCCGACTGAGACACCTACTGGTCTTCAAGGTTCGGACGCGATTTCAAGTGTGACCTACACGTACGCTGGCACGGGAAGTACAACCTATGGACCCTCGACCACGCAACCCACGGCCGTGGGTACGTATTCGATCACGCCAAGCGCCGCCGTCTTTTCGACAGGTGCGGCCTCCGACTACACGATTACCTACACGGCTGGCACGTTCACGATCAACCCGGTCACGACTTCAACCTCGACCACACTCAACGCTCCGACGGCATCGATCACTTATGGATCCGAGGCGAGTAATCCATTTAGCGGCAGCGTGAATGGTCAGCCCGGCGATGGTTACCCCGAGGGGACTATCACTATCAAGAACGGCACCACGACGCTCTGCGCCGTCACCTTGCCGATTGGATCGGGTCACGCAACGAGTTTCACGTGCACGCCAGCAGGGACCGCGTACCCTGTCGGCTCGTACAGCAGCATTGTGGCCGTCTACACGCCGGGTAACCCTTCGTCATCGACTAGTGGCATCACTTACGGTTCCTCAACCTCTTCTATTCAAAGCCAGACGGTCACTACCGCCGCGCTAAGCGTGACCGCCAACTCCGGGACAATCACCTTTGGAGGATCGTTTACGGCTAGCGAGACACCGACCGGACTCCAGGGCTCGGACGCAATTTCAAGCGTTACCTACACCTTTGCCGGCACCGGGAGCACTTCCTACGGTCCCTCGACCACGCAGCCCACGAACGCGGGCACCTACTCGATTACCCCAAGTGCCGCCGTCTTCTCGTCAGGCGCAGCGTCCAACTATTCGATTACGTACACCGCGGGCACGCTCACGATTAATCGGGCTATCTCCTCCACCTCGGTCTCACCCAATTCGATTAACTCCACGGTTACTTTTGGCGCGGAGGGTTCCG
>DASZHK010000081.1:0-9207 GCA_035937905.1 Acidimicrobiales bacterium
CGGCGACGCGCAGTCGACGGAGTTCACGCACAGTTCCTCCGCGCCCGTGATTTCGTTACTGGCCGAGCAGATGGACGTCACCGACCTCGGCGGCACCATGCGCCTCGGCGCGTGGCCCGCGATGCTGGACGAAGGGTCCCAAGTCGCCGAACTCTACGGAACGACGGTCGTGTCCGAGCGCCACCGCCACCGCTACGAGTTCAACGCCCGCTACCGCGACCAGTTCGAGGCGGCGGGGATGCGGTGTTCTGGCAATTCGCCCGACGGGAGACTCGTCGAGTTCGTGGAACTCCCCGGTCACGCCTTCTTTGTCGGTACGCAGGCTCACCCCGAATTCAAGTCGCGCCCCGATCGTCCTCACCCACTCTTCCTTGGCCTCATCAAGGCCGCCGCTCTTCGCAAAGAGGGCCGCGAGCCACACATCATCGATCCCTCGACGGTCGACGCGACCTTGTGAGCGACTCCTTCCGAGTCGAAGGAGCCGAGGAAGTTTTTCACTCACACGTCTTTAACGTGGAGCGTCGCACAATTCGACATGGCGACACCACCTTCGAACGCGACGTCGCCGTCCATCATGGCGCGGTCGCCGTCCTTGCCGTCAACGACCTCGGTCAGATCGGCTTCATCCGCCAATACCGGGCCACGTTCGACGACCTGCTCTTGGAGATCCCTGCCGGAACTCGCGACGTCGAGGGCGAGTCACCGCTCGCGACCGCGAAGCGTGAACTGCTCGAAGAGTTGGGCTACGTCGCCGACGAATGGACGTTGCTCGGACGGTTCATGAACTCACCCGGTTGGACCAACCAGGTGATGACGGTCTACGAAGCACGCCAACTCACGCAACGTGAACGCGACCCGGCGGGACCGGAAGAGCGAAGTTCAACGATCCACTGGTTGTCGCCTGAGGAACTTCGCCGGACGCTCCGAGAAGCGCCCGCGATCGACTCCACGACCGCGATAGCGTTGCATCGAGTCTTCGGGACGTTTTTTGACGAGCTTTGAGGACCACTTCGAGGAGTACCTGCAGTGGCTGATCATCGAGAAGGGGCGCAGTCGCGCGACGATTGAGTCGTATCGTCGTGACCTCGAGGCGCTGGCCGCGTGGATGACGTCGAGCGCGACGATCCTCGACCGACTGCGCGAAGACGATCTCGAGCGCTACTTCAACGAGCTCCGTGCGAAAAAGCGCGCGTCGAGCACCGTCGCTCGCGCCGTGGCGTCCGCGCGGGGATTCTTCGCCTATCTCGTCGACGAAGGGCACCTCGAGGTCGATCCCAGTGCGCGACTGAAGGGCGGACGGAGGGGGCGGACGTTGCCGAAGCCGTTGGCGGAAGTGGAGATCGTCAAACTCTTGGACTCGATCCCCGCGACGACGGCCGTTGACTTGCGGGACCGGGCACTCCTCGAACTCTTGTACGGCACGGGTGCACGGGTGAGTGAGGTCGTCGGACTGACGTTCGGTGACTTGGACTTCGACGAGGAACTCATCCTCTTGATGGGTAAAGGCTCGAAGCAGCGTCTCGTCCCGATGGGCACGGCGCTCAACCAGGCGCTCGTCGAGTATTTGGGACCAGGCGGACGAGGCACGCTGCTCGCGGCGAAGAAGAGCGTCAACGTCTTCTTGAACTCACGTGGAGGGCCCTTGACGCGCCAAGGCATCGACGTCGTCATCCACAAACGAGCGCTATTGGTGGGCATTGATCGAACGCGCATCAGCGCGCACGTCTTTCGTCATAGCTGCGCCACGCACATGTTGGCGCACGGCGCGGACATTAGAGTGGTCCAAGAACTGTTGGGTCACGCTTCAATTGCCACCACGCAGCTCTACACCGCCGTATCCATCAACACGCTGCAGCGCGAGTACGAGAACGCTCATCCACGAGCCCACGATTAAGAGGTAGATCTCGATGTTCTATTGGTTCTACTTCATCAGCCTCATTCCCTCGGTCGTCTTGCACGAGGTGGCGCACGGCTACGTGGCGAACCTGTTCGGCGATCCCACGGCGAAGGAACAACATCGCCTGACGCTCAATCCTCTTCGCCACGTCGATCCCTTTGGGACGATCATCATGCCGGCGCTGTTGGTCTTCTCGCACCTGCCGGCCTTCGGCTACGCGAAGCCCGTACCGGTCAATCCGGGGCGCATGCGCAACCCGCGAAAGCAAGTTCTCTGGATGGCCCTCGCTGGTCCGGCCGTCAACATCGTGCTCTCGGCGATTGGTTTCGCGTACTGCGAGTTCGAGATCCGCGTCATCCACACGCAGAACTCGAACGCCCTGCTCTTCGGCATCGCGTTCGGACTCGTGAATCTGGTCCTCGCGGTCTTCAACTTGCTTCCCATCCCGCCGCTCGACGGCTCTGCGATCATCGAACGTTTCATCCCCATGCGCCATCTCCCGCGTTACTACCACTTTCGCCAGCGCGCGCTTCCGTTCTTCTTTATTTTCCTGTTTCTCGACTACTCGTTCTTGCACATTGGAACGAACTTGCTGCCGGACCTAGAAAACTGGTGGGTCAACCTACTTATACGCTGAGCCCCATGGCACTGGCCGCGCGTCGGTACACGACGCCCGCGACGTCAGCGGCCTTCTCCGCGCCGAGAGCCGCGATCTTGTAGAGGTCAGCCGGGTCGCGCAGTAGCTCGTCGTAACGCTCCTTCAGGGGAGCGAACGTCGTGACGATGAGCTCGGTGAGATCGGTCTTCAGTTCGCCGTACCTGGTGTAGCGACTGGCGATGCTTTCGGGCGTCTCGCCGCTGAAGCTCGAATAGATCTCGAGCAGGTTCGAGAGGCCCGGCTTCTTCTCCCAGTCGAATCGCACCTCGCCGTCGGTGTCCGTGACGGCCTTCGAGATCTTCTTCTTGATGTCGTCCGCAGAGTCGAACATGAGGAGGTTGCCGAGCGGGCTCGAGACGGACTTACTCATCTTTCGTGTGGGTTCTTGCAGGTCCATGACGCGCGCGGCGACCTTCGGCTGGGTGCCCACGGGGACGCGAAAGGTCTCGCCGAAGCGATTGTTGAACCGCTCCGCGATGGTGCGAGCGAGCTCCAAGTGTTGACGCTGGTCGTCGCCGACCGGCACTTCCTCCGTGTCGTACAACAAGATGTCGCCGGCCATGAGGACGGGGTAGGTGAGGAGTCCGACGCGGTAGCCCTCCTGGCGCTGGGACTTCTCCTTGAAGGCCGTCATCCGAGAGAGCTCGCCGTAGGTCGTCACGCACTCCAAGAGCCAGTTCAACTGGGCGTGGTAGGGGACCTGGCTCTGGATGAAGATCGTGCAGACTTCGGGATCGAGCCCGGACGCGATCAACGTGGCGAGGGCGTCGGTCGTCTGTTCGCGGAGCGCGTCGGGCGAGATCTGCAACGTCAGCGCGTGAAGGTCGACGACGCAGTAGTACGCGTCCGAGCTCTGGGCGTCGACCCACTGACGGATAGCGCCGAGGTAGTTGCCGACGTGCATCAGACCCGAAGGTTGTATTCCGGAAAGTATCCGCATCGCACAATCGTAGGTGAGGGGCATCACGAGGTCACGAAGTAGGGTTGGCGAGTGACCTTCGTCGTGACGACGCCGTCCTTCAGCGGCCCCGTAGAACTGCTGCTGCAGCTGATCTCCACGCACGACGTCGACATCCTGGACGTGCCGCTCGCTCCACTCGTTGACGCCTTCGTGGTCGTCCTGCGCGATGAGTCGGCGACCCTCTCGATGGACGAACTTTCGGAGTTCCTCTTGATCGCTGCCGTACTGCTCGAGATGAAGAGTCAGCGGCTCTTACCTGGTCGCGACAGCGGGGAACTGGACGAAGAGTTCGTCGGGTGGGAAGAGCGCGACGTCTTGCTCGCGCGCCTGCTGGAACTTCGCACCTACGCCGCCCTCGCCGACGCCTTCGTCTCGCTCTTCGAGCGCGCCGGACGGGCCTACCCTCGCCTGCGGGGCGTCGACGACGGCTTCGAGGTACAGCCGCCGGACCTCCTCGCGGGCGTGACGACGGCACAGCTGGCGCTCGCGTACCTGCACGGCATCGAAGAGAAGCCGGTACCCGTCGTGCGTCTGCACCACGTCACCGTCGACGCCGTCACGGTCGCCGAGACCGTCGCCACGTTGGCCCAGTCGCTGCCCACGAGAGGCCGTCTGTTCTTTCGTCAACTCATCGAGGGTCTCACGACGCGCATCGAGATCATCGTGCACTTCCTCGCGTTGTTGGAGCTGTGCAAGTTGGGCCACGTCGAACTCGGCCAGGGCGTCACGTTCGGCGACGTGCAGATCGAGTGGGTCGAGTCCGCACTGGGACTCGACATAGGAGGGGTTGACCGTTATGAGGGATGAGCTATCGCTGGAGCAGAAGCTCGAAGCCATGTTGACGGTGGCGTTGGAGCCGATCTCCGCCGAAGAGCTCGCCGACGTCGCGGACGTGGACGCGCAAGCGGTCGTCGAGACCCTGCGCGCGCTTCGAACGGAGTTCATCGAACAACGTAGGGGCTTTCAAGTGGTGGAACTCGCGAGTGGCTGGGTGATGCAATCCGCTCCTGACGTCGCGGCGTGGGTCACCAAGTTCGCCAACCGTGACGTGTCGTACCGGTTGAGTTCGGCCGCCCTCGAGTCGCTGGCGATCATTGCGTACCGTCAACCGGTCTCGCGGGCCCAGATCACGGCGCTGCGCGGCGTGAACGTCGACGGCGTCGTGCGACTCCTCGAACAACGCGGCTACATCGAAGAGCAGGGTCGCGCGCCCGGTCCGGGTCAACCAATTCTCTACGGCACGACGGAGACCTTCCTCGACCGGATGGGTCTGGCGACGATCAGCGATCTTCCGCCCATTGAAGAGTTCATGCCCCCGATCGAGACCGCGAACGCGCTGGCCGATGAAATGGCCAACGAGTTCGACGTCAACGAGGTGTCGTAGTTGGACGAAGGGGAGCGACTACAAAAGACGCTCGCGCGCGCTGGCTACGGGTCGCGTCGCGCGTGTGAGATCTTGATCAGCGAGCGGCGCGTCACGATCGACGGGCGCGTGGCTGAACTCGGTAATCGCGTCAACCCCGAGGTGCAATTGATCTGCGTTGACGGCAAGCTCGCCCCCACGTCGCAGAGCAAGGTCTACTTCCTCTTGAACAAGCCCGACGGCGTGGTCACCACCGCCTCGGACCCCCAGGGTCGCACCACCGTTCTGGACCTCGTCGAGTCGTCGGTACGGATATTTCCGGTAGGGCGCCTCGACATGAACACCGAGGGCCTCTTGATTCTCACCAACGACGGTCGGCTGGCCCACCTCTTGACCCATCCAAGTTCAGGAATCGCGAAGGAGTACCTCGCGCGGGTCGAAGGCGACCCCTCACCGGGCGCGCTTCGTCGGCTACGCGAAGGCGTCGAACTCGACGACGGGGTGACGGCCGTCGCGCAGGTCTCACGCGTCAGCGAAGGTCTCATTCGAATCGTCATCCACGAAGGTCGAAATCGACAGGTTCGTCGGATGTGCGCGGCCGTTGGTCATGAGGTCACGCGACTGGTGCGCACGCGCATTGGCCCACTCCAGGACGCGACACTGTCGCCAGGTTCGTATCGTCAACTCTCGCTCAACGAAGTGCGCCGTTTGATGGAAGCGGTTGGGATGACCGAGGAGCTGGCCTCTACGATGCCTTCATGAGTTCCGCCCTAGTACGAGGATTTCGTGGTGCGTCGTCCTGCGCCACGAACAGCGCTGACGAGATCGTCGAAGTCACCCAAGAGTTACTACTCGCGATGATGGAGCGCAACGCCCTGCGGCACGACGACGTGATCAGCGTGCTCTTCACGACCACACCGGACCTCACCGCGTCGTTTCCCGCGGCCGCGGCGCGAGGCATTGGTTTCGGTGACGTACCGCTGCTGTGCGCGAGTGAGATCGACGTTCCCGGGGCGATGCCGCTCACGGTACGCGTCTTGCTGCACGCGTACACGGAACGCGAGCGCAGCGAACTTCGCCACGTCTACCTCCGCAACACGTCTTCACTTCGTGATGATCTCCCCGACTAGCCGTCACGCTCACGTGATCGGCCTCGGTCTGATCGGGTCGTCGGTGGCGCTCGCGCTCACGGAGTCGGGTTGGGGCGTCACGGGCACCGACCTCGATCGGGCGATCGTCGACGCCGCGTTGAGTGCCGGTGTCATCAGCTCAACCAAGCAAAGCCGCGACGTCACGTTGGTCGTGGTAGCGACGCCGGCGAGTGTCGTTGCGGACACGGCGAACGCGGTGCTTCGAGACTCCGCCAACGCGTCGCTCATCGTGACGGACGTCGCGGGCGTGAAGGGCTCGATCGTGAGTAACGTCCACGATCCACGGTTCCTCGCCGGGCATCCGATGGCGGGATCGGAGCTGCGAGGTCTCGCGGGCGCCCGCGCCGACCTCTTCCAGGGATGCACTTGGGTACTCACGCCGACGGTCGACACGCAACCCTCGACGTACGGCACGTTGCACGGTGTCCTTCGTGAACTCGGCGCCAACGTGGTGGCCGTCGACGCCGACGATCACGACCGCTTGGTCGCCGTCGCGAGTCACGTGCCGCACTTGTTGGCCGGGGCCCTCATGAACGAAGCCAGTCGCGCCGCCGAAGAGGACACGGTCCTCTTGCAACTCGCCGCCGGAGGTTTTCGTGACATGACGCGTGTCGCCGCCGGCGACCCCGCCATCTGGCCCGACGTCTTGTTCGAGAATCGCGCGGCGATCAGCCAGTCACTCCAAGCGCTGGAAGCGCGCCTCGCGGCCCTTCGCACCGCGCTCAACACCGACGACCACGAAGCGGTGGCGAGCGATCTTCGAAGCGCGGCGTCAGCACGGCGCCAACTGCCCGGTCGTGCTCTGAATTCGGAGAATTTGGCGTACCTGCGCGTCGCGGTCAGTGACCGACCCGGCGTGCTGGCCGCCGTGACGATGGCCGCCTCGGAGATGCTCGTCAACATCTACGACATCGAGATCGCGCACGGCATCGAGGGATCGGGCGGCACACTGCTGCTCGCGATTGACGCGCGTCAAGCGGAGTCGTTCAGCGCGACGCTCCTGGAGATGGGCTTTCAGGTCGGCCACGAATGAGCGACGTCGAACGCGTCGAGCCCGCGCGCCACCTTCGAGGATCGATTCGCGTGCCCGGCGACAAGAGCGCGTCGCATCGAGCGCTGATGATCAGTGCTCTGGCGAAAGGCCAGAGTTCCATCACCGGGCTCTCGCCCGGCGACGACGTCGCAGCCACGAGCGTGATGATCGAGCACCTTGGCGCGACCCGAGCGAACGAAGAGGGCCGCGTGTTGATCACGGGTCCTGACGAAGGGCTCCGACCGACCGACCTGGAACTTGACTGCGAGAACTCTGGTACGACGATGCGGCTGATGAGTGGTGTCGTCGCGACGATTCCTGGCGTCCACCAGCTCGTGGGCGACGCGTCGCTCTCGAAACGACCGATGGACCGCGTCGCGACACCCCTTGGGCTCATGGGTGCCGTCGTTCATGGCCAGGGACCGACGCTCACGCCGCCCTTGACGATCGAGAGTCCCGCGCAACTTCGCTCCGTGAACTACCGAGTACCCGTCGCGAGCGCGCAGGTGAAGTCGGCGATCTTGTTGGCCGGTCTCGTCGCCGACGGGGACACGTTGGTCACCGAAGACGTTCGCACGCGCGCGACGACCGAAGTGATGTTGCGCGCCGCCGGCATCGAAGTGGCGTCAGTGGACGTGGGGGAGGGCCGCCAGATCACCCTTCGCCCAGGAAGGCCCCGTCGACACGATTGGTTCATCCCGGGCGACCCCTCGCAGGCGGCCTTCTTCGCGGTTCTCGGCGCGATCCATCGTGACGCCACCCTCGAGGTGCTGAGCGTCGACGCGTCGCCCGAGCGCGTTGGTTTCGTGAGCGTGCTCCAACGAATGGGTGCGGACGTGCGACTCGTTGAGCGCGACGCCGTTACTGCGCTCCACGCACGCAGCTCCACGCTCGCAGCGACCGAGATTCACTCGTACGAGATTCCCTCCGTCGATGAAGTACCCGTGTTGGCGGTCGCCGCGGCCGCCGCGTCGGGAGTGAGCGCGTTTCGAGCAATGGGTGAACTGCGCCACAAGGAGTCGGACCGATTCGCGTCGTCGCTCTCTCTCGCGCAAAGTTTGGGATGCCGTGTCTGGTCAGAGGGTGATGACTTTTTCATCGAGGGACTCGAGAGCGCCTCCGCGTTCAACGACTTCACCTTCGCCTCGACACTTGACCATCGACTCGTCATGGCGAGCGCTGTTGCGGGCTGCGCGGGGCGAGGCTGCACCATCGAAGGTGCCTCGACGGTGTCGTCGAGTTATCCTCACTTTTTTCGCGACCTAGCATTGCTGCAATGAGCAACTGGGTCATCGCGATCGACGGCCCGGCCGGTTCAGGCAAGTCGAGCGTCGCTCGCGCGCTCGCGGCGGGACTCGGTTGGTCGTTTTTGGACACCGGCGCCATGTACCGCGCGGTCACCGTGGAAGCGCTCGATCGTGGTGTCGACGTCCACGACGCCTTCGTCATGGAAGCGCTGGCGAAAGAGGCAGAACTCACGACCCTGCCGCGCGTCACGGTGAACGGCCGCGACGTCGAAGACGACATACGCTCCGAGGCCGTGAACGTCGCCGTGTCCGTCGTGGCCGCGAACCCGCTGGTTCGTGCCCAGATGGTCGGCCGCCAACGAGAGTTCGCCGCCGCGCAGCCCCTCGGGACGGTGGTGGAGGGCCGCGACATCACGACCGTCGTTTTTCCCGAGGCCACGATCAAGGTCTATCTGACCGCGTCACTCGAAGAACGCGCACGTCGACGAGGTGACGAAGGAGAAGCCTCGGTGTCTCGTCGCGACGACGCGGACTCGACAAGAGAGGCCTCGCCACTTCGCCAGGCACACGACGCGCTCGTGCTAGACACGACGGGACGAGACGTGGACGACGTCGTCGAGGAGATCATTCAGTGCCTGAAACTCAAGACCTTGTCCTAGACCCACGAAAGACCTTCACGTACCGAGTCTGCGCGGGAATCATCTGGGGTCTCGCGAAGCTTTTCTTTCGACCCACCGTCGTCGGTGCTGAGAACATTCCGCTGAGTGGTCCCGTACTGATCGCGCCGATACATCGCTCGAACGTGGACTTCGCCTGCAGCCTCTTCATCTCGCCGCGCAAGGTCTTCTTCATGGCGAAGGACGGCATCTTTCGCGTGCCCGTGATGGGTTGGTTACT
>DASZHK010000082.1:0-14212 GCA_035937905.1 Acidimicrobiales bacterium
ACGCCCGCCAGCGACCGGGTCGTGGGCTTCGGCGCGGCCTGACGCTTCGTGATTGACTACCACCTGCACCTCTGGCCCCACGAGGAGTCCTCGGTGTGGTTTCGCCTGGATCAGATCGCGGACTACTGCGAGGAGGCCGCGAAACACGGCGTCAACGAACTCGCTCTCACCGAACACGCGCACCGGTTCGTCGACGTGGCCTCCGTGGTCGGTCCGTTCTGGCAGCGCTTCGGACACGAACCCACGAGTCGCACGATGGCCGAGTACTGGGCCTTTCACGCGCGCAACTCCCTCGAGGAGTACGTGACGCTCGCGCAGCTCGCGAAGGACGAGGGGCTTCCGGTGAAGATCGGTCTCGAAGTCGACTACTACAAGGACCAGATGGACGTCGTGTCGGAACTGTTCGCCCAGTACCCCTTCGACGTGCTCATCGGGTCGGTGCACTGGCTCGGCACGTGGCACGTCGACGACTACGAGAGCGAGATCGACCTCCAGGAGTGGAGCGTTCGCGGGGTCGACCAGAGTTGGAAAGAGTACGCGACGGCGCTCGACGAACTCTGTAGCGCCAACGCCGTCGACGTGCTCGCGCACCCCGACCTCATCAAGGTCGCGGGGTTCTACGCGTCGAATCCCGCCGAGTACTGGGACGCGATGGCCGAGTCAGCCGCGAACGTCGACGTGTCGCTCGAATGCTCCTCGGCTGGCTGGAAGAAACCCGTTGGTGAGCAGTACCCGGCGGAGGGATTCCTCGACCGTCTCGTCGCGAAGGGCGTCACGTTCACGACCGCCTCGGACGCGCACAACCTGGAGCGCGTGGGCGAACGCGCGAACGACCTCGCCGTCCTTCTCGAAGCGCGTGGCGTGCACGAGTTGGCGTCGTACACCAATCGACAGCGCCAGATGATTCCCTTGCGAGTGAGCTAGTGGCCACGCTCGCCGAGCTTGCTTCACAGAGGACGCGTCTTGGCGAGCCCGCGATCGACCACCTCATCCGACTCATCGCGTCGTGGTCACTCCTCGCGGACTTGGCGTTCTCCGACATGCTGCTCATGACCAAGGTCGAGGAGTCGAACCGCGACGACGAGTATTTCGTGGTCCTCGGACAGATGCGCCCCAATAATCGTTCCACGTCGATCAACGACGACCTCGTCGGCACGACGCATCGAGTTGAGAACTGGCCGCTGGTGCGCCAGGCCTTCGAGTACGGCAAGCGCGTCGTGGGCGAAGCGAACATCGACGACGTCGACGACCACGTGCCGGTGTGGTGCGTCCCCGTTCGCTACAACGGCGACGTGGTGGCGGTCATGGTCCGACTCCAGGGACGACTGCGCGGTTCGGCCTCGCTCTTCGAAGGCCAGTACCTCTCGGTCTTCGAGCGGCTCTGCGACATGGTCTCGGGGTCGACGTTCCCTTTTCGCGAGGACACCGTCGCTGGCCCCGGCCTACCGCGCGTGGGCGACGGCGTCATCTTGATCGACGAGCTCGGTCGCGTTGAGTTCGCCACCCCGAACGCCGTCAACGCGTTGCACCGCCTTGGTGTCTACACCGCCGCCGAAGGTCGGACCCTCGACGAACTTGGCGTGCAGGCGCGCGCGATCGGACGGTCGTTGGAGTTCGCCATACCGACGCTCGAAGAGATCGACCGTGACCACGACGTCGCCATCCTTTTTCACGGGGTGCCGCTCATTGAGGATCAGAAGGTGACTGGGGTCCTGACGCTCGTGCGTGACGTGTCCGACCTCCGACAGCTCAATCGCGTCGTGCTCAATAAAGAGGCGGCCGTCCGCGAAGTTCACCACCGCGTGAAGAACAACCTGCAGACCATCTCGTCGCTCCTTCGCTTACAGGCGCGCCGCAGTGAAGAACCAGAAACGAGGACGGCGCTGTACGAGGCCGAGCGCCGGGTGCGTTCCATCGCCGTCGTACACGAAGTCCTCTCACGAGAGCCCGGTGAGGAAGTGGTCTTTGACGAGATCGTTCGATCGTTGGTTCTGCTCGTCGAAGACACGGTCTTGGCGCTGCATCCGGTCGAAATCGTCGTGAACGGCGAACTCGGCGTGCTCTCCACCGACCTCGCGACGCCACTGGCCGTGGCGTTGGCTGAGTTGTTGACGAACGCCGTCGAACACGCCTTCACCGACTTCGGGGGTGCGGACAACGAACACGTGGGTGTCGTGACGCTCAACTTGTACCAAGAGGACGGGAACGCGGTCGCCGAGATCCGCGACAACGGGCGTGGACTTCGCGACGACTTCTCGCTTGACGTGCCCACGAGTCTTGGTCTTTCGATCGTGCGCGACCTCGTACGCGCGCAACTGTACGGCGAGATCGAGATGCGCACCGTGGGGGCCGTGGACGGCGGCGGTACGTTCGTGCGCGTCGTGGTTCCGCTAAACGCGCGCCCCTAGTTGGCGGATGAAGCGCGACGACGAGCGGCGAGCCACTGCTTTCGAAGCTTGCGACGCTCGTCCTCGGTCGTGCCACCCCACACGCCCGACTCCTGATTCGTCGCTAGAGCAAACTCGAGACAGGCCTTCTGGGCGTCGCAGTGGTCGCAGACGCGCTTGGCGGACTCAATCTGGTCGGTCGCCATACCGGTCGTACCAACGGGGAAAAACAGTTCTGGTTCGGTGTCTCGGCACGCGGCGACTGAACGCCATTCGGTGTCGTCCCACGCGTGGGTACGATTCCAGATCAACGACATGACAAATCCTTTGACTTTGGGGGGACGCAGCGTTCGATCGAAAGAACGCGTGCGCAGAAGGAAAATTCTACTGAAAGCGGCCTTCAAAAACAAGGGCAATCTAGGGTATTTACCGGTTTCACCCCCTGGTAGTACCTGATCAAGTGGGAGACTCCTAGCGTGACCCAGGTCTTCGCCCATCGAGGGGCGCACCTCAGCGAGCGAGAGAACACGCTGGAGGCCTTTCGTGAGGCGATTCGCCTCGGCGTCGACGGTGTCGAGCTCGACGTGCGACGAACCGCCGACGGTGTCCTCGTGGTCCACCACGACCCACTGATCGACGGGGTCGCCCTTGGCCACAGGCAAGCTGGAGACCTGCCCTCCTACGTGCCGACGCTTGATGAGGCCATGGAGGTCCTCAGGGGCACCACGGTCAACGTGGAGATCAAGAACTCGAGGAGCCCAAAGGAGCCCACCTACGACGACACGGGCTCGTTCGTTTACGAGGTCTTGGATTACCTCCATGACGCCGACCTGGAGCAGTCCATCATCCTTTCGTGCTTCGATCTCACGACCTGCGCGCAAGCCCGCAGCTACGACCTCGAAGTGCGTGTGGCGTGGTTGGTCTGGGACGTCCTACTGCCGGACGCCCTGACGCGGGCGCACGTGCTGGGACTCAACGCAGTGAACCCGTACTTCACGCTCGTGACGAAGGAGTCCGTTGACGTGGCGACCGAGATGGGACTGGCGATTAACGCGTGGACTGTCAACACCCCCGAGGAGATCACGGGTGTGTCAGCGTTTGGCGTGTCGAGTGTTATCACCGACCAGCCCGCCCTCGCCATGGAACTCCTCGCGTCCTCGACGTCCTGATCGGCGATTGTGGGTGATGGCCTAGATTATTGGCCATGAACATCGTCGTCTGTGTGAAGCAGATACCCGACCCCGCGGCACCTCAGTCGTTCGACGCGTCGAACAATCTGAACCGTTCGGGCAAACTCATCCTTGACGAAGCCGATACGTACGGCGTCGAAATGGCCCTCCAACTCGTCGACAAGGCGGGCGGCGGTGAAGTGACCGTCGTCTCGATGGGTTCGGGCGGCGACGTCGCGGGACTTCGCAACGCGCTCGCCATGGGTGCCACCAAGGCCGTCATCGTGAGCGACGACGCGCTTCGTGGCAGTGACGCGCTGTCGACGGCCAAGGTGCTCGCCTCGGTGATCGCGCGTGAATCGTTCGACCTGGTGTTGGCCGCGACCGAGTCGTCCGACGGGTACACGGGCACGACGCCCGTTCAACTTGCGCAGCTGCTCGGTCTTCCCTCGATCACTTTCGCCAAAGCGGTGAGCATCGACGGATCCACGCTCAAGGTCAGTCGCCAGACGGAGGCCGGCTACGACGAGGTGACTGCTCCCTTGCCCGCCCTCGTCACCGTGACGGCCGGTGTCGTCGAGCCCCGCTACGCCTCCTTCAAGGGGATTATGGCGGCGAAGTCCAAGCCCCTCGAGGTGCTCTCGGTGAGCGACCTCGGTCTCGATGGTCAGGTGGGCGCCGACGGCGCGCGCGAGACCATCGTCGCCGTCGAAGCGGCCGAGACTCGTCAAGCGGGCGAGAAGTACGTGGACGAAGGTGACGGCGCCCAAAAGGTCGTCGCGTTCCTCGAATCAATCAAAGTTCTCTAGGAGAAGCTGATGACACTGTCGACCATCTGGGTACTCGCCGAACCCTCCAACGGCTCGTTCACGACGACGTCGCTCGAACTCTTGACGCACGCGCGCTCACTCGCCACCAACGTCGCCGCGATCACCTGGGGTGAAGGTGGCCAACTCGGCGCCCTCGCCGGTGAGTACGGCGCGAGCACCCTCTACGACGTCGGTGACCTCGCGGGCGCACTGCCGGGCGTGCCGGTTGCGGCCGCGATCGAGGCGCTCAGCGCGAGCGGCGCGCCCGACGCGTTGCTCATCCCCACCAGTTACGACGGGCGCGACGTCGCGGGACGACTCTCGGCGCGACTCGATCGTCCCGTGTTGACCAACGTCACGGGTCTCACTGACGACGCAGGACTCGTCACCGAGCACCCCGTCTTCGGCGGGTCGTTGAACGTGAAGGCGAAGTTCACCGGAGCCGGACCTGGCATCGTGGTCGTGCGCGCGAAGTCGTTCGTCGCCGAGCCTTCGGGTGGAGCGGCCGCCACGGTCGTCGCGGCACCCGCCGGCGACTCGGGGGCTACCGGGAGTGCGGTAATCGCGACGTCACACGTCGAAGAGCGCACCGGTCCCAAACTCGAAGAGGCCGCGGTCGTCGTCTCTGGTGGACGGGGCCTCGGAGAGGCGAGCGCCTACGTCATGATCGAAGAGGTCGCGAAACTTCTGAACGGCGCCGCGGGCGCCAGTCGCGCCATCGTCGACGCCGGATGGGTACCGTACTCGCACCAGGTCGGCCAAACGGGAAAGACCGTGAAGCCGCTCGTCTACCTCGCCTGTGGCATCTCGGGAGCGACCCAACACATGGTTGGTATGAAGGGCTCGAAGAACATCGTGGCCATCAACAAGGACGCCGACGCCCCCATCTTTCAGATCGCCGACCTCGGCATCGTGGGCGACGTGCACAAGGTCCTGCCCGCCCTCATCGACGCGCTGAAAGCGCGAAGTTAACTCGACTCGGTTCGTGAGACCAACGCCACTAACGCGCGGCGATCATCGATTGGCACCGAGCACGACGGACGTCGCGGTTCTATGAGTGGTAGCCGCCAGAACGCGTACGCGCGGCGCTGGTGGACCATGTCGGTACTCAGCCTCGCGCAGTTGATGGTGCTGTTGGACGCGACGGTGATCAACATCGCGCTCCCGCGGGCGCAAACGGACCTGCACTTCTCTTCGGGCAACCGTCAGTGGATCATCACGGCCTACGCGCTGGCCTTCGGTTCGCTCTTGATGCTCGGCGGACGTCTCAGCGACCTCTGGGGACGGCGCAACGCGCTCTACGTGGGACTCACCGGCTTCGCGCTGGCGTCGGCGGCCGGCGGTCTCGCGCACAGTTTCACGATGTTGGTCGTCGCGCGCGCCGTCCAGGGCGTCTTCGGGGCGTTGCTCGCGCCAGCCGCGCTCGCGACGCTGAGTGTGACCTTCAGTGAACCCAAGGAGCGCGCCAAGGCCTTCGCGATGTACGGCGTCATCGGGGGGTCGGGCGCCGCCGTCGGACTCCTGCTCGGTGGCGGACTTACCCAGTGGGCGTCGTGGCGGTGGTGCCTGTTCATCAACCTCTTCTTCGCCGCGATCGCGTTGGTGGGCGTCGCGATCTTCGTCGAAGGCGGGCGCAGCGAACATCGCGCGCGACTCGACGGGCTCGGCACGGTCCTCGCGAGCGGCGGACTGTTTTTCGTCGTCTTCGGTTTCAGTCACGCCGTGACCTCGAGTTGGGCGAGTCTCTTCACCTGGGGCTCGCTCGTGGCGGGCGTGACGCTGCTCATCCTCTTCGTACTCTGGCAACAGCGCTCGAAGGACCCTCTCTTGCCACTTCGCATCCTGGCGGACCGCACGCGAGCGGGTTCGCTCGTCGCGCTCTTGCTCACGAGCATGGGACTCTTCGCGGTCTTCCTCCTCCTCGCGTACTACCTCGAGGACACGCTCGGCTTCTCGCCTCTGCGTGCGGGCGTCGCCTTCATGCCCATCGTGATAGCGATCTCGATGTCGGCAGCGTTCGCGAGCGCGCGACTGCTCTCGAAAGTAGGCCCGAGACCCCTCGTGCCAACCGGCATGGTGCTCTCGGCGATGGGCATGGTGCTCTTCACGCGCTTGACGCCGTACTCCGACTACTGGGGTCACGTGTTGCCGGGGCTGGTCGTGTTGGGCCTCGGCCTTGGACTCATCTTCGCGCCGGCCATCGCGAGCGCGACGGCGGGCATCGAGCGTCGCGACGTAGGTGCCGCGTCGGCGATGGTGAACACCATCCAACAGATCGGTGGCTCGATCGGGACGGCGTTGCTCAACACCATCGCCGTGACGGTCGCGACGCGCGCGCAGGCCAACGCCACGGGTCCCGCGTCCGCGGCGCACCAGAGCGCGATCCTGCACGGCTTCTCGGTGGCCTTTTGGTGGTCGGCTGGCTTCTTCGCCGTCGGCGCGGTTCTCACGCTCTTCATGCTCGAGTCGGGCACGCCCGTCTACGAAGGCGAACTCGCGACAGCGAGTTAGATCAACGGCCAGGGGTACGGCGGCCAGTCCGAGGTCTCGTCGGGTTCGGGGTAGAGAGCGTTCTCGAAGAGTCCGTGCGCGCGAAGTTGCGCGAGCGCGAGTTCGCTCGGATTGAGCCAGTTCGCCACGTCACCCGTCTCGCCGTTGGCGAAACGGTGCACGCGCTCGAGGAGATGTTCTTCCACCGCGAGCCCGGCGTACTCCCAGATGACCGTGCGCAGTTTGTCCTCTTCGTGAAAACAGAGTCCGTTGTCGATCGCCCAGAGGCGCGTCTCGTCGAAGAGGACGTGGCCCGCCTTGCGATCGGCGTTGTTCGCGATGACGTCGAAGGCCGCGAGGCGCGCGAACCAGTCGCGGAACTCGGGCCGTTCGCGAAGGGTGAAGTAGTGGTCTTCGAGGTTGTCCTCCACCCACCACTGGAAGGACCCCGGTCCAAAGGGCGCGTCGTCGCGACCAACGGTCGTCGGCACGAGGTCGGTGCCGAGTTGGACGTCGAGTTCGTAGGCGGCGACTTCACGTCGCCAGAGTCCGTCGGGAAAGTCCCACAGTGGCCGCTCGCCGGCTTCGGACTTGTAACAGGCGAGCGCACTCACGCCGTCCAAGGTCACGGAGACCAACAGCGCTTGATTCGACGATCCGGCGACACGTCCCTGGACCTCGATCTCGCCATCACGCAAGAGCGCGCGTTGTTCGTCGCGGTTCATGCCGGCTACCTGATCGGAGGGCGGTGCCCGTTCGTGCGCGGACAGTCGTGGCCCTTGGGGTCGAGGGGTCCACCACAGAGTGGACAGAGTGGTCGACCGGCTTCGACGAGTCGCACGATCGCGATGGCGAGTCCGGCCGCCCATTCGCGCGTGAGGCGCACGCTGAGTGACGAGTCCTCTTCAATGGACTCCATCGTGACGTCGATGGCTTGGGCCTCCTCGTCGAGTGAGACCGCGATGTCTCCGGCGACGAAGTCCGCCTCGTACTCGGGTTCGAGGGTGAAGTCGTCGGGTAGGTGTCCGGGACGACCGAGTTCGCCCACGACTTGGCTGATCCACTCGGCGAGGGCAGCGAGCTGGATCTTCTCGCACTTGATGATCGCGAGGCGTCGACCTTCGCGGACCTGAAAGAGGAAGAGACGATTGCCCACGTCGCCACGGACACCCACCATGATCTTGTCGGGTTCGTTGAAGACGTAGTTCATGAGGGGCCGAGTCCTTTGAGCGATCCAGTGTTGTTGACGCAGAGCACGATTGGCGTCGAGTCGGTGAAGGTGATGGCGCTGAGCGAGCACGGCGAGATCACCGTGCGTTGAAAGAGGTCGAGGGGGACCCCTTGGGCGTAAGTGACGGCCGCTTTGATGGGATCAGCGTGCGACACGACGACGATGGTGCGATTGCGGTGACGCTTCGCGAGTCGCTCCAGCGTTGACCACATCCGCTGTTGCATCTCGCTGAAGGACTCCCCTTCGGGGAAGCGAAAGGTGCTCGGCGCGTTCTGCACGGCGCGCCATTCAACGCGGCGGCTCAGCGTGGCGAGCTTCTTGCCCGTCCAGGTGCCGAAGTCGCACTCGAGGAGTCCGCGGTCGACAAATGGTCGAAGACGAAGGGCCTTCGCGATCGGAAGTGCCGTCTCTTTCGCGCGTTCCAGTGGCGACGTGAAGATCGCCGTGGGCTTACGAGACAACTCCTTGATCCGCTCGGCGAGGTCGCTGGCCTGGGCTTGGCCCATGACGGAAAGATGAAGTCCCGGCGCGCGGCCCGGGAGGATCGAGCCGGTCGTCGCCGTCGTGCCGTGACGCACGAGGAGGATGGTCGTGAAGGTTGGACGAGTGGTCACGGACAACGCCTAGCCCGCGGTGACGGGTAGGCGACGCGGTCCGGGGACCGCGGATTCGGGCCACCGTTTGCGCGACACCCTCGCGAGCTTGTGCAACAGAGCGACCGCGCCGGGATCGTCGTCACCGGGGCGCGTCTCGATGAGCCCCCGTTCCTTCATGGTGCTCAAGAGTTCGCGGCCGAGATCGGTGCGCACGATGACGAGCGTCCAGTCGCCGAAGGCACCGATACCACCCGTTGAGAGGTCGGCGTGCTCGGCGGCGAAGTCGGGGCAGTGCGTGCAGCCCTCGCGGGTGTAGGCGTGCGCCTCTTTCAACGGGACCTCGTAGTAGCCGCCGTCCTTGGTCCAGAGCTGGAAGACGCCTTTGATGTTCATCTTCGTGATGTCAGCGCGTTTGATGTCGTACTTGGATTCGAAGAGCTCTTCGAAGATGGAGTCGTCGAACGTCTTGGAGCAGAGCAGTCCGATGGTGAGACTCAGTCGTCGCGCGACCTTCCCGGCCTTACGCGCCTGCATCGCACCCGGCGCGGAGGCCATGCAACCCATGCCCACCAGCGCGATGCGCTCGGCACCACCCTCGACGGCCTCTTCGTACGCGAGGAGGTTGGCGCTGTAGGTGTAGCGCGATTTCGACGTCGCGAGGACGTCCTCTCTCGTGCGCGCGACCATGGGTTGCGCGCGCCAGGTTGACCCGTCGCCTTCGAGTCCACTGACGAGCGCCGCGTCCACGACGTCATTTTCCAAGGCGTAGATCAACAGTGCCGAGACGAAGCCACCGTCTTGACCGTTCTCCACGAGCGATTCATCGGTTGCGCGCGCGAGCAGGACGTCACCGACGCCCCAGACTTCCTCGTCGGTGCGTTCGCGGGCGAAGCGCTGGGTGTCGATCTCGCTCTCCCAGTTGCGAAAGCGTGGACAGGCCCTCGTGCACATGGTGCAGCCCTTCTGTCCGTGCGTGCAGTCGTCGGGTCCACCGTCCAGATCGAGGTGGAAGGGCTTGTAGACGCCGTTGTCGGTTTCGTACTCGAGCACGGGGTGAGGACAGGCGATCACGCAGGCGGCACATCCCGTGCACAGTCCCGACGTCACGACTTCTTGAAAGAGTTCACGCCACTGCGGTTTGTCGACGGCCACAGAGCAACCTTAGTTTGAGCGGTTGAAACGACGACCGCCGGTACGCTTCGACACGTGCCCGAGATACTTGAAGTGGAGTCCTATCGCCAACTCGCGGATCGTGTCGTGGGTTCGACCATCACTCGCGGTTGGGCCGACGCCTACCTCGCGAAAAAACTTCACTCACCGGCGTCGTGGGCTCGCACAGTAAAGGGTCTGACGATCACTGGGACGTCTCGCAGGGGTAAGTTGTTGCTCCTCGAGACGAACGGCCCCACGCTCGGCGTGCGTTTCGGCATGACCGGCGTGCTTCTGCTCGACGGCGAAGCGGGCATCGAGGGACTGTTTTATGGTCCTCACCTGTTTCAGTCGAAGTGGCTGCGTGGAGGACTCGAGTTCGACGACGGTAGAAAACTGCTCGTGCACGATCCTCGACGAATGGCTCGCTTCGAGGTCAATCCGGACCTCGGCGAACTTGGTCCCGACGCCTTGACGCTGACGAGAAAACAGTTCGATCAACTCCTTCGCGTCGATCGTGGCGAGGGACCGGCGATCAAGGCACGCTTGCTCGATCAATCGCGTGTGGCGGGCGTTGGCAATCTCCTCGGTGACGAGATGTTGTTTCGCGCGGGCATCGATCCACGGACGCCGTCGGGCACCCTCAGCGCCGACGAACGTGAGCGTCTCTTCAAGGCCTTTCGCCACACGATGAAGTTGCTGCAACGCCGGGGTGGTTCGCATCTCGGTGACCACATGGACGCGAGATTTCCTGGCGGGCTCTGTCCAAATGACGGCGGAACGATGGTGCTGGCGACCATTGGGGGCAGGACGACCTACTGGTGCTCGACCCACCAGCAATAGCGTTGTCGTAGCCACGAGCCAAAGTCGATAAGAATAGAGCGATGCAATCCTTCGTACAAAACTACGGCTACTGGGCGCTCCTCCTCTTAGCGATCGCGGAGTCGGCCTGCGTGCCGATTCCTTCGGAAGTCACGTTCGCCTTCGCGGGCGCGCTCTGCACGACGGCGTTCACAAGCCACGCGCAGTTCTCACTTTGGGCCGTCATCCTCATCGGTACGGTGGGTTCGGTCATTGGTTCTCAGATCGCCTACGAAGTTGGTCGAAGTGCTGGGCGCACCGTCGTCGACCGATGGGGTAAATGGATCCTTCTCAGTCACAAGGACCTTGACACGTCAGAGCGCTGGTTCGCCAAGTACGGCGCGGCAACGGTCCTGATCGGTCGAGTGCTGCCGGTGGTGCGGAGTGTCATCTCCGTGCCCGCCGGGATCGCGGAGATGAAGCGCGGCCCCTTCGTCGTTCTTACAGCCATCGGCTCTGCCATCTGGGTTGCCCTCTTGAGTGCACTTGGTTACGCCGCGGGCAAGAACTGGCACCGGGTTTCGAAGGACTTCCACGCCGCCCAGACGCCCACCATCGCGGTCGTCGTCGTTCTGATCGTCGTCGCTATCGCGCTGCGCGTGCGCTCGATGCGTCGCGCCAACGCCAGCTAGTTCGACAACGTCGCCAGGACTCTCGCGGCGTGGCCGTCCGCGCGAACACCGTAGAACGCGTGTTCGATGACGCCGGTCGGTCCGATGACGAAGGTCGAACGGATGACGCCCATGATCTTCTTGCCGTAGTTCATCTTCTCGCCGTAGGCCCCGTACTTGGCCATCGTGGTCTTGTCGGGATCGCTCAGTAGTGAGAAGTTGAGTCCGTACTTCTTCTTGAACGCGACGTGCTTCTCGGCGCCGTCGGGTGAGACGCCAAAGACGAGCACGCCCAACGTCGTGAAGGCCGCGAACTCGTCGTTGAACTGACAGGCCTCTTTGGTGCACCCGGGCGTATCGTCGGCGGGGTAGAAGTAGAGGACGATTCGATTACCGAGGTAGTCCTTCAGCGAGACCTTCTCGCCGTGCTCGTCCCTCAACGTGAAGCCCGGTGCTTTGGTGCCTACCTCGAGTCGCGCCACGGTTCTCCTATCGATTGACGAGCTGATCTCTCACGTAGACTAGAGGGGAGCTCGAAGAAAGAGCTCGGGCCCACTTCTTACGTACGCCGGTTACGGGTCCAGCCGAGAAACGACCCGTGATTCACGTGAGTAGTGAAACTGTGGAGACCGCCACCCGTGGCGAGGACTCCTACGCAACCAACAAGACCTTCGAAGAGCTGAAAGTATCGCCCGAACTCGTGGCGGTCTTGACCGCCCAGGGCATCACTACGGCCTTCCCCATTCAGGCCATGACCATCTCGGACGCGCTCGCGGGCCGAGACGTCTGCGGCAAGGCGAAGACCGGCTCGGGTAAGACCCTGGGCTTCGGACTGCCGATGCTGCAACGCCTCTCGGCCGACGCGACGCTGGGCGTCGAGACCGGTCAACCGGCGAGACCACGCGGCCTGGTGCTGTTGCCCACGCGCGAGCTCGCGGTCCAGGTCTACGAAGTCCTTCGCCCACTCGGCGCAGCGCTCGGTCTGCACGTCGCGGCCGTCTACGGCGGTGCGGATATCGAACGCCAGATCAAGGCACTACGCAAGGGCTGTGACGTCATCATCGCGACGCCCGGACGGCTCATCGACCTCGGTGACCGCGGTGAAGTGAACGTGGAGAACCTCGACGTGCTCGTCCTCGACGAAGCCGACCGCATGGCCGACATGGGCTTCATGCCCCAAGTGGAGTGGGTACTTCGCCGTATCGCGACGCGTCCCCACCAGACGCTGCTCTTCTCCGCCACGCTCGACGGCGCCATCGATCGACTCGTGAAGCGCTACCTCACCGATCCCGTGTTTCACGAGGTCATGAGTGACACCCAGACCGTCTCACGCATGGTGCACCACTTCTTGCAGGTCCACCAGATGGACCGCGTCAAGGTGGCCGCCACGATCTGTAAGTCCTTCGACAAGACGATCATCTTCTGTCGCACCAAGCGCGGCGCCGACCGACTCGTGGAGCAACTGCAAAAAGAGGGCGTGAACGCCGCGGCGATCCACGGCGACCTTCGCCAGAGTCAACGTGAGAAGGCGTTGGCGGATTTCCAAGCCGAGAAGTTGCCCGTGCTCGTCGCGACTGACGTCGCCGCACGCGGCCTTCACATCGACGGCGTCGACTGCGTAATGCACTTCGACCCGCCGGAAGATCAAAAGGCGTACCTGCACCGCTCGGGCCGCACCGCGCGCGCGGGCTCGACGGGCGTCGTGGTGTCGCTCCTGCTCTGGAATCAAGCGATCGACGCGGAAGTGATCATGCGCCGCCTGAATCTGAAGCGTCCGATCGTCGAAATTTTCTCGAACGACCCCCACTTGAAAGACCTCGCCAACTGGGATCCCACCAGCCCAGATTCTCCTGCCTGATCGGCTGCGCTCTTTCGACTCGGGCGATTTTCGCCCGTAGGGTGTCCGAAATGTGATCGCAACGATGAAAGACTCTGTCGTATGGGCAAAAAGCGGTTACCCGTCTATTCATACGATAAATCAATAAAGCGCGCACTCGTGGTCGTGGCGCACCCCGACGACGTGGACTTCGGTACCGCCGGGACGGTGGCGTACTTGACGAATCGGGGCGTCGACGTGGCGTACTGTCTCGTGACGTCCGGTGACGCGGGAGGCGACGACTCTTCCGACACCCGCGAGGACCGCATCGCCATCCGTGAGGCCGAGCAGACCGAAGCCGCCAAAGAGGTCGGTGTCACGAACCTCACGTTCTTGCACTGGCCCGACGGTCGCGTCGAGACGACGATGGCCCTTCGCCGCGAGATCGCGCGCGTCATCCGTACGCATCGCCCGAACCTCGTCATCACCCAGAGCCCGGAACGCAACTACGAACGCATCTTCTCGAGTCACCCCGACCACATGGCGACCGGTGAGGCCACGCTGCGCGCCGTGTACCCCGACGCGCGAAACCCTCACGCGTTTCCCGAACTCGTTCGCGAGGGCTTCAAGCCCTACACCGTCGACGAAGTCTGGCTGGGCGGCGTCGATCCGACCATGGTCGTCGACATCACGAAGACGTTCAACCAGAAGTACGCCGCGCTGAGCAAGCACGTCAGTCAAGTTGGCCATCGCAAGGGTCTGAAGAAGATGTTGAAGTCGTGGTCGAGAATGACCGCGAAGCGTGCCGGCATGAAGAAGGGCAAGCTCGCCGAAGGATTCAAGGTCGTCGCGACCAACTAGTCGCCGCGTACCCCCGCCGTAGGGTGTGGTGATGACGCCTGCGGAGTCGACGAGCACCAGCGCGCGAACACCCATTGGGCTCCGCGAGGCCAGTAAGGGACTTCGCGACACGTTCAAGGGTGTCACGCGCGCGAGCGTTCCTGGACAGCTACTCGCCGGGGTGACCCTGCTCGCGATCGCCGTGCCCGAACAACTCGCCACGTCGCGTCTGGCGGGCGTTCCGGCGTACGTC
>DASZHK010000083.1:0-19689 GCA_035937905.1 Acidimicrobiales bacterium
CGTTCGCGTTTGCGTTTCTCCACGCCGTCCGGTGGCCCCGAATCGTGTTTGCGCCGATCGTCATTACCCCGACGATCACCGGTTCTTCGCTCCGCGTCCTCGGAGGGTTCGTCGCCGACGTCGGGTTCGTGATCAGTCACATCGCAATGTCTAACACCCGGAAGTCGTTGGCGCTCAGAATCCACAACCCGACGCTCACCGCGCGAGAACTCCTCGCGCCAGACTCTTTTCGACCAGTTAGCGCGCTGGCTCGTACGTGCACACCAGTACGCCGGTGGCGGCAGTCTCGCACCGCACCAGTTTCATCGGCCACGCGGTGCCATCCTGCGGGAAGAACCGTTTTCCGCCGCCCAGTAAGACCGGCTCGATGAACACGTTGAGTTCATCAACCAAGCCGTGCGAGAGCAGGGTCCTCACGAGACTGAGACTGCCCCAGACCACCAAGTCCCCTCCGTCGCGGCTGCGCAGCGCTGCGACGTCGGCGAGGACGTTCTCCTTGGAGAGCAACGTCGAGTTGTTCCACGTCAGGTCGTTCGGCGTGAGCGTGCGAGACGCGACGTACTTCTTGAGTGCGTTCATCTGGTCGGCGTAGGGATCACCGGCTCGCTCGGGCCACGCGGCCGCCATCACCTGCCACGTGCGCCGCCCGAACAGCAATCCCTCCGCGACGTTCATCCCCTCGCTGATCGCTGCCCCCATCACCTCGGGGTCGAAGTACGGCATCGACCAGCCACCCTGCGTGAAACCGCCCTCGGTGTCCTCATCGGCACCGCCCGGTGCTTGCGCGACCCCGTCGAGACTCATGAATTCGTACACCACTATTCGCATCGGCAGGTCCTCTTTCTCGGGGCATGCGATGACGGTACGGTCATCACGTTCGCAAACTAGGCGAACTATAAGTTCCCGGGGAAACGTCTGCACGATCCGCCAGCGGGTGCGCCGACCGCCCTCGCGATCGGCGCCAAAGATAGAGTCGGACGAAGTGAGAGGAGACGCACGTGGACGATGAACAACCGATTTCGTATATGGCGCTACCCGTTGGCGCGGCCGTACTCAGCTCCACGGATACTCAGTTCGGCACCGTGGAGCACGTCTTGCAGATTCCGGAACTGGACATTTTCGACGGCATCGCCATAAAGACGAAGGACGGACTTCGCTTCGTCGACCGAGATCAGATCACGGCCATGACCACGACCACGGTTCGTTGCGCGTTGACCGACGAGCAAGCGGCGTCCCTTCCGGCGCCGGAAGGCACCCTCGTCCTGCACCCCGACACCGCGCGCGACGAAGGGCCTTCGCTCACCGCTCGATTCGGACGCCTGTTCGGTCGTCAGCATTGGAAAGAAGAGGAGTAGCGAGCCGGTCCCTGCACCCGCCAAGGTTCTCGGTCTGACCGGGTTCTATCGGCGAGTAAACGTGTAGTGCGTCACGCCGCTCGGCGTGCTGACCGCCTCAACGTCAAAGCGGTCTTCGAGTCCTTCGAGCCCGTCCCAAAGTCGCTCACCGCGCCCGAGAACTATCGGAGACACCATGAGGTGCAGATGGTCGATCAAGTCCGCGGCGAGGAACTGACGGACCGTCGAGGGTCCGCCGCCGATACGCACGTCGAGGTCACCAGCTGCCTCCTGGGCGATCTTCAACGCTTCGACGGGCGTGGCGTCGATGAAATAGAACGTCGTCCCACCTTCCATCTCGATCGTCGGACGCAGATGGTGGGTCAAAACGAAGACCGGTGTGTGAAAGGGGGGATTGTCGCCCCACCAGCCCCTCCAGTCCTCGTCGGCCCAGGGCCCACGCTGGGGTCCGAACTTGTTGCGACCCATGATCTCGGCCCCGATGCCCGTTCCCCAAGTACTGGCGAAGGCCTCATCGACGCCGAAACTCCCGCCTGGCCCGCCCTGCATCGCTTGGAACGTACGAGTCTTCATGAATCGGTCGAGCAACTTACTTCCGGCGTGACCGAAGGGCGCCTCCAAGGTCTGCCCTTCTCCGGTACCGTAGCCGTCGAGCGAAATGCCAAAGTTGTGAACACGCACTAATGACATGCAATATCTCCTTTAATCATTACAGGGCGCTTGGCGCGGCGGTGGAGTACTCGTTGAGGAAGGCCTTGATCGCTGCAGCGAACAAGTCCGGCCGTTCCCACATGATCATGTGACCGGAGTCGATCTCCACGAGGTGCGACTTCGGGATTCGATCGGCCATGCGAACGGACATCTCTGGGCGCACCACCGCGTCACGGCTGGCGCTGATGACGAGCGTTGGAATGTTGATCTCGGCGAGTCTGTCCAAAAGGTCGTGGCCGTGGCACGCCGCGATCGCGGCCTTGAGTCCGTCCATGTCGGGAAGCGGCGCGGCGAGAAACTCAGCGATGATCTCCGGGTGGTGCTTGAAGTACTCACCGCTGAAGCAACCCATCAGCAGGCTCTCGGCGAGTCGGTCGTTGGCGCCGTCCATGGCGAGGGCCATCCAGTGCCCGAACAGCAGGTCGAGGAGCGGATCCTGCTCGGCCCAACTGTTCGACAGTACGAGGAGCGCCACGTCGTCGGGGTAGTGGAGCGTCCAGGCCTCACAAATTGCACCACCCATCGAAGAGCCCACCGCGCGAACGGCGCCCAGTCCGAGCGCTGCAACGACGTCGTGGGCGTCGTCCGCGTAGTTCTTCATCGTGTACGGACCCGCCAGGGTCGTGCTCTGACCTGTTCCCCGGTTGTCGAAGACGACGCACGTGTACTGCTCCACGAAGTTGTCGACTTGCGCGTCGAAGCTCGTGTGGTCGTCACCGAGGCCAGCGACCCAGACGAGAGGAGGACCACTGCCGCGCACGGCGACGTAGATCTCGCCACCGGCTCGGCTCGTCACGGTACTCGTCAGCGCCGCGTCGTGCACGTCTCTCCTTGACTCACCGCGCGAGCGACGGGGAACGTCGCGACGCACCACGGCGTGTCGTGGCTCATTTCGACCGTGAACTTCATGGTGACGATGGTACCAACGACCTCTCGTCTTGGTCGCCGACCGTTTTTTCTTCCTGAGCGATCAAGATCGGTTGGACGACAGTCGCGCCGTGTGCCGTCGTGAAGGAGGATGGTGGAACGACGCACTGAGGAGACCCGATGAAACCGCAACGACGGATGACTCGACTACAACGTGTCGTGAGCGTCGTCACTCCCGGCGCAGCCCTCGTGTTTCTCCTTGGCACTGCCAGCCCGGTGGGCGCGTCCGCTTCATCAACGGCCCTGAGCGTCGCGCGCTACGCCGTCGCGACGGCGACCCACGACCGCCCAGCGCACGTCGTCACGTCAGCTGACGTCGCCAACGCCGCGAGTATCAACACGGTGAACACGTCGGGCCTTCAAGTGTTGATCAACATCGGCGACGTGTACGGATACACGCGGCTCGTCCTGCTCTTCGAACCAAAGTCCTTCGCCAATATCTGCCTCACTTTCCCCGACACGGTCGGCGGCGTGGCAACGATCATCTCGTGTCCGCACCAAGCTCAGGGTCTCTGGAATAGTCGAGCGGGAGCGTTGGCCGCGAGTAACCGAGCCATCGCTGCTGCCGCGGCGAATGGGAAAGCAGTGTCGGGAGCCGACGTCGTGGCCGCCGCGAAGATCTACGGCGTCACGCTGCGTCACGAGCCCACGTTCCGGGCCGGCCAAGGGGGAAAGGTGGCGTTCACCACGTTGGTGGAGATGGGTCTCGACACGAAGTTCACGGTGAACAACTGCGTGCGGCTTCCACGAACCGCGTACGGTCTACCCGTCGAGGTTCCCTGCTGAAGAACGTTGTCCGGGCCTAAATCAAAGCGTCGACACAGGACGAAAGTGCCCTTGCAAGTCTCAATCGCGCACGATCGGGGAGCGAGCCGAGCATTCGTTCTTCCACCGCGTTCACTGCGTCTGCCGCCTTTTCCAAAGTGGCACGACCACTCTCCGTAAGTTCGGCCCGAAGGACGCGACGATGCTCCGGACGCGCGTGTCGCACCAGGAGTCCGCGACTCTCAAGTTCTTTGAACACCGCGTGCATACTTTGTGGCGTGACGAACGTTCGACGAGCGAGATCGGCGTTCGAGAGCCCGGGCTCCTCTTGGAGTGCGGTGAGGACGGCGAACTCGGTGACCGTGAGGCTCTGAGGTGCGAGTGCCTCAGACATCGCGTTGTGCAGGACCATCTGGGTCCTCTTTATCAGGTAGCCCACCCGCGACGTCGTTTCGTTCACTGTTACTCCATTCTCAGTTAGACTGATATAGTATCAGTGTACCTGAGATTGGGTGCCTTCGAAACGAATCAAGGAGATCACAATGACTGCACTTGGCCCTGACTTTATTTCTCTGCAGGTTCGTGACCTGGAGGCCTCGGCGACCTTCTACACCGAGCACCTTGGCCTCACCCGTGCACCAGTGAGCCCCCCGCACGCCGTGGTCTTCGCCACCGAGCCCATCGCGTTCGCTGTGCGAGAACCACTCATCGATCTCGACGCGGTGGGCCAACTCGGATCAGGTGTCGCCCTCTGGCTGAAGGCGGACGACCCCCAGCACCTGCACGACGGCATGGTCGGTGCCGGTGTGTCGATCCTGGTCGAACCCTTCGACGGACCGTTCGGTCGGACGTTCACCTTTGCCGACCCCGACGGCTACGCCGTCACCATCCACGGCTGAGGAGTTCCCTGACACCAGATTGGCACTCGTGGTACCGCTGACGGTCGAAACGGCCGGTGAGGTGGCCCGATGAGTGGGTGCGGCGAACCCTAACGGGCGGCGCGTCCGACCCGAATACTCGGTAGTATTCCAAGTAATACAGATTTAACCATGGAATACTACCTTCATTTTCCAAGGAGCGAGATGATCGGCGACGTCACGATCGATTGGCAAGGGTACCCGGTGCTGGCCTCGGTGCCCCCGGCGATTCGAGACCTCGAGCTCCAACTGCCCGAAGCGGTCGTGCGGGCCACGGAGCGGGCGGTCGCCGCGATCGAGCGCTCGAACGACCACCTTCCGCCGTCCTTCGAACCGATCGCACGACTCCTCCTTCGTTTCGAGGGCGTCGCGAGTTCTGCGTTCGAGCAGATCCGCGCTCCGCTCGAAGAGATCGCCGCGGCGGAGATTACGACCTTGATGACCGGTCCGTCCGCGTGGGTAGCCGACAACCTTGCCGTCGTGTCAGCGGCCGTCGACTCCGCTCGACGCGAGCCCCTCACGGTGGCGTCTCTCCTCGAGTGGCATCGCCGCCTCATGGAACACGCCACGAACCAACTCGACCAAGGGCTCATCGGTGCCTTTCGCGATCGGCCGGTGTGGGTGGGAGGAGGCACGCCGCGCGACGCCGCGTACGTCGCTCCGCCCCACGAACTCGTGGGAGCTCTCATGGAAGACCTCATCGACTTCGCCAACGCCGACACGACCGACGTCGTCACGCAAGCGGCAATCTTGCACGCCCAATTCGAGTCGATTCACCCCTTTGGCGACGGCAACGGTCGACTCGGTAGGGTCCTGATCGGCTGGCTCCTTGTCCGACGACTCGGCGTGCTGGTACCTCCCCCGTTCAGCGTCTTCGTCGCCCGAGATCCTGGCGGCTACCTTTCGGGCTTAGCGCTCTATCGAATGGGTGAACTCACGCAGTGGGTGCGATGGTTTGCCACGACGCTCGAACGATCCGCGTCGTCGGCGACCTCACTCATCGCCGACGTCGAAAGACTGACGGCCGACTGGCGACAGCGCGCGAGTGCGGCCACCACGGGCACGAGTCGAGCCGTGCGCGTTGGAGCAACGTTTTGGGGAGTGCTCGAGATGTTGCCCGAGCACCCGATCGTTTCGGCGCAACTAGTACAAGAGCGCTTCCGGATCACGAACGAAGCGGCCCGACAGGTGCTCCATCGCCTCCAGTCATTCGGAATTCTTTCGCCCATCGAGTTGCGTTCGGGAACGCCAGGTCGACCAGTGCGATGGTGGGCGGCGCATGAGTTGATCGACGTCATCGGTCGATCAAGTTAAGCCGCGCGGACGGACGAGCGGTACAGCTCTATGGCGACTGTTCCTACCCCGCAGTCCTCGTCTTCGTCGCCGTCATGGCGCGGCGAGATAGTGCTGCAAAGCCCCAAGCCGGTCATCCCAGTCGTGAGCGAGCGCGGCAAGAAACTGCTGAGCGAGTAACACGGGTTCCGATCGCAACTCGTACCGAACACGCCTACGCTCGCCCGGTTCGCGCGAGACCAGTCCGACTTCGGTCATGAGGGTGAGGTGCTTGGCGATGGCCTGACGGGAGATCGGCAACCGAGCTGCTAGATCGGTGGCGGTGGACCGGCCATCTGAGGCCAGGGCGGCGAGGATGGCGCGACGAGTCGGGTCAGCGAGCGCGACGAAGACTTGCTCGGCAAGGGCCTCGATGTCAGGCGGCATCGACGTGCTCTGCCAGCTCCGCCAACTCTCGTGACCAGCCCTCATTGTGAGAGTCGTACGTCGCGCGCCGGGTATCGACGGGGAGTTGCGCGAAGCCGGTCTCGACGACGCGCAGAACGGTGCCGTCACCATCAGGCTCGAGGGTGAACTCGACGTACGTTCGGCGCGGGTCATCCGTGGGCAGGTCGGGAAGGCGCCACGTATACGAGAAGACCGTTGGCTCCTCGACCCGTTCGACACGCATCTCGACCGTCATGCCGCCCTTGAAGGTCATCGTCGCCGATCCACCGGGTCGCAGATCGATGCTCACCCGCTCACCGAACCAGGAGCTCAGACCGTCGGACGTCGTCAGCGCCTGCCACACCTCACGTTGCGCGCAGTTCAGTCGAACAGTTCGTTCAATGCGGTCAGGGAACGCCACAGTTTCCTCCTGGAGAGTTTTAACGATTCATGAGGCGAAGCAAGGTCACCGGTCCGGGGACTCCCTAATCTTGCCAGGCAGTCCCCAGGAATTCGGTGTTCAGCCGTTCTCCTGCGCGGCGCGGCGCGCGAGGTCGCGCGGGCTGCGGTTGGGAGCGCCGGGGCCGCCCTCCGCCAACTCGCGCAGACTGATGCCGACGAAGTGGTTCCAGCTTCGACTGCACATGTCATTGCACTCAAGCTTGTCGTTCAGACCGAGGTGCACGAAGTCGACCTCGCAGGAGCTGTCGTCAAGAGGCGTGATGGTGAACGTCGGCTGAGTGCCAACCCAGTCCTCCATGAAGGTGCACTCGACCACCGTCCATCGAACGATCGTCGGGCGGGTCGCTTCCTCGACGCGGACGAGCAGTGGCGGCTGATCCGCCACCATCGGAAAGCGCAGCTCGCCACCCGTCTGGCCCGAGCCCGTTACCGGACTCCACCATGAGCTGAGTGCTTCGGTTGACGTCACGGCGTCGAACACAGCGTCGGCCGGAGCGTGAACCGGGACGGTGATGCGGTAGTCGGTGCTGGTCTTCATTAGTTCTCCTTGAGTTCAATTGATTATCGCAACTTGCTAGTTGCTACTATATAGCAATCCTTTGGTTGCGTCAAACACCACTTCGGCCTCCCGCTGAACGCGAAATCCGTGCTCTCTGACGATGGAGCGCAGGCACGAGTTGGAATAGTGGTGGTGATCGGAGGCCCTCGCGCTTCACAAAGGTTCTTCCCTACGAAGGGTAAACCAGGTGCTTCTTCGAGATTCTCGACAACATCACCGACAGTCGCACTCGGTAATCTCGAATCGAACGAGAGGGCGCGTTTCTCGCGTCGGAGCTGGGAGCACGTGAACGACGTCATCTGTCTTGGTTGCGGAGCACTGACGCCCGACACGACGGGTCCGGTCCACGCGTACATGGACGCCAGCCCCGGTTGCTGGCAACTGTACTGCGAACTGCAAGATTGGAAGCATTCACTGATTGGCGACGACGAGATCACGACCGCACAACATCTGGTCGACGCCTACGCCGCCCAGCACGCAACGAATCCAGATCGTCGAAACCGGCAGTCCGTCACCGTGCACCTCATGAGCCTTTGTGCCTTCCTGGAATTTGATATGTCGGGTAAACAACGACGAACGATGATCGGCAACTGGACCCATCACGATTACCCACTCCTCCAACCAAGACCCGACTACTACCCCATCACGGTGCGAGACGTCAAAGACGCCATCGGTGACGAACGCGGACGTCAAGACGTCGTGGAGGGCATGGCTACGTCAACCTGGTCCGCGTGGTCGATTCATCACCGCGAAATCCGAACCCTCGTGGCCAGTTCGCTCTCCTGAATTACTGTCATATCGCCAACAACGATTCGTGGACCTTGAGTCACACAATAAGAACCATATTTCTACAATCTTATGTCGCTGCCCATAGACAATCAGTACTATTATTTTCGTATGAAGAGTCGCGAACACAGTGCAACCGGCAAGATCCTCCGAGAGGCACGTATCAGCGCCCGTCTATCGCAAACCGAGGTTGCACGTCGTGCGCACGTTGCGCAAAGCGTGATTAGTGCCTATGAGTCAGGCCGCAGGGAACCCTCGGTCTCTACGCTCGAACGTCTCATCCTCGCGACGGGACACCGCTTGACTCTCAATCTCGAACGTTCGAGCGATTACCCGCGCGGTCTGCCTGACACCCCACTCGGTCGCCGACTCCGCCAGCGCCGACGTTCGATACTTGCCTGTGCGGCGCTCCACGGTGCAAGTAACGTCCGCGTCTTTGGTAGCACCGCTCGAGGTGAAGACCAACCCAATAGTGACGTTGATTTGGTGGTCGACCTGGAAAAGGGAACAGGATTATTCGCACTGGAGGCACTTCGTAGGGAACTTACGAAGATTCTGGGCACGCCCGTTGACATCGCTCCGTCAGACAGCCTCCGGCCCCGAGTTCGTGAAGAGGTCGAGCGCGAGGCAATCCAAATATGAGTTCACGGCACGACGACGAACGCCTCGCCGACATTATGGACGCGATTACTGCGATTAATAGCCATCTCGCTCGGGGCGACCTCTCCGACGGGCTCATTTTTGACGCTGTTCGCCTAAGGCTCATCGAGATCGGTGAAGCAGTGAAGTTGTTGGATCCCAAACTCGTCGCACAAAGGCCTGATATCAAGTGGTCCGATGCCGCAGGAATGCGTGATTGGTAAACGCACCACTTCTTCGACACCTCTCGAGCGGTGGTCGAAGCAACCATCACCGAGGATCTTCCCTCACTTGAAGTAGCCGTCCTTGAACTTCAGGCACGCCTCGAACTCGCCAAACGGCGCACGCGCGACTTGAGTCGCGATGAGAATAAGGATCGCGGGCTTGGTCGCTAAATGCATGAATAACATCCGACGCGATAATTCATGATGTTGCACCTTGTGGTCCGCTAAATGGGACGCAGGTCTGTGAAGTCTCACCATGGATAGCTCGGTCAACATTTGCCGCCTCCTCGAACACCGGACGCACGTCCAGAACTCGAGTGACAGCGTGTCAAAAAGGTGGAAGCAGTGAGACAGAGGTCCCGGAGCCACCGGGACAGGGGAATCGAAGCCGGGCCGGAAAGAGAGAGACACGTCCCGGCGTCAAAGTGAGACACACGTCCCGAACTTTCACAAATGGGACACAGGTCAACGAGTGGGCGCTGAGGGACTCGAACCCCCGACCTGCTGAGTGTAAATCAGCTGCTCTAGCCAACTGAGCTAAGCGCCCGAAGTGACCAATCCTAGAGGTTCGGTGACTGCTGCATAAACATGAGAAGTTCATTCGTCGCCGCAAAGACCGGACGTCGCCGAACGCGCTCCACCGTGACGAGTGGTTCGCCGTCGTACTCCCACGCCATCGCGCCGGCCTCTTGGATAAGTAACAGCCCACCGAGGTAGTCCCACGGATTGAGCGTTGACTGGTTGGCGACACTGAACACGTCGAGGGAACCGTCCGCGACGAGACAGATCTCCAGACTGGCCGCGCCGAGCGATCGATACTGCGCCCATCCAAGATGGCGAGCAGGAAGTCCTGAGAAGCTCGCGATGGACTTGGAAAAATCCGTCTGACCACTCGGCGTGATCGCCACGCCGTCACGGAACGCGCCACTCCCCTTCTCCGCTTCGTAGATCGTGCCCGTCGCTTGATTCATCACGAGCGCGGCGACGAGCTCGTTCCCTTTCAGTACCGCGAGACTCGTCGCGAAGAACGGAACGCCGTGATCACAGTTCGTCGATCCGTCGATCGGGTCAACGACGACGGTGTAGTCACCACTGCCGGACACCCCCGACTCTTCACTCACGACTTGCAAACCGGCACCGTGCAAGACACGAAGTGCCACTTCGTCAGCGGCGACGTCGAGGTGATACTGCGAGTGACGAAGTCCCGATAATCCGTCGTGTCGACCGGACTTCACCACGTCACCGATCTCGCGCGCGCACGTTCGCAGTGTGGTTCCAAGTGTCTCCGTCACGTAGTAACGGTAGTGGGGTTCACGGCTAACCTGAGTGGTAATGGCCGCCATTGATGTCGCAGGGTTCGTCGCCGACCTTAAGGATCACGCGGTGACGCACGGCTTTCACGTGCACGACGAGCGTCACTTTGTCGAGACCTACTCCTTGCGTCAAGCGTGGGAGGTCGACCTGCATCCAGAAGACGGTTGTGGTGGTCCCGTCGATCTCCACATCGAACTCGACGTCGATCCTCGCACGCTGTTGGCCTTCGAAGACGCCGTGCTCGGGCTGCCCGACGAGGTGGACCCGCCCGACGAATTCCACTTCCCTCTAGTGCTCACCTGGAGCCTGCCTCCCATGCCGCACGGTCCCGACCTCTTGCGTCTCGCGATCGACCTAGCGCCCATCGGTGGACTCGAGATGCCGCTCGAGGTGACGGCCACCGACGTCTTCGCTTCTCCGACCGAGAGCAGTGAACGCCGTATCTCGATCGTGGCGCGACGGGCGATCTCGCTGAGCCAAGTCGCGAAGGGTGAAGATCCCCTGTGCGACATCTTTGAGCGCGGACGGAGCGTGAGTGATTTCCTACTCCAATCCGCCGACTCGTGGCTCGGCTAGTTCGGCCGTTCGGCGTCGTCGCTTCCCTCACGCTGGCGAGTGTGGTACTCGCCTCGTGTGGCGCCGGTGGCGCGATTGCGGACGCGCGACACAGTTGCGTCGACGTCAAACGTGCGTTGGCCCTTCAACATGAGAGTGAACGACCCGGTCTCAGCACGGCACAACAGAGCGCCCTTCAGGCCAAGGCACTTAGTCGTCTCTTGAAGGCCACGCCGTCGGCCGCCGCGGCGACGTCTGCCGACGGAACGTGGAACCCCCTCATGACCACGATCAACGAAGCCGAACGCGTCCCTCTGGTCGACCTCGTCGCGTCGCTGACGCGGATGTGCAAGGTCGCCGACTCGAAGACGCCGTATCTCTAGAGCTGGGTAGCCAGTCGCTGGTGGAGCCACGTGAGGGAGTTGTCCTCGAGCATCTCGTTCTCCCAGCCCTGGAGTAGGTCTTCGAGCGCGGCTCGTGACGGCACCGTGCCGACGACGACGACGGTGAGTTCACTGACGGGTTCACCCGAGACGCGAAAATCGCCGAACATGTCCTCAGTGACCTGGGCCTGAGGCTCGACCATCAAGTAGAGCTCACCCGTCGCCTCGACCCACGACAACTCGTACTCGTTGAGGTCCTTGTCGGTCCACTCGTTGCCGAACTCGATCTCAGAGCTCTCGCGTCGGGCTTCGTTCTGTTCGTAGAAGGCTTCGATGTCCATAGGCGCAGCCTACGTCAGCACTATGTGCGTTGTCAGGTGCGTGGTCACGTCCACCATGTGGTCATGACAAATGGACTTGCGAGTAGTGACGTGTGGACAGCGCCACGGTGCGTGCTCGGCCCTCTACTAGGCCCCATGACAACCAAAACTGACCTGTTAGGAAATCTTCGACTCGAGTGGCGCCGTGTAGGGCGAACTCCGAGCGCGCGCGACGCGACGCGACGGCTCGACGAACGCCACCCGCACCTTCGACTCGAAACCCAGGACGACCTCTTCGAGGTCGTCGCGCTCTTGGAGTCACGAAGCGGGCGCACCGTGCTCGAACGCGCGGAGATCGTGCGCGCGCTCTTGGTCGAAGCGAGCAATCCCGACGTCCATCGCGCCCTGCTCCAGACCCTGTTGCCCGGCGTCGTGAGTGTCTGTCGACAGTTGCGCTTTGGCGACGGCATCATCGACGATCCCAGTGAGACCTTGGCGATGGCCGTCTCTCTGCTGAGCGAGTTGCTCGTCGACTGGGCCGGTCAGTCGCGTCAGTACGCCGCGCCGGACCTCCTGTCGGCCCTTCGCGGCCGGCTCCGTCGATGGCTCCTCAAAGAGAAGGAGGCCCTCAAGAACGTGTCGCACTTCGACCACGTCGACCGGGCCGGCGAAGAGTCGTCGCCGCTGCTCACGCGGCTCGAGAGCCTTCGCGGAGGTCAACACGACCGCCTCGCGCGCCTCACCTACGCGCGGGTCTTCGAAGGACGGTCCTTTCGAGAACTCGCTGCCGACGATCACAGTGCGCCAGTGTCACTCCAGTCCGAGCTCCAACACTTCGCCGTCCGATTTTTGCTCTAAATATTTTGTGAGGTTGCGAATGCGAAACGATTTCTCACCGCCACGTCAATTACCCTGCGAGGACCAATATGCGACTCTTCCCCTCTCTCAAGAGCACACACTGGATGATCTGGTCGAGTCCACTCCTCCTGCTGGTCTTGGTGTTCACGTTGACCACGTCGTCGAGTTCGGCCCCTCGACGTCACGAGTCGTCGCGAGCAACCACCACGACGTACGCCGTCACGAGCACGACGGTACCGAAAAAGGCGAAGGAGTCGGTGAAACCCCCGACGACGACCACGACGACCACGACGACCACGACGACCAGGCGAGCGACGTCCACGAGACCCGTCGTCATCGTGTCAACGAGTCCGCCAGCGACGACCGCTCGGCACGCCACGAGCTCCTCCAGCTCGACCGCTTCGAGCGTCACACCCGTCGCGAACGCACCCGCCGAGAGCGCGTCGAGCGGCGTGCTGAGCGGTCAACTCAGCCCGTCCTTCGCCGTCGCCGACGTCCCACTCAAAGGTCCCGGGACGTGGACCGTCGCCACGAGCGCGCCCGCCGCGCTGACGTTGCGGTGCGCGAACCAGTCGATACGGGTTCAAACAAGCTTCGTCATCGGAGCGCACGAACGTTGTCAGTTGACGATCACGCCCGTGACGTCGTCGACCTCACTCACGTGGCAGCTGACGCCGAGCACCTGACGCGTCCCTTGACGACGCGCGTGCAAGGCGTGGCCTTGGTGGCGTACTTCGCGCTGTTGCCCTACGTCGTGATCACGAAGTGGCGCCTCACCTCGACGCAGAGTAACGGCGCACTCCTTCGCACCTTGCTCGCCATCCTCGCGATCTTCTGGTTGGGGTTTCTCCTTCAAGTGGCTCGCAACGTCGCGCGACTCCGTCGCGGCGGTCGCGTTACCAGTGGGGGCAGTGCGTGGTTGGCCGGTCTCGTGGTCGCCCTGCTCACCTTGGTGGTACCGACCGCGCACGTCGCCTCGAAACCTCCGACGTCGATCAGCGTCTTGTACAACGGCGCCACGACGACGGGCACTCCGAGGCACCGTGGCCCGATGCAAGCAGCGGGGTTGGCCGGCGTCCCGATGGCCCTCATGGCCAAACGTCGTAGCGACGTCCTTCGCCATCATGACGACGACACCGGCGACTTGGACGTCGAAGAGTCGATTGAACTGCTACGCGCAAGAAATCCCGAGCTCATCGCCTCACTCATCCGTCTCGTCGGCGACGCCGTCGACGGCGTCCTCGAGGTACGCGACGACGTGGCGCTCGGCGCGCCGGGTACCTCTGACACGACGATCGTCGCCTGCGCACTTGGTCCCGCTTTAAACGGCTCACTCGTTGGTTTCGCTCGTGAAGGTGGTCGCCTACCGATTCCCCCCTCGTGGAGTAGTGACGACGTCATCGCCAACGTGGTCGCCCTCAACGACGCCAAGGTCCTCTTCGCGCGAAACGAAGCGGAGCTCTTGCGTTCACTCGCCACGAGGACGTTGCGCCACAGTGTGGTCGTCTTCTTGGGCGCCGCCAACGAGTTGGACGACGAGCTCGCGGCGTGCACCGTGTCGCTCCAGCCGTACGTCGACCGAGCGCGATCGCTCGATCGCCACGAGTACGTGTCGTCCGCGGTAGCGCCGCGTTCGAGCGACCTGCGGATCGAACTCTTGCGCGCCGACCCCCAAGTCATCGGTCTCGCGGAACCCTTCACGCCGACGCTGCGTCGCCGATGCGTGGAGATGGTCGCCTACCTGGCGCTGCATCGCCAGGAGCCCGTCACCGGTGAACGACTACGCACGCGCGTCCTCACGCACGCCGACGTCGACGCCTCGCAGCGTACGCTCGCCAACACCGCGAGCGCCGTTCGTCGAAGCTTGGGCGTCGACGCGCAGGGTCCTCGGCTGCACCCCGTCACTTCTTCCGGGCTCTACGTCACGCACGGACTCTCGAGTGACGTGGAGACGTTCTCCACCCTGGTGAGCCGAGCGCGTCAACTGGCCGTCGCCGACGCGGCACCCCTCGCCCACCAGGCGTTGCTCATGATCAAGGGTGAACCCCTCGCCAGCGCGCTACGAGGCTTCGAGTGGTTTCTTGCCGAGGGCCACGGCGCGCGTCTCGCGCGCGACGGAGAGTGGGCCGCGCTCGCGTTACACCACACGTCACTACAGCGGCGTAACTACGAACTCGCGTTCTGGGCGCTCCAACAAGGTCTTCTCATCGATCCCTACAGCGACGCACTCACTGAGGCACTCGGTCGGGTGCCCCGCCTACGCGAGTTTGGCGGCGATGGATCCCGCCGTACGCAAGACCAGCCCGTCAGCACCCGCGGCGCTGTAGCGATGAGCTGGGCGTTCGCGCGCTTCACGCAACAGGTCACCAAGTAGCGTCGCGAAATCGAGGGGCGGTTCGACGAAGAGGTACTTCGCGAGTGAACCGGGAATGGTGTTGATCTCGTTCACGTAGAGTTCTCCCTCACTCGCGAGGAAGTCGACCCGGGCCACGCCACGTACCAGACAGAGTTCCGAGATTCGACGTGCGTAGCGCGTGATCTCGTCGTGTCGCCCACTGGTCACGTTCGCCGGTAACTCTCGCGGTGCGGAGACCATCCCTTCGCCGCCGACGTACTTGTCGCGGTAGTTGAGGATCTCGGCGCCGGTCGAACGGCGCAAGGGTCGCTCGATCGCGGAAAGAGCCAGCGTGGGGTACGTCCTCATCGCGATCTGCAAGTCGGTCAAATCTTCGCGGTACGGCTCGACGACGCAGCCTTGCGCGAGATGGGAGTTCGCGTTGAGGCGGGCCTTCGCGTTCACGAAGTCAGGGACGACGTCGATGCCGATCGACGAGCCGCCGAAGCGAGGCTTCAAGATGTAGGGACCGTCGAAGGGTAGCGACGTCGCGTCACTCGTCAGCAGCGCACGCGGCAACGTCGGCAGTCCGGCTTGGGCCATCAACGAACCGAACGACCACTTGTCCATCCCGAGAGCGGCGCCCGCCACCGTGGGTCCGGTGTAGTTCAAACCCGCGAGGTCAAGCGCCCCTTGAAGGGTGCCGTCCTCACCAGGTCCGCCGTGCGTCGCGAGGACGATCGCGTCGAGCTCGAGGCGCCGCTCGCGCGCCATCCGCCCACCGCTCGTGAAGAAACCGCCGCCGTCGCCGAGTCGAAAGGCGAGTTCGCTCGCGCCCTTGGGCACGCCGTCGAGGAAGGCCTCGGCTTCAACGTCGACGCCAACCGAGTAGAACGAGCCTGTCTTGGTCCAGTAAATGCCCTGGGTGTCGTAAGCAGCGCGGCCGAGTTCACGCAAGGCCTGCAAGCCCGTGAGTATCGAAATGTCGTGTTCGGGTGACGGTCCCCCGAAGAGCACACCACTGGTCACCGAACACCTCGCCACGTCGTCATCAAGACCTCAAGGGTAGTGGTCGGGCAGGTCGTTGAGGTACAACACCCCGTCACCCGGTATCAGCGTCGTTCGGACCCACGCCACGGCGTCGTCGCGGTGATCGAAGCGTTGGGGCCGCTTCTCCGAGCCAGCCGCCAGCGCGACGATGTTCGTCCGCCCGACGGCCACGAGCTCGGCGCGAAGGGCGGCGACGCGTTGGGCGAGACGAAGGTTCTCACTGAACTGCTCGGAACCGAGTTCAACGAGTCCCGGCGTCACGACGACACGTCGTCCAGAGAGCTCGAGCGAACCGAGCAGCGCCAGTGCGGCCTGCGCGCTCGCGGGATTCGCGTTGAACGTGTCATCGACGACGACGACGCCCGAGGGCGCCGTCACCACGTTCAGCCGATTGGCTACGGGCGTGACGTCGCGAGCGCGCTCGAGCAACGCCGGCGCCTTGACGCCGAGGGCGAGCGCGGCGCCCAACGCGCAGGCCAGGTTCGTTGGTTGCACGCCCACGACGGCGTCGAGCGAGCCAATGTTCACACCCTCGAGCACCAACGTCCACCGGCCGGCCTCGACGCGCACGCGCGCGTCGAGGCCGTCGCTCGTCGACCCGGTCGTCACGACGCGCTTACCTCGCGCGCGAAGGGGCTCCACCCACGTCGCGAGTCGAGCGTCGTCGACGTTGAGGACCACCGTCGTCGCACGCTCCGTGATCTCGCGTTTCGCCGCTTCCACGACGTCCAGGGTCTTCATGCGCTCGAGGTGCACGGGTCCAATCGCCGTGACGACGGCTATCTCCGGTGGGCACCATGACGTCAGCTCTCGAATCTCACCGGGTCCGTAGGTCCCCATCTCGGCGATGAAGATCCGCGTACCCTCGGCCAAGTTCTCGTTGATCGCCCGCGAGAGACCCGCGCGATTGTTGTAGCTGCGCGGCGACGCGACGACGGCCAACTCGGGGCCGAGCAGAGCACTCAGATAGTTCTTCGTCGAGGTCTTACCGAACGATCCGGTGATCGCGACGACCCTCGGACGCACTTGATCGAGGCGCTGAACGGCTTGGTCGACGAACTTTTGTGCTGTGCGGTCTTCTAAGGGGCGCAGCACCCTCGTGGTGAGGTCGAGCACCGGTGGCACCGCGAGCACCATGATGACGGCGCCGAGAAATGGCTGCGCGCTGATCGCCCCGAGCGCGGCGACGACCATGGAAAAGCTGCCCGCCACGATCGCCGTCACGCGCAGCCGTCTCGTCCACGTGAGAGGACTCGTTCGTCCCCGCGTCGAGAGCCCGACGGGACACAGCAGTCCATAGAGTCCCGCGGCGACGGCGAGCAACACGTACGCGCGAAAGACGATCGCGCCCGCCATGAGCACGATGAAGGCGTGCGTGAGCGTGAAGGGACGACGAGGGTGCGCGCGTTGGTAGGCCTTGGCCCCAGGCAACTGCGGCGAGGACCATCGAGCGAGGAAGCGAAGCAGCGCGCTCGGATCGTAGTGCTCACGTTGCAAGACCCGCAGCCAGCGAGCCATCTGCGCCGCGTACCCGAGCGCCAAGAGCACCGACAGGAGTACCGCGCCGATCGTCCTCACCGCGCGAGCGCTCTCGTGACGGCGTCGACCAGTTCGTCCGGTGTCTCGAGAGGGAGCATGTGACCCACGCCGGTAACGACACGAAGCGTGTGTTCCCCGCGAACGAGTTCACTGGCGCGCGCCGCTACGTCGAGGGGAACGTCACCATCGAGTTCACCCCAGACCATGTCCACCGGCACGGACAACGTGGCGAGTTCCGTTTCGTAACTCTCGTTGACGGAGGCCACGAGTACGTCGCGCAAGAGCCCGTGCGCGCGTCGGTAGTCCGTCGAGCCGAATCTCTGACGGGCCGCTTCGACACGTTCGTCGCTGAGCAGTCCCTTCGCGTGGAGCCAGCGTTGCGTCCGGTACGCGAGCGGCGCCTTCTTCGACGACGCGCGACGGATCAGCGGCGCGCCCGTCAAGACGAGTGAGAGCACGACGTCGGGGTGCGTGCTCGCCACTACCGCGGCCACGGTGCCGCCAAAGGAGTGCCCCACGAGGACCAACGGCTTCTCGGAGATGGACCTGAGAGCGGGAAGGACCAGTTGGGCGTAGTGGCGAGCGCCTCCGGCAACCACGGGGAGTGGCGACGCGCCAAATCCGGGGAGGTCGAGGGCCACGGACGCGACGCCGCGATCGGCCAGGGTCGTGGCGGCCACGGCGAAGTCGTCGGCGCTACGCGCCCAGCCGTGCAACCACACCACTCGAGCGGTTCCGGCGCCGTAAGACTCTCCGAAGAGATTTGAGTCGCCGTAGCTACGCAGCACGCCTTTCAGGTTACTGAAGCCTCCCTTCGCCCGAGACCACGTCACGGTCGACCGGTAGCGTCGTAGGCATCATGAGTGACGAGACGACGTTCAACAGCGAACTCCTCGTCGGCCTCACGCCCGAACAGCGCGAGGCCGTGATGTCGCCCGCCCGTCGACACCTCGTGCGCGCCACTGCGGGCTCTGGCAAGACGCACGTTCTGACCTTGCGTATCCAACGCAGAGTCGCCGACGGCGAAGTGGCGCCCGATCAGCTTCTCGCTATGACGTTCACCCGTAAGGCCGGTGACGAACTCCGTCGCCGTCTCTTTCGTGCCGGCGTGCGCGACGTGCGCGCGGGTACGTTCCACCGCGCCGCGCTCAACCTCGTGACGCAGTACCGCGAAGATCACCACCTGCGGCCGCTCACGCTCGAACCGAACCGTCGAAAGATCGTGAGCGCGCTAGCGAAGCAACTACGAGAGAGTGGCGATCTGAAACTCGAGGACTGGCAACTGCCCCGCCTCGAACAAGAGATCGGTTGGGCGCTCAGTCAGGGCTTCAACGGGACGCTCTACGCGAAGAGCGCGCGCCGCCTTCGTCGTGACGCTCCCCTCCCACCCGCACAACTGGCCGACGTGCTCGATCGCTACGTCGGGCTCTGTCGTAGTCGCGGCGTGGTGGACTTCGACCTGCTCCTCAGTGAGGCCATTTCCTTACTGAAGGACGAGCCCGACGTCTTAGCGTCGTTCCGCTACCGCAACCGATCGCTGTACGTCGACGAGACCCAGGACATGAACCCACTGCAACTGATGCTGCTTCGCCAAATGGCGGGCGACGATCCCGACCTTTTCTGTGTCGGTGATCCCAATCAGTCCATCTACGGCTTCAACGGCGCGAACCCCGCGCTCATCAACGAGCTCCTTGCGACGTGGCCCGACATGGTGGTCCTCGACCTCACGAGGAACCACCGATCCACGGCGAATATCATCGCGGTGGCGAACACGCTCCTCGAAGAGGGAGCTCGCGGGATCATGCCGGCGAAGGACGAAGGTGAAGTTCCCCTCGTTCGCCAGTACAACACCGACGAAGAAGAAGCGCAGCACGTCGCCACCTGGCTCGGTGCACGCCACCAACCGGGCAGTCCGTGGAAGTCCATGGCGGTCTTGTCGCGCACGAACGCGCAACTCGAACTCGTCGCGAGCTATCTCGACGCCGTCGACATACCCAACGAACGGCGCGGACCTGAGCACTCACCGGCGTCTGATCTGATGGCGCCGGAACTCTCGTCGCGTCACTTCAACGAGACCGACCGCGACGCCGTGGCCCTGTCCACGATCCACCGCGCGAAAGGTCTGGAGTTCCAGCACGTCGCGGCGATCGGCTGGGCCGAAGGGCAACTGCCCAACTACAACGCGACGACGCCCGAACAGTTGGCCGAAGAACAACGTCTCGCGTACGTCGCCCTCAGTCGAGCCGAACGCTCCTTGCTCATCACCTGGAG
>DASZHK010000084.1:0-15697 GCA_035937905.1 Acidimicrobiales bacterium
GAAATCGAGTGCAGCTCGCGAAGGTGCTGCGCAGTGCCGGCAACGTCCTGCTGCTCAACGAACCGACGAACGACCTCGACGTCGACACGCTGCGCGCGTTGGAAGACGGGCTCCTCTCGTTTCCCGGTTGCGTCGTCGTCATAAGTCACGATCGCTGGTTCTTGGACCGGATCGCCACGCACGTCCTCGCGTTCGAGGACGACGCGGTCGTGCGCTGGTTCGAAGGGAACTTCTCGGACTACGAAGCGGATCGCCACAAGCGCCTCGGCACTGACGCTGATCAGCCCCACCGCCTCCGCTACAAGCCGATCACCCGCTCCTAGGGCGCGATCGTGCGTTGGACCTAAGGTTCACCCTGTGGCAAAAGGCACCGACTACGCGACGTACCTCCGTATCAATGACCTCTTAAAACTGCAGATTCCCCTCACTGACGACGCGCCCGATGAGTTGCTCTTCATCGTCGTGCACCAGTCGTACGAACTGTGGTTCAAGGTGATGGTCGATGAACTCACCCGCGCGGCTCGCGTACTGCACGAAAACGAGCCGTGGCGCGCCGTCTCGCACTTGCGCCGAATGGTGGAGATCGAAGAGCTGCTGTTAACGCATTTGCGTCTTCTCGACACGATGTCACCCGAGGGATTCTTGGAGTTTCGCGACCCGCTCGACCCCGCGTCAGGATTTCAGTCCTTTCAGTTTCGCGCCATCGAGTTCCTCAGCGGCGGCGGACGTAAGGCCGTGCTGAACTTTGAGTTCTTCGACGACGAACAACGAAGGTGGTTGCGCGCGATCAGCGAGATCCCGAGCGTGTGGTCCGGCTTCGAACACTCACTTCGACTCACCCTGGGCGCGCCGAACGACGATCTTCTTGACGTCGTGCGGGCGCTCTATCTCTCTCACACCGATGCGACGAGAACGGCGTTGCACACCGTCGCGGAACTCCTCATGGACCACGACGAGAATCTCGCGGTCTGGCGTCACCAGCACATGCTGATGGCGGGACGTCAGATCGGACGACGCCCCGGCACGGGCGGCAGCGAGGGCATGGCGTACCTCGACACCACCTTGAATCAACGTCTTTACCCCGCGTTGTGGGAAGTGAGGTCCGTCCTGTGATCACTCGTGACGACTGCGTCGCCCTAGACGAGAAGGACGTGCTCGCGCCGCTGCGCGACGAGTTCCTCCTCAACGAGAACGAGATCTACCTTGACGGCAACTCCCTGGGTCCCGTTTCGCGCGCGGTGACGACGCGCGTGAACGAGGTGCTCGCCAACGAGTGGGGTCAAAGTCTCGTACGAGGTTGGGGTGAGCGCGGTTGGATGGCGATGCCAACTCGCCTGGGTGACCGACTCGCTCCGTTGATCGGCGCTCAAGCCGGCGAGGTCCTCGTCGCGGACACGCTGACCTTTCTACTCGCGAAACTCATCGGTGGCGCGCTGGATCTGCGTAAGGACCGGTCGGTCGTCTTAACCGACGTCGCGAACTTTCACTCCGACCTCTACATCGTGCGAGCGATGGCCGCGCGCGCTGGACGTCCCATCACGGTGAAGGCCATCGAACGTAGTGCGTTGGAGAGCGAACTGAACGACGACGTCGCGCTCGTCATGCTGACCCATGTGGACTTTCGTAGTGGCGAGATGCTCGACCTCGAGGGCATCACGACCAAGGTTCACGACGTGGGCGCGTTGATGTTGTGGGACTTCGCGCACTCGACTGGCGCCGTGCCCCTCGACGTCACGGGCGCCAACGTGGATTTCGCCGCCGGCTGTGGCTACAAGTACCTGAACGGTGGTCCCGGTTCGCCTGCGTTCGTCTACGTTCGAAAGTCCTGGCAGGGCCTTTTGGAGAACCCGTTACCCGGTTGGCTCGGCCACGCTCGCCCCTTCGACTTCGAGCTCGACTACGAACCAGCGGAAGGTATGCAGGCCTTCGTCACCTCGTCGCCCTCGATCATCGCGTTGGCGGCCCTCGACGGCGCGCTCGACGTCTGGGACCGCGCCTCGATGGACGAGGTTCGAGCGAAGAGCCTGCAACTGACTGACCTCTTTATGGAACTGGTCGAGGCGAGACTGCCCGGCGTCTTCGAGATCGTCACGCCCCGCGATCACGCGAAGCGGGGTAGTCAGGTCGCGCTTCGTCACGCCGACTCCTACGGCATCGTCCAGTCGCTCCTTCAACGCGGCGTCGTCGGAGACTTCCGCGACCCCGACATCGCACGTTTCGGCTTCACGCCGCTCTACGTGTGCTTCGTGGACGTCTTTGACGCCGTTCAAATCCTCGTCGACGTCATCGAGGGGGAGTCGTACCGCGACGCCAAGTTCGCGGTACGCAACGCTGTCACCTAGTCGCGATCGAATCGCTGTCGAAGATACGCGTCAAGCGTGCGTTGATTGGCGACGCGAACTGGAACGATGGAGGGAAGGTTATCCAGGGCGTACGCCCGCGCAGGTCCTTCCGGTCGTTCGAATTGGATCAATCCGGGGAGTGGCTCGCCCAGATTGAGGAGATTCCCGAGGTTCTCACGTACGGGCGAACCATGGGAAAGGCACAGGAGTACGTCATCGACGCGTTGGCACTGTGGCTAAATGTCCCTGTCGCTCGGGTTGCGAGTTCGGTCGAGTTCCGTGCGGTGGTTCTTCCGGCGAACGTCCAACGCCAAGTACAAGACGCCATCGCGACGCGCGAACTCGCGAACGCTGCCGCAAGCAAGGCCACCGAGTGCTTGGCCAGCGCGGCCGTAGCCCTCGTTCATGACGCACGACTTTCGTTGCGAGATGCCGCAAGGGTTCTTGGCGTTTCACATCAGCGAGTGCAACAACTGGTGGCAAGCAGACGAAAGTAACAGTTTTAATCGATCGCAGCTGGTCAGTCGTAGCTCATGACCGTGCTGAGATTGGCGTGACTTGTGCTGCTATCGCGATTGCATGAGTGAGTACGGAACCGAGTGTGCTTTGGATGCCGCCGTAAGAAAAGAAACTAGCTCGCGCACCTTAAATTCGGCGTCGGCGGACAGTGCGTCGAAAGTACTTTCCCAGCGTCCACACGCCGCCAAGCGCGAGCACCGCGAAGAGAGCGGGACCGGCGAGTCGAACCAGCCACTCGAATCCAGCGAGGAAACCTTTGACACTGTCGTGCCAAGCCTTGGCAAAGCCTGAGAGAGTTGTGGTCTTGTGCGCGTGGTGACCACTCTCCGAGACGTTCACCGTCAGTGTTCCGTAGGAGGTCTCGTGGCTGAGAACGTTGAGTTGACCCTGGAGTTGTTCGATCTGACTTTGCAGTGCGTCCAACTGGCTTTGCACGGCCAGAATGCCGTTGATCGTCGTGGCCTTCGTCATGATCACGAGGTACTGTCGGCGACTCGCCTCGAGGGCCGAGATGTGAGCTTGAAGGTCGACGTACTGAGCGGTGACGTCATTGGACGAGGTCCTCACCGACGTCTCGTGTCCGATTGTGTGCGCTTGCGCGACCAGTTTTGCGAAGTTCTTTTGCGGGACGTCAACCACGATTGTCCCGAAGGAAGACCTGTCCGGTGCCGAAGAACCCGCGTTGGCGTCGGTGCTCGCGACGTAACCTCCGTAGTTCGTGGCCAGCTGACTCAGCGCTGAGAAGGCCGACGCGACGTGCCCTTTGCCCACCTTCAACGACATGGTTCCAGTCGATTCAATTTTTTGAGAGACCACGGTCGTTGACGCACTCGTACCCGCTGCGGTCGTACCCGTCATGGCGATGGCGGCGCCCTTGCCATGACTCGGAGAAGGCGACGAAGGCGATGCAAAGCCCGAGCCACTTACGGCTGAATACTCCTGTCCAGAGTTAACAGGTGGGAGTTTGGCACCGTGGACGACGGTGCGATTCGGCGTGCCTTCACTTCGAAAGAGCGGCACAGAGACGCCGGCAACGATCACGACGAGCGCGGCCGCGACGAGATACGTGCGCCCGCGACTCGGCTCACGGATCAGCGTCGGGACATGGTTCGGTCGTTGGGGTGGTTCGTTCGCCTCGGCCTCGGCCAAGATGCGTTCCGAAGCCCTCGTGGAGACTTCGAATTCGTTGGCGGCGTCGTTCAACGCGTTGATGAGGACGTCCTCGTCGATCATGGTCATCCGGTCACCTCTTGACTGGTGGGCACCCGCGATGATTCGGACTTCAACGCTGGGTGAAGGGCGAGTCTCGTGCGAGCCTCGTTGAGGCGAGACTTCACCGTCCCCTGTTTGCGGGCGATGGCGATGGCGATCTCTCGCTCGCTCAGATCGGCGTAGTAGCGCAGCACGACGACGACACGGAGATGGACGGGAAGGTCGCGCAGCGCGCTCATCACGTCGTTGGACAACGCGACGCGCCCAGGCAGGTCGTCGAACGAAGCGACGTCCACAAGGTTCACGTCGTTCACGCGTCCCTCTCGTCGAGGGATGTCGTGGCGAAGTTTGGAGTTACAGGTGTTGACGACGACGCGGTAGAGCCACGGCCTGAAGCTGGACTCCTTCGAGAGGGAGTCACGAAACTTCCACGCGCGAAGGAACGACTCCTGCACCGCGTCTTCCGCGTCGAGGCGATTACCGAGTAGCAAGTACGCGGTTCGAACGGACTGGGGATAGCACTCCGCCAGCCACGACTGAAGATCGTCCACGACGGTAGAGCCTTCCACTTAGTTGACCGCCGTCGGTGGGGGAGAGGGAGCTACGCGTCGCACGCCTATAGAGACGCTTGGAGCCTCGAAAAGGTTCGTGCTTTTTCTACGTTTCATGAAAACACCTCCTCAACTAGAAACTGTCCAGTAGAGAGGGGTGCTTTCATCTCTTGGAACTTTTTTCTCCATCCCTGGTCAGAGGCCTCCTCGCGATCAACTGATGGAGAGAATCTCGCCCGTCTCCAGCAAGGACTTCAGACTCGAGATCAGGGGCGGCCAACCATTCGTGACCATCTTGACGACGTCACTACCGGGATCGAAGTCGTCGTGCACGATCGTTAACTTCACGACGTCTCCCATGGGAGTAATTTCAAACGACGCCCTCGAACGATGTTCGCTGGCGATCTTCTTGGCGAAGTCACTATCCATTTGAAACGAGGTCGTCAGCTCCGGGGTGAACGTGTGCCACGTGTAAGCCAGGCGGCGAAATGGGTCGTACTCGAGCACGACCTGCTCTGCATTGACGATGGAGATGTCGTTGAGGCGCCACGCCATCGTCGTACCGACCTCCCAGTTCGTCTCAAACGTGGTGTTCCACCACTGCTTCGTGAATACCGGATCGGTCAACGCTTGCCACAACAGTTCAGGTGTGGTCTTGATGTAGGTGGTGTACACAAATTCAGGTCGGTCCATGGTCTTGGTCTCCAGTCTTTTCTTTAGGTTTGATAAGGCGCTTAATCGGGGTTCTTCAAATCGGTCAATCCATCGCTCGGCGAACTCATGAATGGGAACGGGATTGAGATAGTGCAGTTTTTCTCTTCCACGGCGAATCGTCGTGATGAGATTCGCTTCCTCCAAGACGGAAAGGTGCTTCGTCACTGACTGTCTCGTCATGTGCAGTCCAGCGCAGAGCTCGATCTGGGTACGACCGTTCTCGACGTTCAGTCGATCGAGGAGTCGTCGGCGACTGGGATCCGACAGTGCACGAAAGACGAGGTCCTCGGCGGTGACCTCAAGGTTGTCCGGTGACGAGTTGGGCATGATCGCGCGAGGAGTCGACGGACTCTTCGTCAGCCCCAGCTACTGATGGCTAGGTCATCGGGGAACGCGGACGACGTCCATCTCTCAAGTGAGACTTTCAAGCCAACGAGGAATTGGCCCCATTTCGTGCTGCAGTGGTACATGAACTCGACGGGCTCCTTCCAATTCGCGTGCGTGAAGAGCAGCACCGTCTCGGTGTCAGACGTTTGAAGAACGAAGTCCAAGCGAGTGTTGAGCCACTCATCGGGTCCGCCAGTGCATCGCCACACGACACGATCATTTGGCTTAACGTCTACGACTTCCATTACAGCGCTGGGTTCGGGTTGTCCGAAGTAAAACTGAAGGTTCCCACCAAGGCTCGCGTCGCCCTTGGCGTCGCGGGTCCACCAGTTGGCGATCCCGTCGAGGGTTGTAAGTGCTTCAAATACCGCTTCTTTTGGCACCTTGATGCCGACTCGATGTCGAATGTCCACCATGTCACTTCACCGTTCTCGTGGTTGGTTTCAATGCCTGCGACTGCTACTCACCGGAGTCCCTCTTTGAAGATAAGCAACCTCTAGACTGCCTAACTATACGCAGTCATATAACTGCATGTCAAGTCCACACTCGAGGTTTTTCTTCGCGAGGTAAGGGTCATAAATAGACGCACTCAAGCTCTGGGCCGACGACCTCAGCAGGTCAGTGGCTTCGGGACATAAAGAGATCCGTGGCAATTCCGATGGTGACGGACCCGCCTTGACCGTTGAGGACGTCGGCGACGTCTCGAAGCAGTGCGCTTCTTTGGTCATCATCGATAATTCGATAGGCCGAGAGCGATGAAAGGAAGTCGAGGTACAAGGAGGTCGAGAAAGGCAGTTCTCGGCGATAGCGACGGCTCACGAACTCAGTAAATCGAGCGTCATTCTGTAAATCGAACGCGGGCCATCCTTCCACCAACTCAATCTCGCCTTCAAAGTCGTGAAACGGTCTCTCACTCGGCGTGTGGCCGAGTTCGTCGACTTCGTAGCGATGATCGATGTCGAGCAGTAAGTCTTGCGTAAGCGGGTCGGTGAGTGCGTACACGTTCCAAAAGAGTGCCATCGCGCCACCGGGTTTCAACGCGGCGTGCGCGAGGTCCCAACGTGACGTCTCATCGACCCAGTGCCACGATTGCGCCGCGAGGAGAAGGTCGTACGTCTCCTTGGGCTCCCATGTTTCGAGCGAGGCGCCAACGACGTTGACTGACGGAAACCTCTCGGTCTGTCGTGCAAGTTCTGCCGCCATACGTGGGTCCGGTTCGAGACACGTGAGGTTCACGCCGCGTTGCGCAAACGAGACGGTCGCCTTGCCAGTACCCGCGCCAACTTCCAACGCTCGTTCTACTGGCCCGGCGTACGTCAACACGTCGGTGACCAGGTCGTCGGGATAGCCCGGTCGCGCGGTTTGGTACTGCTCTACCGCTTCGCCGAAGACGCCTTGACGCTCTTTGGTCATGCGCTCACCTTATTAATCGACACGTCACTGTCCAACATCGTTTTGCCTCACTGGGAGAAGATGATGGTCCGATTACCGACGAGGGCGACGCGGTCCTCTGCGACGAGTCGAACGGCTCGAGCGAGGACGCTTCGCTCCACGTCACGACCAAGGGAGATCAGGTCCTTGGGCAGGCGCGCGTGGCTGACGCGCACGACGTCCTGGTCGATGATGGGGCCCTCGTCGAGGTCGGACGTGACGAAATGCGCGGTCGCCCCGATGAGCTTCACTCCGCGTTCGTAGGCCTGGTGGTAAGGGCGCGCGCCCTTGAATCCCGGCAAGAACGAGTGGTGGATATTGATGATCCGGCCGCTCAAATCAGAGCAGAGCTCTGGCGAGAGCACCTGCATGTAGCGCGCCAGGACGACGAAGTCAACGTCGAGCTCCACGAGTACCGCGCGGAGTTCGATCTCGGCGTCGATCTTGGTCTCGGCCGTGACCGGGATCTCGTAGTAGGGGACGTCGTAGCGCGCGGCGAGTGGAGCGCAGTCAGGATGGTTGCTCACGATCGCGGCGATGTCGAGGGGAAGCTCGTTGTGTTCCCGTCGGTAAAGCAGTTCCGCGAGACAGTGGTCGTATCGCGAGACCATGACGAGCGCTCTGCGTCGCGCGTCTTCGAGACGGATGCCAAGCTTTGGAGAGAAGGACGCGAGGTCGCCGTTCAACTGCGTCCGCACCGCTTCGATAGCTGCCGTCGGGGTCTCAAAGCGAGTCCTCATGCAGAACTGACCGGTGACGGGGTCCGTGAACTGATCGTTCTCGAGGATGTTGCCGTCGATGGCCACGATGGCGGCGCTCGTCGCGCGCACGATGCCCGGCACGTCGACGCACTGGAGCGTCACGATGTAGTTGACCATGACCGTTCTCCTCCTCACTCAGCGTAGGACGTGTCGAGCGAGGTCTCCCGGTCCTACGTTGACGCGTTGTTTTGTCGAACGATCGACGACGACAGCGAACTACTTCTTGTACGAGAAGAAACCTTGACCTGACTTGCGACCCATGAGTCCGGCCTGGGTCATGCGTGAAAGCAACGGTGGCGGCGCGAGATGCGACTCCTTGAACTCTTCGTAGAGCGACTCGGCGACGGCCATCGTCGTGTCGAGACCAATCAGGTCGGTGAGCGCGAGCGGTCCCATGGGGTGCGCGCAGCCCACCATCATGCCGGTGTCGATGTCCTCGGCGCTGGCGAAGCCCGACTCGAGCATCCGAATCGCGGAGAGGAGATAGGGGATCAGGAGCGCGTTCACCACGAAGCCGGCGCGGTCGGGTGAGGTGATGACCCGCTTGTTGAGTGACTCCGTCGCGTACGAACGAGCGCGAGCCGTCGTCTCTGGACTGGTCAAGAGTGAGGAGATCAGTTCTACGAGCTTCAACACCGGTACGGGATTGAAGAAGTGCATGCCAATGACCTGCTCGGGGCGGTTGGTCGCCATAGCGAGCTTGATGATCGGTATCGACGAGGTATTGGTCGCGAGGATGGCGCCGGGGTCCTTCACCGCGGCGTCGATCTTGCGAAAGACGTCGAGTTTCACCTCTTCGTTCTCGGCGACGGCCTCGATGACGAGTTCACGGTCCGCGAGCTTGGAGAAGTCCGTTGTGAAGGAGAGATTGTCACGGATGCGACGCGACTCCTCTTCGGCCATCTTCGATGACGTCACCGCCCGCAGGAGCGACTTCTCGACGCGCTCGAGGCCTCTTTTCATCGCGGCCGTGTCTTGTTCGACGACGACAACGTTCGCACCAGCGCGCGCCGAGACTTCCGCGATGCCCGATCCCATGAGACCGCAACCCACTACACCAATACGATCCATTCGGACCTCCTCGAGTCGAGAAGCAGAGCTTCTCGCGCACCGAGTCTATGACGGCCCCTCGGAGTGACCTGGCGCGAAACACAGGTGGCGATGGCGTCGTGGACAGTGAGCGAAGCGCGGTCGGTGACTACGATTGACGACGAGTGAGTAGGACCCACCACACGATCTACGAAGGAGTCACCCCATGGACACGGTCAACGTCATCGTTGAAATTCCGCGTTTCAGTCAGAACAAGTACGAGTACGACCACGACACCAACACGATCAAGTTGGACCGACATCTCGTCGTGTCGATGGGCTACCCGGCCGAGTACGGCTTCATTCCCGACACCTTGGGCGGCGACGGCGATCCCCTCGACGCGCTCGTGCTCACCGAGTTCCCGACCTTTCCGGGATGTCTCATCGAAGTGAAGATCCTCGGCATGTGCGTCATGACGGACGAGAACGGTGAGGACGGCAAACTCCTCACCGTGCCCAACTACGACCCCAAGTGGAAGTCGGCCACGGACATCGGTGACGTGCCGAAGGACGTCCTCGATCGGATCAGCCACTTCTTCACCGTCTACAAGGACCTCGACGAAGGCAAGTGGGTCAAGGTCGAGAACTGGGTCGGCCGCGCGGAAGCACTCGCCGAACTTGAAGCTTCGAGAGAGCGTTTCGTTCCGTAAGCGGCACTGCGGCTGACGTCGAGTCAAGAACCGTCGCGTTGAGACGCTTCGTTACGACAAGAGAGAACTTGGTTCCTTGCGGATCGCGGCCTCGGCCAACACCGTGAGCGCCGTGAACCACTCGTCCGCGTTCACCGACAGCGCGTGCTCACCTTCGAGTTCGATCTGACCGAAGAAGAGGGCGTACCAAATGCGCGCGAACGCGACCGCGCTCATGCCTTCGGCGAGGAGATGCTTGTCCTCGAGAGGCTTCACGCGACTCACGATGCGCGTCGCCACTTCCTTTTTCGCCTCGGCGATGCCGGCCGACGCGGTGGGGTTGTGTCGAGCGAACGACATGCTCTCGATGCGCTGGATGCGCGCCTCGGTGCGAGCGGGGACCTGTGCGTCGGCGATGATGACGCGCAGCGCTTGGCGTAGGTCCTCCGTCGTCTCGACGTCCTCGAGGGGATGCGTGAACGTCTCGGCGAGTCCGAGCAGGACCTCGCGGAAGCGGTGCACGATGGCGCAGGCGATGAGGTCTTCGCGGTCGTCGAAGTAGCTGTAGAGCAAGGCCACGGAGATCTTCGCGTCGTAGGCGACACGCTTCACGCGGAACTGCGTCATCCCGTTGAGCTCGATTTCGTGCGCGGCCGACTCCAAAATCTTGTCACGAGTCATTGAGGAAGTTTACAGCGAGTGCTCGCGTGAGAACTCTCGCCGGACGCTTGTCAGCGCTGAGGTTGTGGCGGCCAGCCGGGAATGGGGCCCCGACCAGAGGGGAAGCGGACGTTCTTCGCGCGCACGAACTCGTGCAATGTCTCGGGTCCGTACTCGCGGCCGTAGCCACTGCCCTTCACGCCGCCAAAGGGCGAGCCGATGAAGTTTCGTCTCGTGTAGTTATTCACGAACACCATGCCGACCTCGAGACGCTGCGCCAATTGAGCCGCGCGTGCTTCGTCACGCGTGCAGATCGCCGCGGTGAGTCCGTACGGCGAGTCGTTGGCGATATCGACCGCTTCGTCGTCGGTGTGAAAGCGCAGCAGCGAAGCAACGGGTCCGAAGATCTCTTCCTGCGCGATTCCCATCTTCGTCGTGACGTCTCCGAAGACGTGCGGCGCGACGAAGTAGCCCTCAGCGAAGCGGGCGTCGTTGGGAACCGTGCCCTTGAAGAGGAGCGTCGCGCCTTCGTCGATACCGAGTTGGATGAAGTGTCGCACTCGCTCGTACTGCTTCGCGTCGACGAGGGGACCGACGTCGGTGGTGCCTTCGAGAGGGTCGCCCACGACCAGTTGCTCTGTCTTCTCGACGAAGCGTTGCGCGAACTCGTCGTAGATCGAATCGTGGACGAGGATCCGCGACGTCGAGGTGCAGGCTTCACCCTGGTTGTAGAACATGCCCTCGATCGCGATGGCGACCGCGTTCTCAACGTCGGCGTCGTCGAGGACGAGTAGGGCGTTCTTGCCGCCGAGCTCCATCGTCGCGAACGTCAAGTTCTTCGCCGCGCCCTCCATGACTTTGCGACCCGTCGCGGTCGAGCCCGTGAACGAGATTCGTTCGACGCGGGGGTGGGCGACCAATGACGCGCCGGCGGACTTACCGCTCACGGCGTTGATCACGCCCGGGGGCAGGACTTCGTTGGCAATCTCGGTTAGCCGCAACACCGTCAGCGGTGCTTGTTCACCCGGTTTGATCACGACGGTGTTACCAACGGCCAACGCGGGCGCGCACTTCTTCGAGAAGTGGATGGGCGGCCAGTTGAAGGGAAGGATGGCGGCCACGACCCCGTAGGGCTCGTAGGTGACCCGGGCCTCGATGGGTCCTTGGTCGAGTATCTCGCCGCGAACGTAGTCGGTGATACCGGCGTAGTAATCGAAGCTCGAGTGACACGAGAGGACGTCGATGCGAAGGGCGTCTCGCTTGGGCTTACCGACTTCGCGCGCGCAGAGCTCGGCCAGTTCGTCGGCGTGGTCTCGGATGCGCTGGGCGACCTCGCGCATCATCGCGCCGCGCTCTTTTGGTGAGAGGTAGCGCCAGACGTCCTCGTAGGCCCGTCGCGAATCCATCACCGCGCGGTCCACTTGCGCGTCACTCGCGATCGCGACGCGCGCGAGCGGCTGTGCGTTGGACGCCTCGAGGACGTCGAAGGTACCGGCAGCGTCGTCGTCGATGAAGACGCCGCCGATGAACGACTGCCACACCGGGCGGCGGAGGAGCAGCGCGTCGGTAACGCTTGACTCGGTGGAGCGTTGGTCTTCGGTGGTAGTCATGCGATCTCGTTTCGTCTACTTCGCTGGTGCACGGTTCACTTACAATTCGAGGCTAGTCAGGGGATGCGTGAGCGCTCCACGCGTCGCGAGTTCACGCCCGCACTATTCCAGGACGCCATCCATCGCGACGGTGTCGAGACGGTCCATGATCTCGTCGAGCTCGGGCGTGGGCGAGTACGCGCGACGAAGGTCGACGAGTGTCGCGATGGACGCGCGGTCCACACGGCCACTCGCGACGAAGCCCGTCGTTGGATCGCGAAGTATCGCGTAGTGGTCGCGGGCCTCGGATTCGCTGAGGTTGAGAAGTCGTACTGCCGCGTCGATGACGTCCGACTCCCTTTCGCCCGCGATGATCTCGTTCGACGTCGCGAGCAGCGCGTCGGCGAAACGATGGCTCACGGCGTTCTCGTCGTCACTCCGATTCGCCAACGTCGCAAGGACTGTGCCGTAGTAGGGACCGAGGTCCGCGACCCGACGCACGAGGGTGCACCCCGCGCCGTGGGCGCGTTGTTCGTTGCCAGCGTTCAAGATCGTGACGGCGCACGTGCCGGCGATGAGCGCGTCCGTCCGTCGAGGCGTCGAACCCAGTGATTCGATTGCGTAGTCACCAGGGCTAAGGCCGGACTTTTCGAGCAGTCCGTAGGCCACGAACGCGAACCCCGACTGGGGTACGTCGACGCCGAGGACGCTCCCGTGAAGTTGCGCCGTGTCAGTGACGCTCGGCGCGGTCCAGAGTGACAACCCGAGACCGCGGTCGATCCCGCGCACGATCTGCAACGGGATGCTTCGTTTCAAGGGATTCGCCGAGAGGAAGTGATAGGCGAGCACGTTGTCGGGACTCGTGAAGACCACGTCGAATTCACCGGCCTCGAGTGACGTGAACTGCGCCGGTGAAGAGGGGACCAACGTCTCGGTCACGTCAAGTCCTGCGCGTTCGAGCGCGCCCGATGAGCGCGCGAGGTCGATCAAAAGAGAAGGCGTGAAGGTCCCGACGTTGAGGTGTTCGTTGCGCTGCGTCACGGTGCGTCGAGCGTTACAGCTCGCTGGCCCAATCACGAGTCTGGAGAATCTCCGCCATCCGAGCCAAGAATCGAGCGGCGTACGCGCCGTCGATGACGCGGTGATCGAAGGTGAGAGCGAGGTTGCCGACCGAGTGGATCGCAATGGCCTCGCTACGCGCGGCGTCCGTGACGACGACGGGCTTTCGCACGACCCCGTCGGTGGCGAGGATCGCCACCTGCGGTTGGTTGATGATCGCGCCCGTCATCAGGGTGCCGAAGGGTCCCGGGTTGGTGATGGTGAACGTGCCGTGGGCCATGTCGTCCACGGTGAGTTTCTTCGTTCGAGCGCCTTCGGCGAGTTCGCGGATCTTTCGTGCGATCGAACGCAGGTCGTAGCCGTCGGCGTTTCGCACTACCGGCACGACGAGACCACTGCCGTCGAGATCAACGGCGATGCCGAGATTGAGATCGCGGTGCACGATCAGTTCGTCGTCACCGACCGAACCGTTCAAGTGAGGGAAGTCACGTAACGCCGCGAGTGCGGCCAGTGCATTAAAGGGCAGGTACGTGAGGGAGAAACCCTCTCTTTCTTTAAACGCGGCACCGTGCGAACGACGAACGACTTCGACGTTTTCGTAGTCGACTTCCTTCACCATCAACGTGTGGGCCGACGTCGATTTCGAACGGATCATGTGTTCGGCGGTGAGTCGGCGAATCTTGGTGAAGGGGATGACTTCGTCGCCGGTGGACGTTGAACTACTCGCTCCTTGAGCGATCAGTGTTTCGACGTCACGACGAGTGACGCGACCGTCGGGGCCGGTGCCGCGCACCGAGGACGCGTCGAGGTCGTTCTCGCGCAACAGTTTTCGAACGACTGGTGACAGTGCGGCGCTCGAGCTCGACGTTGGTGCCGCAACGTTGTTCTTTACGAAGGCGAGAACGTCATCACGCGTGAGACGTCCTTGGGGGCCCGTTCCCGGGACGTCATTGGCGTCGAGTTGATGCTCAGCCAGAAGGCGACGAACGACGGGCGAGACATGGCCTGCAACTTCACTTGAGGCGGCCACCTTGGCGCGAGCTGGTGGGGCGGACGTCGACGACGCGGGCGACGCCGTGGTCGCGACGCTGGCGTTTGCGGTCGACGTGTCAACGTCGTCGTCGCCGATCACCGCGAGCAGCGTGCCGACGTCCACCGTCTCACCTTCCGCGACGAGGATCTTCGTGAGTACGCCGTCGGCCGGTGCTGGGATTTCGGTGTCGACCTTGTCGGTGGAGACTTCGAAGAGTGTCTCACCGCGCTTGACGGTGTCGCCCACGCTCTTGAACCACTTGGTGACGGTTCCGTCAGCGACGGTCTCGCCGAGTTGCGGCATCGTGACTCTAGGCATTGCGGGCACCCGTTCGAGGAGTCTGACTTCTCATCACGCCACGTTCGCGACCTGAAGACGTTCGGCCATCCAGTCCGCGCCCTGGGGGCGATGACGGTAGATGACGTTGGCTCCTCCGTGGTTGCCCTCTTCGAGCAAGAGAAGTTCCGTGTCGCCGCGAGCTTCGGTCGCTAAGCGCTCGCCGTCTTGCCAGGGGAAGAGGGCGTCGCGCTTTCCCATGATGACGAGTAATGGTGTCGTGATGTTGCTCGCGTAACCCTCGAGCGTCATATCCAAGGCGCGCTTCTCTGCTTCTTCTGGGGTCGAGCTGAACGATCGAACTTGAAACGCGCGACGCGTGAGGGGATTGAGGTTCGACCACGAAGCGCCCATGTTGTACGGACCGGCCAGCGAGATAGTTCCCTTGATTGGCAAGTCCGAACTCGCCATACGCGCGGCGTAGAAGCCACCGAGACTGACGCCCCAGACGCCGAGACGATCGCTGTCGACGTCAGCCATCGTGGCGAGGTGTTCGACGACGACCTCGCCGACGCGGTCCCACTCCGGTCGAATCGCGAGGGTGTACTCCGCTTCACCCTGGCCGGGTCCGTCGAGTGAGAACGTCGCCATGCCGCGATCGAGAAACGCGCGTTCGACCTCGCGGAACTCTTCCTTCGTGGAGTCGAGTCCGGGAATCAAGATCACCGTCGGATGCGGACCGTCGATGTCGGGAGTACGAAAGAGAGCGACCATCTTCGATCCCTCGAAGGCGATCTCCTCTCGACGACCGGGCGGCACGAAGAGCGGCGTCGCGCGATTGAGGGCGTCGACCGCACGGACGTGCGCCGCTTTGGCTTGATCAGGGTCCTGGACGAACAGGAACTTTCCGAAGTGGAAGTACGTCGCTGCACGGGCGTAGAACTCACCAGCACTGAGCGTGTGACCAGCGGCTAACGCCGCTTCGGCGAGGCCGAGGTGGACTTCGGCGCCAGCGCACCACGCCGCGCACCAGTCGTCCCACTGTTCGAGGTCTTTCGTGATGCGCGCGTAGTCACTCACCTCGACGCCGTTCGAGCAAAAGCGCGGCTCCCAGTTCGCCACGGCAGTTTCCACCAAAACGTCTGCCATGTATCCCCCTAGGACCACTGATTGATGCTGATGGTAATGGACTTCTCACTGCACTGAACAGTGCTAAATCATTGAATTCTTTTCATGCTGCTGCGGTTGACGGGCTATCACCACGTCGTTATGGTTAGCCCATCACTCACCGAGTGATCGGACCCGGACATCTGCAGTGGGGAAGCGCCGGGGTCGTATAACGCTGGGGGAAAATATGAATAGAAAAGGAAGATATCTTCGCGCGCTGGGTGTGACTTCGGTTGCGCTCGCGTCGTTGGCGATGATGGCCACGTCGAGCGGAGCGTC
>DASZHK010000085.1:0-4702 GCA_035937905.1 Acidimicrobiales bacterium
CGTCGAAGGTCAGCCGGTCCTCGATGAGAGCGACGGTCTTTGAGAAATACTCGTCGGCTGGATCCACGACGCCAAAGGGCTCCGACAGCCAGAGGGAACTCGCGTCGACGTCACCGTTCGTACTGGACTTCACGAAGAAACCGACCTCCGACGCGCTTTCGACGACTCCCGCCTGGACCTCCTTCGCTCGCGCGACGTACTCGTCCATCTCGAGGAGTCGCCCAGCGGCCATCAAGCCGCCGTACACACACGCCAACGTTGAGGTGTGGCGGGCGTCGCCGTTTTCCTCCCACACGTCGTAACAAGTACTGGTCGCGAATGCCGAAAGGTAGCGAGCAACTCTTTCCACCGAGTGGCGCAGATTCGAAGGAACGCCGTCGACGCCACGTAACGCAAGATGCTGGCCCAGCGACCAAAGCCACGTCCCGTACCCGTCAATCTGAAAGTTCGGCCAATCGTCGATCACCGTTGAGCCGTCCAATGCAAACCGTGCCGGTGGCATCTGCAAAGGGTTGAGGACTTCGCCTCGTACTTGAGCGTCAATGACGCCGTCGATAATCTCGGAGATCCCACTCACCGCGTCATTCACCCACGAGTGGTAACGAGCAGAGGCCCCATACTCACCGGCCTGGTCGAGTGCGAACGCACTGAACGAACCGTCACGAAGCCAACAAAATTGATATTCGGCAAAATCGGGCGACGCGACGATCGAGCCGTTTTCGTGTTGATTGCGGAGAATGGCCTCGACGCTTCGTCGAAGTTTCAACTCGTCCACGTCGAGAATGAGTTCCTCAGCCATTGGCGAAATTCATTTCGCTCGTGGCGAGCGTCGCCGTGGCGTTTGTACGGTGCCAGATAGCTTGACTCCGGTCGTCGGCCCCGGGCAGGTTGAACGATTCGCGAAGCACGAGCGTCGCAGCCCCAACGGCCCAGGCCTCGTCGCCCCAGCTCTGAATCTTGATCTCAAGCTCCCGACCGAGGTCCGCGAAGGTCTGATCACGAACTGCGCTCACTATCGGATCAAGGAACGCCGCGCCAAGCGCCGTTCCTTCACCACAGATGATGAGGAGTTCGGGGTTGAGCAGCGTCACGACGTTCGCCACGGCAAGACCGAGCTTTCGTCCCGCACTGTCGATCACCTCGAGCGTGGCACTGTCGCCCAGCTCCACGAGCGTGAGGAGTTCGTCGCGAGATATATCGTGACCCTTTCGTTCGCCGACGCGACGACGAAGTGCGCCTTCGCCCACCATCGCTTCAAGACAGCCAAATCGACCACACTCGCACTTCGGACCTCCGGGCTCAACGATCATGTGTCCGAACTCTCCGCTGGCACCGTGTGCGCCTCGGTACAACGAGCGATCAACGACGATGCCGAGGCCAATCCCGCGCCCGACGCTCAACGTGACGAAGTCCCGCGCGGTGTGCGCGTCGCCCGCCCACTTCTCCGCGATCGCGAGGGTGTTCACGTCATTCTCTACCCACACCGGTAGGCCCATGCGCTGGCGCAAGGGCTCAGCGATCTCGACGTCATGCCACTGGAGCAGGTGCGAAAACTTGCACACCCCCGAGCTCGTTTCGATGATGCCCGATAGTCCAATGCCGACGCCGAGAACTTTTGAAGGCGGGACCGCCGCGTCACGAAGAGCACGCCGCGTCTCTTGTTCGATTGCGGCAATCGCGGCGACCGGATCGCCGACGAGTGGGATGTAGTACTCCTCGCTCGACACAATCTGAGCGTCCAAATCGCAAACGACCGTGGTAAGCCCGTCACCGCGGAGTTTGATGCCGACGACGTAGCCGGCTTTAGGGTCGACGGTAAGGAGCACCGGTGGGCGACCGCCGCTCGACGGGGCGGTCGTCGTCTCAATGACGATCCCGCGCTTCAGCAGATGGTCAACGATGGCCGACACCGTCGGCGCGCTGAGTTGACTCTGTCTCGCCAGTTCGGCGCGCGAAATTGAGCCTGAACGGCGAACCAACTCGATGAGCAAACTGACGTTAAAATCTCGGAGTAATGAACGAGACGCCCGCGGCGGGTTGGGACGCGTAGCGGGCTCCCGTTCATTTCTCGTCTCTGGCGCCTCTATTGAGGAACGCTTCGATTGATCTGAAGCGTCGAACTGATTGCGATCCATTTCCCTCCATTGACGAATCCTTAAGTCGTGAAACTTACTTAATTAAGTGAAGATACTAAGTACCCCCGCACCAAAAGTCAATTCAGCACTTGAAGAAATTGATCGGGCAGTCTTTCGATCCGAAATACCTGATAAACGGATTTACGGGGAATCTCGGCGGTTTTACAAAAAAAGCGCCTCCGGTATATTCCCTCAGTGCCTGGCTGGGGACGTAAAAACCTACGAAACGGAACTCTGGCGCTAGGTTTCCGCCCTCTGCGCACGGCAAACGCCGCTCGCCCTCTCTCAATGCTCAAACGTCAACACTGGCTCTGTGCAGTTTCGCGAAGAATTTTCGGTCAGCTACTTGAGGTCAAGCGTTACGTGAGGGATTGACTTGGCGGTGTCTTCGCTGAGGAGGGACAGGATCTCGTCGGTGTCCAAATGCTCTCCAACGAGATCAGCGAGCTGGTCAATTCTCGCTTCGCGACGGGACGAAAAATCGTGGGCGCTATCTGGGATGAATCGCTTTCCCGAACGCTCCGCGACACCGAGGAGGTACTGACGACGCCAGTTATCGTTTTCGAAAAGACCGTGCCAAAGAGTGCCCGCGACCGAACCCAAAACGCAGCCCTCGTCGGCGAACAGCGACTGACCTCCCTCGACAGAGACGCGTCCGTGATGGATCACGTATCCGCGAAAAATCGTGCCGTCATCCATGTTGAGTCGAGTTTGCGCGAGAATTTTTTCTGGTTTGAACTCGGTTCGAATTGGCAGAAGTCCTAGGCCCTGAACCCGGCCCACGTTGCTTTCCACCACGTCATCGATCACCGAACCTAACATCTGAAAGCCACCACAAAGACCGAGAATCGCCTGTCCCGCTGACGCGCGGGCCGCGAGTGCGTGGTCGAAACGTCGTTCCCGGATCCAATGGAGGTCGGACACAGTGGCGCGGGTCCCAGGCAGAATTACGAGGTCGCAATCGCGCATCTCTTCCGGACGGTAGATGGGACGAAGGACGACACCCGGCTCGTCGACCAGCGGGTCGAGGTCGGTGAGATTCGACGCACGAGGAAGTGCGAGTACGCCGATCAAAAGTACATCAGGACCTAGCGGTGCCGCGACGTCCAACCACGACGTGAAATCGGTCGCGTCCTCCGCGTCGAGCTCGAGACCACGTTGATACGGCAAGATTCCGTAGGTGACGCGACCTGTGAGGCTGGTCAGTTGATCGACACCGCTTTGGAGAAGTTCTTTGGTGCCTCGAAACTTGTTGACGATGAATCCACGCACCAGGTCTTGGTCTTCTCGATCGAGTAAAGCCAAGGTGCCGACGAAAGAAGCGAAGATCCCTCCGCGGTCGACGTCGCCCACGAGGACGGCGGGAATGTCCGCGGCGCGAGCGAAGCCCAAATTGACGATGTCGTTCGCTCGAAGGTTGATCTCAGCGGGACTTCCCGCTCCTTCACAGATCACGACGTCAAAGCGCTGACGAAGTTCGAGATGCGCGTCAACCACGAGATCGAGGAGTTCTCGTTTCTTCGCCCAACCAGTGCCGGAGTTCAACTCGCCACGGGGGTGGCCAAGGACGATCAACTGACTCGACGTGTCGGTACCGGGTTTGAGTAAGACCGGATTCATGATGACGTCGGGTTCGACTCCTGCCGCTTGGGCCTGGACGACTTGGGCGCGCCCCATCTCCCCGCCTTTGACAGTGACAAAGGAGTTGAGCGACATGTTTTGTGCCTTGAACGGCGCCACCGATACGCCTTGACGATGAAGCCAACGACACAATCCAGTCACGACGGTACTTTTCCCAGCTCCCGAGGACGTACCGAGAATCAGGATCGAGCCACCCTTCATGACCCACCCTCTCGCGAAGGGACCTCGAGCGCGAAACCTGGTCCACCCGACGCGTCGGGGTCTCGAAGCAGGCTCAGCTCACTTCGCTCAATTGCCGCCTCTTCTGATGTGAGATCGATCCGACGAGCGAGCAGCAAGTACGTGCAACCGGCAAGGAAGAGTCCGACCAGCCACGAAATGTCAACGCCCTTCAACCAAGTAGCGCCAGGACTTTTGTACACGTTCGCCACGGACATGAAGGGGATCTCAACGGCGACGCCGACGGCGTACGCGCTGAGACCTCGCCAACCCCATCGTCCGTACACGCCCGACCGTGTCGAAAGATCGTTGAGCGCGAACCTTCCGTGGCGCACGAAGTAGAAGTCCACCAGATTGATGCTCGTCCACGGCGCCAACAGATACAGCATCACGATCAACCAGTCGTTCAGTACGGACGTGGCATTCGTCAACACCGCGCCGAGTGCGAACCACAAGACCATCAGCGACAGAATTGTGATGACACGAACACGAACGCCTGAGGGTACGGGTCGAAAGGCGGCGATGATCGTGAGCACCGACAACATTCCGCTGTAGGCGCTGATGCCCATCGCCGCAACAAGTGCCGCCACGGCGACAAGTGCCAACGTCGTACCAAAGTGCGAGAACGTACTGTTCCCAGCGATGTAAACACCGCTCAGCGCGTCGGACACGTGCAGACGCGTCGCCATCCACGCACCAAGCGGTAT
>DASZHK010000086.1:0-5785 GCA_035937905.1 Acidimicrobiales bacterium
TGTCGAAGCACTGCGCGGCGAACTCGAAACACTCGAACGGGTTCGCCGGGAACAACAAGATGTGCTTCGTGTCACCGTGTGAGGCGTAGGCGCACATCAAGATGTCGCCCTGTTGCGTCCTCGTCGGCATACCCGTCGACGGACCGACCCGTTGCACGTCGATGATGACGGCCGGAATCTCGGTGTAGTACGCGAGTCCGAGCAGTTCGCTCATGAGCGAGATACCCGGTCCTGAGGTGGAAGTAAAGGCGCGCGCGCCGTTCCAACCCGCGCCGAGCACCATGCCAATGGAGGCGATCTCGTCCTCGGCTTGGATGATCAGGTAGTTGTTCTTGTACGTGACGGGCGCGTCGGGGTCGTCGCTCACCACGCGCTCTCTGCGGTACGTGGCACAGAGTTTCGTGAAGTTGTCCATCACGGCCGTCGCCGGCGTGATGGGGTACCACCCGGCGACCGTGGCGCCGGCGTAGAGACAACCCAACGCAGCCGCGGTGTTGCCGTCGATGAGGATCGAGTCGTCGTTCTTGTCGAGCGGCTCCAGGTGAAAGGCCAGCGGGCACGCGAAGTTCTCGCGCGCGTAGTCGTAGCCGAGGCGAAGAGCGCGTTGGTTCGAGTCGCGCAGCGCCTCGTTTCGGGCGAAGGTCTCGGCGAGCAGGTTCGCGACCACGTCGAGGTCGATGCCCACGAGCGCCACGACGGCGCCAGCGTACGCGACGTTCTTCATGAGGATGCGTTCGCGGGGCTTCGTGAAGTTCTCGAGACACATCGCCGCCAACGGCACGCCGAGGAAGTTGACGTCCTCGCGCTCGAGATCCGGATCGAGAGGCCACGACGAGTCGTAGAGGAGGTACCCGCCGGGGCGCACGTCGGCGATGTCGTCGGCGTAGGTCTGCGAGTTCATCGCCACGACGAGGTCGTAGTTGAGGGCGCGCGCGGTGTAGCCCGACTTGTTCGCGCGGATCTCGTACCAGGTGGGCAGACCTTGGATATTGGACGGAAAGAGGTTCTTGCCCGAGACGGGCACGCCCATGCGAAAGATGGCTTGGACGAGGAGGCCGTTCGCGCTCGACGATCCGGTGCCGTTGACGTTGGCGAGTTTGATGGAGAAGTCGTTGATCTGATTTGGTACGGACGACTTCGACTTGGACTTGGCGGTCATCGTCATCAGCGGCCACCACCCCCGAAGCCCACGGCGACGGGAATGAAGTTCTTCGATCCGGCGTAGGGGATGGCGAGGTCGAAGAGCTCCATGTCCCACGCGGCGGTCGGACAGCGTTCGGCACAGAGACCACAGTGCACGCAGACGTTCTCGTCCTTCACCATGACCCGGCCCGTCTGGGGGAGTGGCTCAGAGACGTAGAGCTCTTGATCGAGGTTGTTGGCCGGCGCGAGCAGTCGAGTGCGCAGATCCGCCTCGTCACCGTTGCTGGTGATGGTGAGGCACTGCACCGGACAGATGTCGAGACAGGCGTCACACTCGATACACAGCGGCGCCGCGAACGCGGTCTGCACGTCGCAGTTGAGACAGCGCTGCACCTCGCGCGCGGTCTGTTCGGCGCTGAAGCCGAGTTCGACTTCGAGGTTGAGCGACTCGAAACGCTTCGTGAGCTCGACGTGGCTCATCTTCTGGCGTGACGACTGGTTGTAGTCGTTGTGGTAACTCCACTCGCTCATGCCCATCTTCTGGCTGACGAGCGTCATACCCATGTCTGGGCGGGTGAAGAGCGGCACGTCGAAACAGTGGTTGTCGATGGAGATGGCCGCCTCGTGCCCGTGCGCGACGGCCCAGATGATGTTCTTCGGTCCCCACGCCGCGTCGCCGCCGAAGAAGACGCCCGGGAGAGTGGACTGCATGGTCAGCTCGTCGACAACCGGCATGTCCCACTCGCCGAACGTCATACCGAGGTCGCGTTCGATCCACGGAAAGGAGTTCTCTTGGCCGATGGCGAGGATCACGTCGTCACACGGCAAGATGACGGTGTCGATGGTCGTCGAGTGCGAGGCGGTCTCGTCCCACTCGAGCACGTCGAACTCCATGCCCACGAGTTTCCCGTCCTCGATGACGAAGCGCGTCGGCGCGTGGTTGACGAGGATCTCGACTTGCTCCTCTTCGGCGTCGTCGAGTTCCCAGGGTGACGCCTTGAAGAACTGACGAGGACGGCGAGCCATGACCTTGATGTCGGTGCCGCCCAGTCGTCTCGACGTGCGACAGCAGTCCATCGCGGTGTTACCAACGCCGATGATGAGGACGCGTGAGCCGATCTCGCTGAGGTGACCGAAGGCCACCGATTCGAGCCAGTCGATGCCGATGTGGATGTGCGACTCGACCTCGTCGTGGCGACCGGGGAGATTGAGTTCTTTTCCTCGTGGCGCGCCGACGCCAACGAAGACGGCGTCGAATCCTTCATCGAGGAGAGCCTTCAGGCTCGAGACGGGCGTGTTGTAGCGAATGTCGACGCCCATGTCGAGAATCATCGCGGTTTCGTCCTCGAGGACCTCCTCGGGAAGACGGAACGAAGGGATGTTCGAGCGCATCAGGCCACCGGGCTTGTCGTACTGCTCGAAGATGGTGACCTCGTAGCCAAGCGGCATGAGGTCGTTCGCGACCGTGAGTGATGAAGGTCCGGCGCCGATGCACGCGACGCGCTTGCCGTTCTTCTCGGTGGGAATCGCCGGGAGGCGGTCGTGGATGTCACCCTTGAGGTCACTGGCGACGCGCTTCAGGCGACAGATCGCCACGGGCGCGCCGTCGACGCGTTCGCGTCGACACGCTGGTTCGCACGGTCGGTCACAGGTGCGACCCAAGATGCCGGGAAAAACGTTGGACTCGCGATTCAAAAGGTAGGCGTCGTCGAAGCGGCCTTGCGCGATCAAACGGATGTAGCCGGGAACGTTCGTGTGTGCCGGACACGCCCACTGGCAGTCGACCACCTTATGGAAGTAGTCGGGGCCTTGTGTGTCCGTTGGCTCCACGCAGAATCCCCTCTCGAAAAGGCCAAAAAAGTCCTGCGAGACACCAGAACTGATGCTCAGGTCCTTCGAGTTTTACTGTACTGCGTTTGCCGCACAACTTCGTCTCACCGGTACGCGTGAAGTCGACCCTTTTACCTCGTGGAATCGGCGAAAGTGGCACTGTCGACGACGTCGAGATGAACGCTGAAGCGGTCGAGAATTCGTTGACCGATCCTCACGGGCGTGAACCTCTTCAAAATCGGTGGCGTTGTGTTGGTCGTGGCGACGAGCTCGCCGGGATTCGTTCGCGGCGATGGTCGTCGATAGCTTGGAGGCGCACCGACGTTCGCAAGTCAATCGTCGGGTGACGTAATGGTCGGCCAACGCCGTTCGCGAAGGTAATCGGTAATCTCCGTCGAGAGCGCGGTCGCCGCCTGCGATGAGACGTGTCGTAGGGGTCGCACGAGGCTGATGGTGCGTTGCAAGGTGGGTGGTCCGACGAGAAGGACTTTCACGTCCGGGTTCGCGTACGCCACGATGCTGGGCACGATCGCCGCCCCCATGCCAGCCGCGACGAACGAGAGCACGCTACCCATCTCGGCGCCGTCGAGCGCCACGTTGAGCGTCACGTCCGCGCGAGCGAAGGCGTCCATCGTCGCGTTCTTGACGTCGTAGCCCTCGCGAAACATGATCATGGGGACGCCGTCCAGGTCACGAATCGAGACCAGATCGCGACCGGCCAACGGGTGATCGGTCGCGACGACGACGACGAGCGTCTCGGTCGCGACGACGACCGAGTCGAGCGTGGGACGCGGAATCGGCAAGATCACGAGCGCCAAGTCGAGCGCGGCCGATTCGAGTTCGTCTAAAAGCTCATTCGAATGGCGTTCGACGAACGTGACGGTGATGCCGGGATAACGTCGGCGAAACCGTGCCAGCGCCTCGGGCATGAGGGTGGCCCCGAGACTCGGCGTCGCGCCGACCGTCACGTGACCTCGGCGAAGCGCCGTCACGTCGCTCACTCGCTCGAAGATATCGTCGAGGTCGTTCACGACGCGCCGGGCGAGTGGCAAGAGTTCTAGGCCCGCGTCGGTGAGTCGCACGGGACGATAACTCCGTTGGAACAGCGCGGCGCCGAGCACTTCCTCCAGGTGGCGAATTTGCTGGCTCAGCGACGGCTGGGCCATATTGAGCGACGCCGCCGCGACGGTGAACTGTTGGGTGAGCGCCACCGCGACGAAACACCGTAACTGTTGAATCGTGGGGCTCTTCGTGGGCATCATAGGATAATCCTATTGATTTGAGAGTTAAAATTGATTTTCTTGTTACTTTGTCCCCTAGGGAGGCCTACTTAGTTCCCTAGTCGCCCGATCATCGTGCTCATTACGGTTCTTTGTATGGACAAAACCCAAAGAATATTTACACTTGCCGGCTTCGTAGTCATCGTCATCCTCGGATTTGGCCTTCCCTCCGGAGCCGCGTCGAAGAGCTCGCCAGCCCACGTGAACCTCGTGAGCCACGTCGTCAAGACGCAAAAAGTCGCCTTCAAGGGCAGTTATCGCGGCTCGATCGCCCTTTTGATGGTCGGCGCCTCGGGCCAGTCGGCGACGTCGGTGACGGTCTCCTCTGTCACCGGTACCGGCACCGGTACGTTGCTCGGATCAGGCCACGTGAGCGCCTCGGGTTCGGCGCCGGCGTCGAACCAGTGCGACCCCCTGACCGGTCACGGAATCCTGAGCGGCGCGGGCGGCACCTTGCGGTTCAAGGTCGTCTCCTCGTCTGCTTCACAGGGCTGCGCGACGGGAACGAGCGCCCCTACTGCCGTCACGGTGAAGGCACTCGCGACGGTCACGGGCGGAACGGGCAAGTACGCCCGCGTCTCGGGCACCCTCAAGTTCACGGGCTCCTTCAACGTCTCAACGAACTCGGCGGGCTCTTCGGAGAACGACGCGTTTAGCGCGGCCGTGACGGGCGCGCTCACCATCAAGAAGTAGTCGTCAACCAGAAAAGGAAGTGCGAAATGAAGAGAGTGTTCACGGGAGTAGCAGTGGGGGCCATGGCCCTTGGCTTTCTCCCACTACTTAACGTCACGACGGCGTCAGCTGACAGCACGACGACGACCACGACGACAACGACCCTGGCGCCTCCCGTGCAGGGCAGCGCTCCACTGCCGCTCGCGTTAAACGTCGACACGGTGGTCGGCTCTGGTGGCACGGGTGCGCTCAAGGCGCCCGTCGGCTGCGCGCAGACCAACGAGTTCTTGATCGGTCAGACCGTCGTCTTTCGCCTGTCGGGCCTAGACGTCGCCACCGGCGGCGTCGCGCTCACGCCGAAGAACGTGTCGAGCGTCGTCGTCACCATTCCGGGTGTCGCGACGCCACTGGTCATGGCCTACGGGAACCACGGCGCGGTGGCCTTTTGGAGTGTCGGCTGGAATACGGTCGGCTACACCACGACGGGCATCGTGAACTTCAAGATCGTCGTTCACACCATCGCCGTTCCCGCGGTGACCAAGCGAGTCGCGACGAGGATCAAGCAGTCGAACGGAAAGTTCGTCACGAGAATGCGTACGCGGATCGTCACGAAGGCGGTCGCCGGCGTGAGCGGTACCTACACGCAAGCTGGCTACGCCGCGCCGTCGGACCTGACGATGAATCCAGCACCCGCAGGTTGATTGAGCAGTAGTCGGGCCAAGCGAACTGTGCCTCCCACAGTTCGCGCGGCCCGATGGTTGGTGGTGCAAATCGCACCCAACGATCGCGTGCCGTGGTCCAAGCGAGACGAGGAAATGATGAACAAAGTTCGCGAAGTGAAGAGGATCGGTGCGCTCATG
>DASZHK010000087.1:0-6674 GCA_035937905.1 Acidimicrobiales bacterium
TGCAGGAGATGGGATCATGACGACCTGGCTGCTCCGGCGTTTCGCCCAGATGCTGTTGGTGATCTTCGGTGTCGTGACCTTGGCCTTCGTGTTCGCCTACATCGTCCCGGCGAATCCGGCCCGGATGGTCGCGGGCCCCCAAGCGAGTCCCCAGGCCGTGGCGTCCATCGCGCATCAACTCGGACTCGACCGTTCCGTCTGGTCGCAGTACGTGAGCTTTCTCGGTCGCATCGTGCACGGCAACCTTGGCGTCTCGTTCGCCCTGCAGGGTCGAACGGTCGCGAGTGAGATCTGGATCGCGTTGCCGTACACCGCGGTTCTGGCCGTTGGCGGCATCTTGTGGGAGATCGTCATCGGCATTCCCGCGGGCATCATCGCCGCGTACCGCCCCCGTAGTGTCGTGGACCGATTCGCGACGTTCGGCGCGCTCTTGGGTCTCTCGGCGCCGCCGTTCTGGCTCGGACTCATGTTGATCTACTTCCTCGCCTACAAGCTGTCGTGGTTTCCTCTGAACGGCGTTGGCCACCCCTTGATCTGGTACATGATCTTGCCGAGCTTCACGTTGGGTGTCGGGGGCGCCGCCTTTTATTCGCGCATGGTACGCACGACGGTCCGCCAGGTGCTTCGTTCTCCGTTCATCGAGTTCGCGCGGTTGAAGGGCATGCCCGAGCGGACCATTCTCTTTCGTCACGTGCTGCGTCACGCCTTGACGCCCGTCATCACCATGCTCGGCATGGATCTCGGGTACTTCCTCGGCGGCGTGCTCATCATCGAGTCGATCTTCGGGATCCCGGGCGTTGGTCAACTGGCGTACAGCTCGATCTCGACTCTCGACGTGCCGATGATCACGGGCACGGTCCTCGTGGCCGCCGTGTTCATGGTCTTCATGAGTTTCGTGGTCGACGTGGCGTACACGTTCATCGACCCGCGCGTGAGGTTGAACCGTGGCAAGTAACGACACCGAGTCACTGACCGTGGCAAAAGACGAAGCGCGTGACGTCGCGCGTCGCGAGACCGAAAAAGAGACTGCACACCGAGGTGGAGCAGAAAGGAGCAGTAATCATGAGTAATGGGGAACTTCGGGTGGCCGTCGTTGGTGCGGGAAAGTGGGCGGAACGCGCGCACATACCTGGGTGGCAGCGCGACCCTCGCGTAGAGGTCGCGGCAATCGTCGACCTGGACCCCGTGGTCGGCAAAGAGGTTGCGGACATGTTCGGTGTGGAGCGTGTGGTCACTGACTACCGCGAGGTGTTGGACGATCCGACGATCCACGTCATCGACGTCGCGGCGGGCAATGACGCCCACTTCGAGGTTTCGTGGGCGGCGCTCGAGGCCGGCAAGCACGTCTTGTGTGAGAAGCCGGTACACCGTGACGCGCGCCAGACCGCTCGTGCCGCGGCACTCGCGGCGTCGAACAACTTGAAGACGAAGTTGGGCTTCACGTTTCGCTACGCGCCAGCCATTCAGTACGCCAAGGACCTCATCGACGCCGGTTTTGTCGGTGAGCCCTACGTCTTCAACGGCTATGAGCAGAACAGTCAATGGATCGATCCGACGACACCGCTCCGTCAGGCCGAGCAGACACCGATCGGAGACGGCGACATCGCGGTCTCGTCGATCGAGGGCTACGGCGCCCCGATCATCGACATCATGCACTGGTGGGCTGATAGCCCAATGACGAACGTCGTGGGCACGATGCGCAACTTCGTCCCGTCGCGCGTGTTACGTGCCACCGGAACGATGGAGCGGATGAACATTGATGACGGGGACATGTGGATCTGTGAGTTCGAGGACAACGTCATGGCGTCGATTCAGTCGTCGTACGTGACCGTTGGCAACTACCCGGGCATTGAGGTCCGCCTCTACGGTTCCGAAGGCGCGGTGATCGTGCGTCTCGTCGAAGAGTTCGGCATCTGTCAGACCATCAAGACCGCAACCAAGGACTCAGTTGAGTTTGTTGAGCAAGAGATCCCCGAGAAGTACTTCCCGGTGGGTGGCACGAGTCGCGAAGAGTGGCCGTCACTTTTCTACTCGAACCTCATTCGAAACTTCGTGGACGAGATCGTGGGCGACGCTCCGGCGACGCAGGGCGACTTCGCGCAAGGTGCGTTGGTGCAGCGCACGATCAACGCGTTCGAGCAGTCGTACCGCGAGCGACGTTGGGTGAACTTCAACGAGGTCGAGGGTGCATAAAGGACGTACGAATTACTTGCACGACGACGGTGCGCACACACCTGCGCGCTGTCGTCGTGCGCTGAATCTAGGAAGAGGAAAGGTCTCATGAAAGTCAAGAGCAACGTCGAGCAACTGTTGACCCAGGTGCTCTCGGGTGAAGTCTGGCCTCCGTTGGCCGATCGACACGGCTATCGCGTCGATCCGAACGGCGACGCGTTCTTCTTGCCCGGTATGGGCGGCGTGACGCTGGACGTGCACTGCGGCGACCCGGCCACGGGTTATCGAAGTGATCACCTGGAGCCGGGGCTGTCGGTCCGACATCGTGAACAGGGACCGAACTACGCGCTGCAGTACTTGACGTGCATTGGTAACCGTGTCGAGGTGAGTTCTGGTCCCCAGAAGGGAGCCTCGGGATTCGTCATCGGTCAACACGCGTACGTCCTCGTCGACATGGAGGGTGACGAGATGCGCGGCGTGACGACCGGAGACCAAGTCAGCGTGATCGCCGTGGGTCAGGGACTTGCCTTCACCGATCATCCAGAGATCGTGGTGAAGAACTGCTCGCCCGCGCTCTTGGACGCAATGGCTGGGGGTACGAACGCTGACGGACAGCTAGAGGTCCACGTGAGCGCGGTCATTCCTCCTGAAGCCATTGGCGCGGGCTCGGGAATGGCGTCGGAGTACGCCAACACCGACTTGATGGGCGCGTACGCCGGACTCGACGAGAACCTTTCGCTCGGCCTCGAGTCACTGCGAATCGGTGACCTCGTGGCGATGGTGGATCAGGACCACCGGTTCGGTCGCGGGTACCGAGAAGGGTGGACGTCGATCGGCGTCATCTCTACCGGTAGCTGTCTACTCTTCGGGCATGGACCCGGGCCTTCGACGATCTTGTCGGGGCCGACGGCGTCGTTCAAGATCGTCGAAGACGAATCCGCAAATCTAAGTCGTTTTAATCTGACACAACATCGGGAGCATTCATGACCAGCGACAAACTTGTGAGCGTCAATCTGCTCGCTTTCGTCGATCAAGGAGAGGTCGGGAACGACCCCTACCGCATTGACCGTGACGGGAATCCCTACGTTGCGGTGGGCGACGGTGGCGTCGTCCTCGGACTTCGCCTGGGCGACAGTGTGTTCGCTCACGTGGGAGACCACGCGGCACCGGGCGCGTGCGTCATCCATCCCAGTGATGACGCGCGTCATGCCGTCGTTGGTCTCTCGTGCATTGGCAATCGCGTGGTCGTTCGAACCGGCGACGCCACTGGCGTAGAAGGCGTGGTCTTTGGTAAGCGAGGCGGGGGAGAGCGAGTGATCGTGGTCTTCACGCAAGACGTCCTGAGGCGATTGCGACCTTCCGACCAGGTGGCGATCATGAGTCGGGGCCAGGGTGCCGAAGCATCGGTTGTTGGCGTCACGCAGATGAACATCACGCCCGAAGCACTCGCGTTAGTACCCGTGCGCGCCGTCGGTGACCAACTCGAGGTTGGTGTCCGTGTCGTGCTGTCGAGTCGCACCGTCGGTAACGGCATTGGTCGTCCGATGGCGATGTGGGACGTCGATCTACAAATCGACAGCACTGCTGAAGAAACGAGCGAACTTCGCCTTGGTGACCTTGTCGCGATCACGGATCTCGACGCTCGGGCGAACGCGGGCTTTCGAAAAGACTGGTTGAGTATCGGTGTCGTGACCCACGGCGCGAGTCCCCAACCCGGCCACGGACCTGGCGTGACGATAGTCTTGAGCGGTCCAGCGAAGCACTTCTCAGTTCGCTCGGAAGGCGCTACCCATCAGGGACTGCGCGAAGAAACTTTGCTGTCGAAGGCCAAATGATGAGGACCAAGGGACCATGCGCGACGTTACTTACGGTGTAGGCACCAGTCACTCGAAGGGTGTCGACGCGGGGCACATCAAGCACACCTCACTCCCGGACGCCGTGTACACCGAACTACGCCGTCGCATCCTCAACAACGAGTTCATCGCGGGAGAACACCTGGTCGAGTCGAGGATCGCCGAGGAGTTTGGTGTCAGTCGCACGACCCTGCGCTCAGCTCTTCGCGACCTCGCGAACGAGAGCCTCATCACCATGACCGATCGTCGAGGAAGCTTCGTCGCTCGCATGAGTTCCACCGAAATAGTGGACTCGTGCTTCGCGCGGTACCTTCTCGAGGCCGGCGCGGCGTGTAATGACCTTCACTGGATCACCCCCGAGGTCTTCGATGAGCTTGAACGTCAGATCGAGCGGATGAAAGTTTCGGCGATGACTCAAGACATGGCGACCATCGTCGACGCGGACACGGACTTTCACAGCGTGATCCTGGCCGCCAGTCATCGGCCTCGGGTAACGGAGCTTTGGCACATGTTGGACGGTCAGATGGGTTCGCTCATGCGTTCGTCATTGGAACAACAAGGCATTGACATGGAGGACATCGTCGAACGACACCGTGAGGTGATCGACGCGCTGAAGACCGGTCAGGCGAACGTCATCGAAGAGGCGATTCGCAGTCATTACCTGACCCACGAAGTGGTCAACCCACTCGACGAGGAATGAGTCGTGCGTCGTCGTCAGTTTCCCAAGTCGTTGGACTCCACGTTTTCGAGCTGAGTTCGATCGCAGTACTCGAGCACGTCACGGACGGTCCGGGCGCGCTCTCTGATATCTCCAAGGAGCAAGAATGACACTGTACAAACGCCCTCCCGCACTCGTCGCCGCTGAACTCGGCGCGTACGCCTCGCTGTACGGAGCGTCGGTACGCGAGATGGACCGAACGGTCGCCGCTTCACCGGGTCCGAACGACCTCATTGACCTCACGCACGGCGACACGAGAGCCTTTCTCCCTCCCTCGTCGGCTCGCACGGACTTCGAAGCCGCCGTGGTGGACAACACCGAGGCGTACTCTGCCTACAGAGGCAGTGCCACGGTCCGTCGTCTCGTGGCTCCTCGGATTGGGTCGTTACTTGGACGAGAAGTCGATCCTGAGAGCGATTTGATTCTGACGCCTGGCACACAAGGCGGACTCTTCACCTCATTGTCGGCGCTCGTGGCCCCCGGTGACGTGGTGGCCTTTCCGTCCAAGGAGTACTTCATGGACGAGCGGATCTGCGCGTACCTTGGAGCGACGACGCACCGAATCGCGCTGCACCAAAGTGCGCAGGGCATCATGACGATCGACCAATCCGACCTTGAAGACGCAGCGCGAAAGGGCGCGCGTGGGATCGTTCTTTCACACCCCAACAACCCCACGGGTGGCATCTACGACCGAGAAACGGCCGAGCGACTCGCCGCGTGGATCGTCGCGAACGACATGTGGGCAGTCGTCGATCAGCTCTACTGTCGATTGATCTTCGACGACAACGAGTTCGTCCACCTGGGCTCACTGCCCGGGATGGCTGAACGTACCGTGACGTTGCTCGGACCTTCGAAGACCGAGTCGATGAGCGGTTATCGACTGGGCGCGGCCGTTGGACCGCGCGACGTCATCGAGGCAATGGAGCAGGTCGTCTCGCTTGCGTCACTTCGCACCGCCGGTTACTCGCAGCACGCCCTTCGCCACTGGATGGACGGGGACGGGTCGTGGCTCGCCGAACGCACCAGAGACCATGAGGAGATTCGAGATGTTCTCGTCAAGTCACTCCTGAGCGTTCCAGGGATGAAGGTGTCCTCGCCGGCCGGGAGTTCTTACGTGTTCCCCGACGCCAGCGAGAGCCCTTGGGCACTTCACCATGGCACGAACGACGACTACGCGTTGGCTATTGCGTTGAAGAAGAATGGCGTCTTGATCAGTCCCGGCTACCAGTTCGGAATGGAAGGACGCGGACACTTCCGCATCAACTTCTCGCAGGATTTCGATCGCCTTTCACTCGCTAGTGGCCGCATTCAAGAGGTCCTTGCTAGCTCTTGACGACTGCGGCAACCTGGCTGCCAGTGGTGCAAAAGGCTGCGCGGGCGTCTCGGCGATGTCGGGGGACCCTCTTGCAATAAGGTGCGCCGTATGGACATCATCTCGGTAGTCGCAACGGACTTCGGGGGACCCGAAGTCCTCTCGGTCGTTAAAGGAACGCTCGGCGACCCAGCACTCGACCAAGTCCTCATCGACGTGCGAGCTGCCGGAACGAACCCAGTCGACTACAAGATGTACAGCGGCGCTTACGGCCGCGACGCATCGCAACTTCCAATCTCGCTTGGTTTTGAAGCTTCGGGTGTCGTCGTCGCTGTCGGAGGCGAACGCGAGGGTCCGAGCGGGCCAATCCGTGTCGGCGACGAGGTCATCGTCTTTCGCGCGTCGGGGGCGTATTCGAGTGGACTTCTCACCGCAGCGAGCAACGTGTTGTCAAAGCCGTCCGCGATGTCGTTCGAAGAAGCGAGCGGGTTGATGTTGACGGGCGTAACGGCCATACACGCCCTGCGCGCGACGGATGTCGCTGCTGGCGACTCGCTGGTCGTGCATGGAGCGGCGGGCGGTGTTGGACTGATGGCCGTACAAATCGCGGTTGCTGACG
>DASZHK010000088.1:0-19126 GCA_035937905.1 Acidimicrobiales bacterium
ATGGAGACGCGCTCGTTCATCAACGTGGTGATCGACACACCCCATCCCTCACCAACACCGCCCAAACGACGATTGTCGGGCACGCGCGTCTCAGTGAAGAAGCACTCGTTGAACTCCGCTTCGCCCGTCGCTTGGTAGAGCGGCAAGACGTCGACGCCCGGCGCGTGCATGTCGACGAGGAACGCCGTGATGCCCTTGTGCTTGGGTACGTCGGGATTCGTGCGCGCGATCAAGAGACCGTACGCCGACTCGTGCGCCAACGTCGTCCAGACCTTCTGACCCGTGACGATCCACTCGTCACCGTCTCGTTCGGCGCGCGTGGCGAGCCCGGCGACGTCAGAGCCAGCGCCGGGTTCCGAGAACAGCTGACACCAGATCTCCTCGCCCGTGAAGAGCGGACGCAGGAATCGCCGCTTCTGTTCCTCGGTGCCGTGCGTGACGAGCGTCGGGGCCACCATGCCGTAGCCAATGACGTTGCGTCCCACGGCGCTGGGCGCGCCCAGTTTCGAAAGACGACGAAGCGCGTGGAGTTGATCGGCCGGTGAGAGTCCAAGCCCGCCATTCCCGACAGGAAAATGAGCCCACGCGAGACCTCGATCGAACTGCTCGCCCAAGAACTCGACGGGCTTCGTCGTCGAGGGAGGAAAGTCCGCCACGAGTTCGTCGATCAGCGCGTCAAGGTCCGCTGCACTCGTGGTCATGATTCTCCTTTGTTGGTGGAGGCGTACGTGGAATCCTAGACATCGTGTTGCGTCCGTGTCACTGGGGCGAGGTGGACTAAACCAGTGTGATGAAAACACCTCGAATCCTCGCGACGTCCGGTGGCATGGTTGCCGGTCCCGTTCAAATGTCCTGGCGCCTCGGACAGATGGTCCTCGACGGTCTCGCCCTTACGAAGAAGGATCGCCCGCGCGTGTGCCTCGTTGAGACGGCGAGCGGTGATCCGAGCCTCTACTACTCGCTTCTGTACGAAGCCTTCAACGCGGCGGGCTGTGACGTCACGGAGTTCAAACTCTTTCCCCAGCCCTCCGCGGATCCTTTGGAACGACTCGGTGGCAGTGACTTCGTGTGGGTCGGCGGCGGATCGGTCGCGAACCTCCTGGCGCTGTGGCGACTGCACGGCGTCGACGACGCCATGCGTGAGGCGTGGCAGAGCGGCGTCATCTTGGGCGGCGTCTCGGCGGGCAGTCTCTGTTGGCACGTGGGCGGCACGACGGACTCCTTTGGTCCCACCCTGCGACCCGTCACGAACGGACTGGGCTTTCTCCCCTACGCGAACGGCGTGCACTACGATTCAGAAGCACAACGCCGACCGCTCCTGCATGAACTCTTGCGTGACGCAACGCTGCCGCCGATCGCGTACGCCACCGACGACCACGTCGGTCTTTGGTACGAAGGGATCGAGCCCACGTTGGTCGTGTCCGACTCGGCGGTTGACGTGCGATCCGGACCTGGCGCGTACCGCGTGGAACTCAAAGACGGTGACGTCGTCGAGACTCGATACGGCGTTGGTCAGCGATTCGACTAGTTGGTCGAGAGGTCGATGACGACCTTGCCCCGAGGTTCACTCGTCGAGACGTTGCCTCGAAGCGCGTCAACGGCCGCGAGCGCGTCGTCGAGCGCGTAGCGGTGCGTAATGAGGAACGAAGGACGTAGCGCGCCGCTGTTGACGCGTTCGACGACGTCGGCGAAGGCGCTTCGCGTGTAGGAGAAACTCCCCTGGATGATCACGTCGTTGTTCACGAGATCGTCCGGCGCGAGGGTGATGGTGGTGCCGTGAGGCGGTAGGCCAAGGAGAATTACCATTCCTCCTCGCGCGCAGAGCTCGAGGGCTGACGTCACGGCGGCTCCCGATCCGGCGGCTTCGACGACGAGGTCGAACGACTCGGTGGGCGTATGGACCAAGAACTCGTCCGCGCCGGCATTCGCCGCTAGACCTCGCTGTTCCTCGCGGCGACCAATGACGGTCACGCTCGAAGGGTCGAAGAGACGCACGAGGTGAGCGGCGAGGAGCGCGATCGTCCCGTCACCGACGACACCAACACGAAGGCCGCGTCGAAGTGGCACTCTCGTCAGCGCGCGCCACACCACCGCCATCGGTTCGATCAGCACGGCGTCCTCGAGCGCAACGTCGGAGGCGAGGGCGTGCACGAGTTGCGTCGGCACACTCACGCGCCCTGCGAGCGCGCCTGGTCGCGTGAATCCGATCTCGTCGTAGACCTCGCAAAGATTGCTCGCGCCACGAAGACAGGCGTCGCACTCGCCACAGGGGATGATTCCTTCGACAACCACGCGCGTGCCCACTGGTCCTACGCTGGCGACCGCGGATTCGAGTTGACCAACCCACTCGTGACCGAGAACGAGCGGATAGCGCACGTACGCGGCGTCGATCGACCCGTCGATCAGTTCGAGGTCAGTGCCGCAGACCCCACCGAGGAGCGGCGTGACGAGCACCTCACCGGCCATCTCGACGGGATCCGCCCAGTCACGAAGCGCGACGTCACCGGGCTCGCGCACGACAAGGGCTCTCACTGGGATCCTCGAGGCCGCTCACCGCCGAGCATCATGCTCAAACGGTCGGCGTGCTCAAGCACGGTGACGCCGAGCTGGCGAACTTCGCGCAGGGCTACGTCAACTTTCAAACCGGTCACGCTGAGCGCCCCGGCGCACCGACCCTGATGATCGAAAAAGGCCGAACCAACGCAGAAGACGCCCTCCGCCTCTTCCTCGTCGTCGAGTGCGTAGCCCTCGCTGCGCACACGTTCGAGGTCGCTCATGAGGGACTCGACGTCCGTCAACGTCTTCGGCGTGTAACGCGCCATACCCGCTTCACCGATCAAGAGACGGACGTCGACGTCGGGCAGATGCGCGAGGATCGCCTTACCAGCAGCGGTCGCGTGCGGCTCTTCGCGTTGGCCGAGCGGGGCGTGGAACCGAATCGAACCTTCGCCGTCAACGCGCTCTAAGAAGACCGGATAGCCGGCTTCGTTCATCGCGAGACGCGCCGTCATCCCCGTCACTTTGGAGAGATCGCGCAAGGTCGGCAGTCCCAACTCCGCAATCGACGTCTGTTGACCAACGAGGTCGCCCAGTCGAAGGAGATTGAGTCCCAAGACGTAGCGCGGACCGGGGTCCACGCTCCGCAGCAGTCCCGCGTACGAGAGCGTGCGGGCCAGTGCCAGCGCGGTGCTCTTCGCGACACCGAGTCGTTCGGCGATCTCGGTCACGCTCAACCCACCGGGACCTTGATTCGCGATCTCGTCAAGGAGGTTCGCGGCGCGCGCCACGGACTGGACCTGGTAGCGATTCTCGTCCACGGTCTTACTCATGTTCGGCATGGCAAAACACTATACGGAAATGTAGCGTTAACAATGAACCATAACTTGACCTCACGCTCACAACGTGCTTGGATGCACTTATCAATTCCGACACACGTTTTGCACTGCCGAACAGGCTCAGTCGCATGGGTGAGCGAGCTCACGCGGCAAAACGCGCGACAGAGGCGCTCCGTGAGGGCTTCAACGCTCGGCCACTCCTTCTCACCTCACCCGGCTCGGTCAATTGGCGAAGTGGTGGCATCTCGGACCCCGTCGACCTCACCGCGAGCAGCGATCCGCTGTGGATCCTCGACTGCGCGCAGGGGTCCGCTCTCATCACGAATGAGATCGAAGCGCCGCGCTTTGAAAACGACTTCAACGTCCGTGCGTCGGGTTGGGACGTCTTAACTGCCCCGTGGTACGACGCGACAGCACCGCTCGCGCTGGCCTGTGCCTACGCTGACGTCGACGCCGCCGAACTACTCAGTGACAGCGACGCCGTGGGCGACAACGTCCGAGACCACCTCACCGCAGCGAGGCTCAACCTCTCGAAGGCGGAACAAGACGAACTCCGTGAAGTCGGTGCGCTGGTGGGGGCCGCCCTCGGCGCCGGTATCGACGCGTGGCGACCTGGGTTGTCGACGGACTTTGACACGGCGGCCGTGATCACCAGCGTGCTTGAGGACGAGGGTGCCAAAGCCGTCTGTCTCATCGTGGGTGGCGACGATCGTCTCCGCACGTTGCGACACCCCCTCGCCGTAGGTGACGTAATCAATGACGCGATCATGGCCGTGGTGGTGGCGAAACGCGCCGGACTGCACGTCGCGGCGACGCGTATCTGCGTACGCCGCAAGGACGATGACATCGTGACGTTGATGAAGACCCTCGACGTCGTGAACGACGCCGTGCTCGGCGCTTCGCGGCCCGGAGGCACGTGGGGCGAGACACTTGAGGCTCTCGCCGCGGGCTACGACGCGGTGGGTCAGCCTCACGCGTGGCGCGAACATTTCCAGGGTGGCCCCATTGGCTACGAACAGCGCGAATTCGAACTCGCGCCGACCCAGGACACCTCACCGTTTTGGAATCTTGCGCGCACCGCCAACACCGCGGTGGCGTGGAACCCTAGCCTTCGCGGTGGCGCCAAGATCGAAGAGACCTACCTCGTGAACGAGCGTCTCGAATTGCTTACGCCCACCCCGTGGTGGCCAACGCGTGAGGGTCCTCACGGATCACGGCGCAGCGCGCTCAAGGTATTGCAGTAGTGCGAGAGAAAGGTACAACATGACCAACGGTGCTGGAAGCCCTCGAGGATCCGCCGCGCTGTCGCGACACGTCGGGGCCGAAGGCGTCGCGTTGACGCCCAGCCAGGCACGATTCCCCGACGGCGCTCACTTTCGGATCGAAATCCCAAGCGTAGAAAACCCCGACGCGCTGCGTGCCGTCGTCGACGAAGCACGCGAACGCAAGGTCCCCATTCACCGCGCCTCCCAGGGAAGTGGCGCCATGTTGCTCTCGAAGGTCGACCTCGCCGCGATGGCGCAGATCGGTGCCGACGAGGGCATCGAAGTCAATCTCTTCGTCGGCCCGCGCGAAGAGTTCGGCATCGGCGGGGCCGTACGCAGTCCCGACGGACTGCTCTTCTCGGGCCGACTTCGTGGCTTTCACCAGCTGCGCTACGCCGTCGAGGACATCCAGCGCGCCGTGGACGCGGGCATCCGAGGCTTCCTCATCGCCGACCCGGGACTCATGGAGATCCTCACGTCGATGGTGCTGGCGGGCGAACTGCCCGGCAACATCGTGTGGAAGATTTCCGCCGTGTTGGCACCGTCCAATCCCGTCACGTTCCGCCAACTCGTCGCCCTCGGGGGCACCACGGTGAACGTACCGAGTGACATCTCGCTCAGTGAACTCGCGGAACTCCGTACGCTCTCCGACGCTCCTATCGACCTCTATCTCGAGGCGCCCGACTCCATGGGCGGCGTCGTTCGCGGCCACGAGCTCGCCGAGATCGCCCTCGTCGCCGCGCCGCTGTACGCGAAGTTCGGACTTCGAAACGCTCGTCCGGTCTATCCGGCCGGCCAACAACTGCGCGACGACGTCGTCGGCAACGTTCGAGAGAAAGTACGTCGTGCCCAAATCGCCCTCGAGTGGCTGGATCTTTCCTCATTGGATCTCACGATCTCGAAGCCGGGCGCTGAAGGCATCGGGGTTCCCGAGCCGTGACCTTACGGAGCGACCGCTGGGTACGAGGCGACGACGAAGTCGCCCTCGATAGCCGCGTCGCGCTACGCATGGGCGGCGCCGACGTCGACGCCAAGGGCGGTCGACCGATCATCGGCATCGCCAACTCCGCGAGCGATCTCAACCCCTGCAACCAACCCCTCGCGGATCTCATCGCCCCGCTGAAGGCGGCGGTCGCTGAAGCGGGCGGCGTCCCCGTCGAATTTCCCGTGATGTCGCTCGGCGAAGACCTCATGAAGCCTTCGTCGATGCTGTACCGAAATCTGTTGTCCATCGAACTCGAAGAGTCACTGCGCAGCCAACCAATTGACGCCGTGGTGGTGCTGGCGGCGTGCGACAAGTCAGTTCCGGGTGCGCTGATGGGCGCGTTCAGCACGAACTTGCCGACCCTGTTGTTGGTCTCAGGGCCCCGGCCCGTCGCCGTCTTCGAAGGTCGCCGTATCGGTACGGGCACCGACCTCTGGCGACTGTGGGACGAACGTCGCGCGGGCCAACTCTCCGACGATCGCTGGACCGATCTCGAGCGAGCGCTCACCCTCGGAAAGGGTTCGTGCAACACCATGGGCACCGCGTCGTCAATGGGCGCGATTGGCGAAGCGCTCGGTATCACCTGGCCAGGCTCGTCCTCGATACCCGCCGGTGACGATCGCCACGCGGAAATAGCGCGTCTCATCGGTCGGCGCAGTGTCGAACTCGTGCGTGAAGGTTCGAACGCGTCTCGCCAGATCACGCGTGAGTCACTGGAGAACGCACTCGTCGTCCTTAGTTCCATCGGTGGTTCGACGAACGCCGTCATCCATTTGACCGCGATGGCTCGTCGCCTCGGACTCGACCTCACGTTGGACAACGTTGACCAACTGAGTCGACGAACCCCCGTCATCGTCGACGTCGAACCTTCGGGCAGTGCCCTCATGGAAGACCTCGACGTCGCGGGTGGCATGCCAACCGTCTTTCGTTCCCTCGGCGATCGACTGCACGCGAACGCGGTCCTCGCGAACGGCCGGACCATGGGCGACACGCAGGCCGAAGCGAAACCGGCGAACGGCGTCGTGCACGACACGGACGCACCGGTGGACGTCGAAGGGGCCTTTCGTGTCGTACGAGGGAATCTCGCGCCGCAGGGCGCTCTCATCAAACGTTCCGCCGCAACGTCGTCGCTGTTGAAACACCGCGGACCGGCGTACGTGATCAACGACTACGACGAACTAGCTGAGCGGACCGGGCCAGATTCCCAGTGTCCAGAAGACGCCGTGCTCGTCTTTAGTGGCGCGGGTCCCGTGGGGGGACCCGGTATGCCCGAGTGGGGCATGATTCCGATTCCGGAACCCCTCTTAGCGCGTGGCGTCACCGACATGGTGCGCGTCACCGACGCGCGCATGAGTGGCACGAGCTTTGGCACCGTGTTCTTGCACGTCGCTCCCGAAGGCGCGGTGGGCGGCGTCATCGGACTCGTGCGAGACGGTGACGTCATCACTGTCGACGCGGACGCGGGCGTCATCGAACTCGACGTCAGCGAGGACGAACTCGCCGCGCGTCGAACAGTGCACCTCGAACCACAAAAGACCGCCCGCGGGTACGTCGAGCTGTACCGTCGCCACGTCACGCAGGCGCCTGAGGGCTGCGACTTCGATTTTTTGGTTCAACCGAGCGGCCAGTCGCCGCGTCTGGTCGAGCCGGTTGTAGGGAGGTCTTGAGAAGTGCAAGCTTCAAGAGAGTTGGAGTTCACCGTGAACTTCGAGTTATTTATGGGAGAACAACCTTGAAACGGATACGAACCAGAGGAATTGGGGCGGCGGCGGCCGCCTTGATGCTGGCGGGGACGTTTTACGCCACCGGACCAGCTTCCGCCAGCTCCACAACGACCTTGACGCTTTGGCAGAACTACGGCACTGAGCAGAACGCGGTGGCCACGACGAACCTCGTCAAGGCCTTCGAGAAGCTGAACCCGAACATCAGTATCAAGATCGTCGCCCAACCGGGCACAAATTATTTCCAGTTGCTCCAGTCAGCCGCAGTCTCGGGCAACGGGCCGGACCTCGCGGTCATGTGGACGGGCATCTACGACCTTCAGTACTCGAGCTACCTCGTGAACTTGAAGGGCAACGTGCCCGCCGCGGACCTCGCCAAGATGGAGGGCCTGCAGTGGGAAGCGCCAAACTTTGACGCCTCTCAGGGTGCCTACGTCATGCCACTGGAGACCCAGTTCTACATCGGCTTCTACAACAAGAAGCTCTTCGCGAGGGCTGGTATCAAGACGGTGCCAACGGACTGGGCTCAGCTCATGGCCGATTGCAAGTTACTGAAGGCCATTGGCGTGCAGCCCATTGTCTACGGCAACGGCGGACAAGCCATCAGCACCGAGTTCTACCCGTGGTACGACATGAGCTACTTGATGATCGGTGCGCACTCGTTGGTCAACTGGAAGGGCCTCTACGACGGCGCCATTCCCTGGACGTCATCGGCCAACGTCACGCAGTTGAAGAACTGGGCGACGTTGCAGAAGGACGGTTACACCAACAACGACGTGCTGACCAACACCGCCAACATCCAGCAGTTCGAAAAGGGCAAAGCGGCGATGATGGTCGACGGGACCTGGGACACGAAGCAGTACACGACCACGATGGGCACCAACGTCGCGGCCTTCGTACCTCCGTACTCGGTCACGCCCATCAAGGGTGTCGTTGAGTACCCCGGTGACGGCTTCTCAGTGACGAAGTACTCGAAGAACAAGGCGGACGCCTTCAAGTTCCTCGACTTCCTCACGACGACCCAAGCTGGAGGCATCATCAACAACGCCGGCTTGATCCCGGACATCAAGGGACTCAGCACCACGAACCCCGTGAACCAGCAGATGTTGAACTTCGTCACGAAGGATCACCTGACGCCGTACCCGATGATGGACAACTACATCCAGGTCAACGTCGGCAACGCCGCTGACAAGGTCCTGCCTGCCGTGCTCGCCAATCAGCAGACGGCGCTTTCGGCGTTGCAGAACATGGCCCAGGCCTGGCAGCAGCTGCCCGCCGCCCAGCGAAGCAAGAAGGGCTTCGCCGGTTAAGTAATACGTCGTGGCCGTCCCCACCCGACTCTTTCCATGGAGTTCGGTGGGGACGGCCATTTAGTCTGAATGGAAATCGAGTGAACGAAGTAGCCACATGAGTGTCATTGTCTCGAACGCGCCGCGCGTGCGGCGGATGACGCTCAAACGACGACGTCAGGTCGCCGGCTTTCTCTTCGCGCTCCCCGCGATCGCGTTGGTGATCGGCTTCATCGGTATACCGATCGGGCAAGCGGTGTACTACTCCTTCACCCAGTGGAACGGATTGACGTCCACGTGGATCGGACCGCACACGTGGAACCAAGCGTTTCACAACTCCAATCTCTGGACGGCGCTTCGAAACAATGCGCTGCTACTCCTCGCGGTTCCCTTCGCGCTCGGTCTTCCGCTCGGGATCGCCGTGCTGTTGCACCAGCGCGTCGCGGGATGGCGAATCTTTCGCTCCATCTACTTCCTCCCGACCGCGATCTCATGGGTCGTGCTCGGGCTCGTCGCGGAACGATTCTTCGCGTACCAGGGAACGTTGAACTCGATCATCCACGCGCTCGGTTTCTCCCACGTCAACACCAATATGTTGGGCTACGAGTCGACGGCGCTCACGGCGCTAGGGATCACGTTCGTCTTCACGATGATCGGCACCAACACCATGCTCTTTCTCACCGGACTCGCGACGTTGGATCCCAGTCTCGAAGAAGCGGCGCGCATCGACGGCGCCGGTCGTTGGCGCATCTTTCGCAGCATCACCCTCCCCCACCTCAGCCGGTTCATCCAACTGGCGTTCGTCATGACCGTAATCGCGCTCTTCTCCGCGCTGTTCAGTCTCATCTTCGTCATGACCGGCGGTGGTCCGGGGTACGCCACCACCACGATGGAGTTCCTCATCTACCAGACCGGCTTTAACCAAGGCGACTTCGGCACGGCCGCGCTGTACGGCCTGATCCTGTTCGTCCTCACGGGCATCGTGGGCGTCGTGCAACTTCGACTCATCGGATCGAACGAATGACCTCGACCTTGACGCCACCCACCGAAGCCAGTGTCCCCGTGGGGCCAACGCGACCTCCGCGCGCAGGTCGTTCGAAGGTCGGACGCTGGGTCCTCTTCTTCGCGATGATGGTCATCGCGGTCATCATGCTCTACCCGTTCTGGGTCATGATCGTCACGAGTCTGAAATCCGAGGCCCAGTTCCTTGCCGGCCAGGGCTTCTCGTGGATGAGTTGGAAGGGACTCACGGCGACCATTCCGATCGGCCAAGAGGTCCTCAGCTCCACCATCGTGTGCTCGGCGTCGATTCTCATCATCCTTCTCGTGGGTCTGCCGGCCGGCTTCGCGTTCTCGAAGTTGCACTTTCGCACGTCGACCGCAGTCTTTCTCGTGATCGTGAGCGCCATGATGGTGCCTCTGCAGGCGATTCTGATGCCCGAGTTCGTGAACGTCACCAGACTCGGACTCACCGGTGGCTACTGGGGCGCGATACTCGTCTACGCCGCGCTCGGCACCCCGTTCTCGGTCTTTCTCTTCACGACGTACTTTCGAGGCGTGCCCGACGAGTTGATCGAAGCCGGCATTGTCGACGGCCTCAGTTACTTCGGCGCACTGTGGCGCCTCACCGTGCCCATCGCCGTGCCGGCCATCGCCACGGTGACGGTCTTACAGTTCATCCAAATCTGGGACGACCTCCTCGTCGGACTCCTGTTCATCCAGAACACGTCGGAGCGACCAGTCACGGTCGGGCTGGCCGTCCTTGCCGCCGGGCGCACGACGTCGATCCCCGAGCTCATGGCGGGCTCGATCATCAGCGCCCTCCCGGCGATGCTCGTCTACCTCGCGTTCCAGCGCTACCTCGTGAAGGGTCTCACCATGGGTATTGACCGATGAGGATCGCTCTCACACTTCAACTAAGGAGCAGTAACTAATGGCAGAGATCACCTTCGACGCGGTGACGAAGACCTTCGGCGACAACATCCGAGCGGTGGACGAACTCTCACTGCACGTGGCGGACGGTGAGTTCATGGTCCTCGTCGGCCCGTCGGGCTGCGGCAAGACGACGGCGCTTCGCATGTTGGCCGGACTCGAGGACATCACGTCGGGTTCGCTCTCGATCGGTGGCGCCGTCGTGAACAACGTCTTGCCCAAAGACCGTGACGTGGCGATGGTCTTTCAGAACTACGCCCTCTATCCCCACATGTCAGTGGAGAAGAACATCGGTTTCGCCCTCAAGATTCGCGGTGACTCCAAGAGTGAGATCAAGCGCAAAGTCGGAGAGGCTGCGTCGATCCTGCACCTCACCGACTACCTCGATCGTCGCCCCAAGGCTCTGTCGGGCGGCCAACGCCAGCGCGTCGCCATGGGCCGTGCCATCGTCCGTAGTCCCCAAGCGTTCCTCATGGACGAACCGCTCTCCAATCTCGACGCCCAGTTGCGCGTCGAGATGCGTCTCGAGATCGCCCGTATCCAGCGCCTCTTGGGTGTGGCGACCGTCTACGTGACGCACGACCAGGTCGAAGCGATGACCATGGGCGACCGCGTCGCCGTCCTACGCGGCGGCAAACTCCAGCAAGTCGACACGCCCCAAGACCTCTACGACCATCCGGTCAACGAGTTCGTCGCCGGTTTCATGGGTTCGCCACCGATGAATCTCATCCGTTGTCACGTGAGGCCCGGGAACGACCGCGTGGAGGTGGACTTCGGCGACCAGACGATCGAACTGCCCTGGCACTACACGTCGTCGCACGAGTTGCCGGCGTCGGGTCTTGACGTCGTCGTGGGCGTTCGACCCGAGGACGTGATCATCACCGACGCATCAAGCCCGAACACGATCAAGACGAGGGTGGAACGCCGTGAAGCGTTGGGTGCCGAGATCCTGGTCCATCTCTCCCCCGTTGACTCGTCGCCGAACGCGACACCCACCGACCAGGTCGCTGCGGGTGACATCGCTCGCCGAGCGTCGCTCGTGGCGAAGATGGGACCCCGGGTCGACGTCGCCGTAGGCGACGTGCTCATGGTGCAACTGTCGCCCGAACACGCGCATTTCTTTCACGCCGAAACCGGTGTGTCGCTCAGAAAGCGTTAACTATGACGAACCCCATTGCCTCCAAATTCGACTACCAGGTTCTCGCGAGCGGTTTCGACCACGTCGAAGGAATCTGTTGGGACCCGCAGCGCCGCTGTCTCTGGGCCGGCGGCGAGGCTGGTCAGGTCTACCGCGTCGAACTCGACGGCACGACGTCGATCACGACGACGATCCAAGGCGGCGTCCTCCTCGGTCTCGCGCTCGACGCGCGCGGTGGGCTCTACGTCTGTGATCCCGGCAATCACCAGGTCTGGCGCGTCAGCGCCGAGGGAACCTACGAAGCTTTCGGCGACCCCATCGACTACCCCAACTACGCGTCATTCAGTGCCAACGGCCGACTCTACGTGTCGGATTCCGGCTCGTTCGACGAAGCGACCGGCCAGCTCTTCGTCATCGATCCCGACGGCACGACCACCAACGTGTCCCCGCGACCAATGTCGTTCGCCAACGGTCTGTGCGTCGACGGATCAACGCTCTGGCTCGTGGAATCGAGCGCACCGGGGGTGAGCGCGATGGACCTTGGCGGTGGTCCACTCGACCTCGTCATCCCACTGGAGCGTTGCGTGCCCGACGGACTCGCCCTCGACGCCCACGGTGGCCTCCTCATCTCGTGCTACCAGCCCAACCAACTCTGGCGCTGGACGAAAGAGGAAGGCCTGCAGCTCCTCTTCGAGGACTGGACGGGCGAGTACGTGCTGTCGCCCACCAACGTCGCCTTTTACGGCGAACGTCTGGACCGTCTGGCGTTAGCGTCGCTTTGTGGTCATAACCTGGTCACGATTCGTCCGCCGCACCCCGGCGCTCTGTTGCACTACCCCAACCCGCAAAGAGAGAACACGTGACGCACGTCATCAGTAGAAATCCCGCGACTGGTGTCGAGAGTGAACTCGACGTCGTCGAAACGTCGGCCGCCCACGTCAACACGCTGTGCGAACTCGCCGCGTCCGTCGCCCTCGACTTCGCGAGGCGACCCCTCTCGTGGCGCGCTGCACTGCTGCGCGAGATGGCCAACGAACTCGAGACGGACGCCGATCTCCTCGTGACACTCGCCCTCGATGAGACCGCTCTTGGAAGACCGCGGCTCGAAGGTGAACTTCGACGCACGTGTTTTCAATTTCGATTCTTCGCCGACGTGGTCGACGACGGCGCCTTCCTCCACGCCTCCGTCGACCACGCGAAGGACTCCCCGATGGGACCGCTTCCCGACCTTCGTCGCATGCGAGTGCCCCTCGGGCCGGTGGCCGTCTTTGGCAGTTCGAACTTCCCCTTCGCCTTTTCGGTGCCCGGGGGTGACACCGCCTCGGCTCTCGCCGCCGGTTGTCCCGTCGTGATCAAGGCCCACCCAGCGCACCCGGCGACGAGTAAGGCCTGTTTCGACGCACTTGTGCGCGGCGCTCGAAAAGGTGGAGCACCTGAAGGTCTCCTTGGACTCGTCTTCGGCTTTGACGCGGGCGTCGCGCTCGTCGAGGCGCCCGCCGTTCGTGCCGTGGGCTTCACCGGTTCCGTGCCGGCGGGTCGCGCACTGTGGGCGCGGGCGAACGCGCGAACTGTCCCAATTCCCTTCTTCGGCGAACTCGGCGCGGCCAATCCTCTCGTCGTCACGCCAGCCGCCGCGAAAGAGCGCGCCAGCGAGATCGGCGCGGGTCTCGCGGGTTCGATGACGCTGGGTGTTGGCCAGTTCTGCACCAAGCCGGGACTTCTCTTCGTTCCCGTAGATGCCTCGGGTGACGCGCTCGTCTCGACGCTCGTGGACGCGTTGAGTGAACTCTCACCAATGACCATGCTCAGTGAGGGCATCGCCGAGCACTTTCGTACGGGTTCGGTTGCCATTGCCGACGTCGATGGCAACAACAAGCTCGTGGGTGGCGACGCCGACGGCACGAGCGTGAACGCCCAACTCTTCGAAGTACCAGCGTCGGTCTTCGCTGACCCGTCGTCGACGGCGCTCCGTGAGGAGTGCTTCGGCCCACTCGCGATCGTTATCCGTTACCTCACTCGTGAAGACCTCACGAGCGCGCTCGAGAGCGCCGACGCCGCGCTCACCTTCAGCGTGTTCACCGCAGCGAGTGACGACGACGCTGCCTGGCTCGTCGAGTTCGGCCAGACGAAGGCCGGTCGCGTCATCGCCAACGGTTTCCCTACGGGCGTAGGCGTCAGTTGGTCGATGCACCACGGCGGTCCGTGGCCGGCGACGACGAATTCGTCGGCGACGTCGGTCGGCTCGGGTGGCATCGACCGTTGGCTGCGTCCCGTGACGTACCAGAGCATCCCCGAGGAACTCCTGCCGGAGGCGCTGCGCGACGACAATCCGCTCGGCGTTACTCAACGCGTTGACGGTGTACTTCGCTGAGCCCCTAACGGCGGGGTTGGGGCAGCGCCGCTCGAACGTCGTCCGCTCGACGACCCAACGCTTCCGTCCTTGCGACGGCACCCACCGCGCCACAACGCTCGAGCCAGTTCGCCAACATCAAGTACCCGTCTTGGGTCAGGACGGACTCGGGGTGGAACTGCACCCCTTCGAGGTCGAGCGATCGGTGACGAAGGCCCATGATGAGTCCGTTGGAACGCGCACTCACCTCGAGGACGTCGGGCAGGTCGTCGTCCATCACGACGAGCGAGTGGTAGCGACCAACGACGAGAGGATTGGCCACGCCTCGAAACACGCCCGCGTCGTCGTGGGTGACGAGGCTCGCCCGTCCGTGCAAGAGCTCGGGCGCGACGCTCACGGTACCCCCGAAAGCCTCGGCGAGCGCTTGGTGGCCGAGACAGACACCGAGCAGTGGTAGTTCGGCGCCGGCGCAGTAGTGGATGATCTCGAGGCAGTTCCCCGCCGTACGGGGATAGCCAGGTCCCGGTGAGATGAGCACACCGTCGAAGGAACCGGCCGCGACCTCGATCGCCGAGACCTCATCGTTGCGCCGCACCGTGACGTGCGCGCCGAGTTCGCCCAGGTATTGCACCAGGTTGTACACGAATGAGTCGTAGTTGTCGACGACGAGTATTGAAGGTCCAGCGCTCATGTAGTGCAAGCCTACGACGCGCGTTCACTAACCTTTCGACATGGAACCCCTCGATCTCGCGTCGTTCCTCGAGCTCACCGATCAAGGGTTCAACGTCGTACCTCTGCACGTGACCCTGCAACTCGACCGAGAAACGCCCGTGTCGCTCTATCAAGATCTAGGCGAACGCGCCATCTTTCTGCTCGAGAGTGCGGCGCTCGGCGAAGCGACCGGGCGCTACTCCTTCATTGGTCTCGATCGTCGCTGGCGCTTGACGACGCACGACGGCCATACCGTGGTGGAGGAGAACGCGACACGAACGAGCGACCGCGAGCCCCTCGACGAACTACGAGCGCTACTGGCGAAGTACCGAACGTTCGTGACGAGCGACCTCCCCGACTTCGTGGGCGGTGCGGTGGGCTTCGTGACCTACGACTACGTGCGCCGCCTCGAGAGATTGCCAGGTCGCGAGAGTCTTCCCGATTGGCCCGACGTCGACTTCTCCTTCCCTGGTGCGATCCTTATCTGCGACCACCTACGGCACTCGACCACGGTCGTGGTCCTCGCCCTCGTCGGCGAGAGCGACCCGGGCGAGGTGTACCGAGAGTCGCGTTCGCGCCTCGACGAACTCGTGGCGACGTTGTTGGCGCCCGCGGCGCGAAGTGTCTCAAGTGCCGAACGCCTCGTCGCCACCGCGCCTCAACTGCGGTCCTCCATAGACGTACGATCGATCGCCGCCGGTTTGTCGAACTTCAGCGCCGACGAGTACGGAGCGATCGTCGAACGGGCCAAGGAGTACATTCTCGCCGGTGACGTCTTTCAGGTCGTGCCGAGCCAGCAGTTCCAACGGGCGAGCAACGTCAACCCCCTCACCTTGTACCGCGTGCTTCGCGCGCTGAACCCTTCTCCTTACATGTATCTCCTCGATTCGGGACGTCATCAGATCGTCGGCGCGTCGCCAGAGATGTTGATGCGAGTGCACGACGGCGTCGTGAGTACCCGACCAATCGCGGGCACAAGACCTCGCGGCGAGAGCGAAGCCGAGGACCTCGCGTTCGAGGCCGAGATGTTGGTCGACGAAAAGGAGATCGCCGAGCACGTCATGCTCGTGGACCTCGGTCGAAACGACGTTGGTCGGGTTGCGAAGCCTGGGACCGTTCGCGTGGAACAGCTGGCCCACGTGGAGCGTTTCTCTCACCTCATGCATCTCGTCAGTCACGTTGACGGCGAGCTCCAAGACGGACTCGACGCCTTCGACGCCTTTAACGCACTCTTTCCCGCCGGGACGCTCACCGGTGCGCCGAAGGTTCGCGCCATGGAGCTCATCGACGAGTTCGAACCGGTGTACCGCGGTCCCTACGGCGGTGCGGTGGGCTACTTCTCTTTGTCGGGTAACGCGGACTTCGCGATCACCATCCGCACGCTCTCGCTACGTGACGGCGTCGCTACGGTGCAGGCGGGCGGTGGTGTCGTCGCGGACAGTCGTGGAGAATTCGAATATCGGGAGTGCCTCAACAAGGCCTCGGCCCCCTTGCTCGCGCTGGAGATTGCTGACGGGTCACCGCTCTAGTTCTCGGCCCATCAAGTGCTCCGTTGAAGGTCAGCGCGTTACACTTTGACTTGCGCCGGTCACCCGCAACACGCGTGAAGACGTAATGGACGCTGAGGGGCAACCGCCAGACGAGAAGTTTGCTTGATCCGGCGAAACTCGCCAACGCTTCTTGAACGAAGACGTCCGAGACTATTGGAGAAACTATGGAGAGTTCGGCTATTCCACAACGTTTCAGTCGTGCGCTCCACTGGGTGGGCGATCTCACCTCACGCGCGAGCGCGGCCGTCGTCGCCACCGTGGCTCTTCTTATCTTCATTCTCGTATCGGCGATCGGCGGCTTTCCCGGCAAATGGCAGATGGTGTTCTCCACCGTGGCCAATTCGATCACGCTCGTCATGCTGTTCGTCATTCAACACACGCAAAGTCGTCAGCAAACTGCTCTCCAGCTCAAGCTCGATGAGCTAATCCGAGCGTCACCGAACGCCGACGACCTCTTGGTGCACATTGAAAAAGCCGAAGACGCGGAACTTATTCAACGCGAAGAGAGCCAGGTCGCCCACCATGAATCGTTACGAGAGTCGAGCAGCGACGAAAAGTAGTTTCCTTCACACGGCAACCGAGAACTTCTTGCTGCAGCTCAAACAAGCGGGCCACACGAGTCGCACAACTTAGAAATAATCGAGGAACCTGCTCTGTCCACTGCTTGGAGACTCAGGCAGATCGTCCTCTCGTTCACCGAGGTGTCGCGCAATCTCTTCGAGTGAGGCGTCGAGTGCTTGCGCCGTTCGAATCAACTGCTCTTTGAACATGATCTGATCACCAACGAGCATGTTCTTGCCCGAGCCGAACGTGAGGTCGTCCTCAATGCGGTGTATCTGGCGCTCAATCGCCGCAAAAAGTTGTGCCGCAATCTGAATGAGGCGTTCGACGTCGTCGTGAAACGGGCTCGACTCGAACGGAGTCTCCGCTAAATGCACCGAAGGGGAAGCCCTTATGAGGGACTCGACGGCGTCAGGACTGTCAGGCGGCTCAGCGCTTTCTAAAAGCATCCTTGACCTTCTCGCCTGCCTGCTTGAGGTCGCCGGTCCGTTCGTCGCGGCGACCTTCCGCCCCGAGGTCGGGATGGCCGACGGCGCTGCCCGCCACCTGCTTCGCTCTTCCCCTCGCAATCTGGAGGAGGTTCTTCGCCTTATCTTTCATGGTCATGATCTGTCTTCTTCTCTCACCTGCAGGGAGAGTCGCCCCCGCAGTACATCAAAACCTTCATTGATTGTGCTGAATTTCCGGCAGCGTCCGAAACGAACGTGCGAATTACCCTTTCGTCTCTTCGTGGAGTGAACTCGTCTGGCCGTGCGTATCCACGACTTCTCGATCCATCGTGTGACGTCCGGCACCGACCGCCTGTCGCGACATTCCAAAGATGATCGACGACACCACGAAACCGGCAGCGCCGGCGATCATGAGGATGAGACCCACGGTGGATAGTCGAAAACCGGTACCTTGATAGGTCACGGCCCAATACATAATTGCGCCAACCGCCGCGGCGATTGCGCTGAGAACCATTCCGGGTAGACCCATGACACTTCCTTCTTCTTGCGGGCCTGACACACTGTCAGGCGAGAAGGATGCGGGGTCTTGACGTCCTAACTGGAGAGTACCACCGAGTGCGTCAACGCGTCATACTTTCCGTCCGGCCTTGCGAATCCGCCGTCCCGCTGGGAAAGGCCATTGGCGGGTCGAACGTGACGTCCTCATGAACTCACACCAAGAATGTTTCCGCGTTTGACACTTTTTTGACCTCGTCCACTTCTAGCGCAGGTGCGAAAGCCGTCGGCTAGACCCCGAGAAGGTCTTTTCTCGCCACCGTCGTTACTTCGACCGAGCTTCCTTGGGATGATCAAGGTTATCTGCTTTCATCGTTCCTTCGACGAGTCTCCACGCCACCTCGGTCAGGCCTTCGTTGTGGTTGCGCGCGTGGGCGCGAAGTCGCCCGAAAGCGTGGTCCATATCGCAGTTGGCTGCCTCGCTGATGATCCCTTTGGCCTGTTCAATGACGATACGACTATTGAGCGCGTTACTCAACTGTTCGTTGAGCGTATGGGCGTCCAGTGAAGAGCGGTGCTGGAGAATGGCGATCGTCGCAACGTCGGCGAGACCTTGGGCCACGACCACGTCGTCTCCTCCCATTGGACCCTGTGTCGTCCGAAAGAGGTTGAGCGCGCCGATGGTCTTACCGCGAAGCCGCATCGGAAGACTATGCACCGAGCGAAACCCCTGGGCGAGCGCAAGTGGCGTGAAGTGGGGCCACCGGCCGTCCTTCTCACTCAACGAATGATTGACGATTGCCTGTCCGCTTCGATAGCAGTCGACGCACGGTCCCTCGTCCGCCTGGATCTGAAAAAGCTCCAGTACGCGCATCGACTCGCTCGACGAAGCGACGAACTGCAACTCCCCGCCGGGAGAGGCCAGCATGACCCCCGCGGCGTCGACGTCAATTGCCTCGACGCATCGATCACTCAGCACGGTGAGGACGTCAATCACGTCGTAATCGTCGACCAGGTTGTCAGCTAGCTCGACGAGCGTCGCTATCAAAAGTGACTCTCTAGCCATTAATCCACCTGTTCTTTGACCTGGTGACGGCGATCGTGGACATCAACAGGTCTGTCATATCTGATGCCTGAAATGTTAGCGCTCTCAACTCTCCACACCCTCCCTTTCGTCTCTCCATACGCCGTTCTTGGGATCCATGCGTACCTGGCGCTGCACGACGCGTTCGGCGAGTTCGGAGGGTGCCGATTTCGTCGCGAAGGCGTGCGCTCGCAGCGCCACGAGCGCCTCGCGCACCGAAATCGAACCTTGCACCGCGAGCATTCCGGCGGCCTGATGAAC
>DASZHK010000089.1:0-11041 GCA_035937905.1 Acidimicrobiales bacterium
CGCTCGGGGCGGCTGTCGCGCTCGGGGCGACGCTCGCGCGAGCGCGGCGCCTCATCCACAACGTCGGGAAAGTCACCGACGAGTGAGAGCGAGACCTTGCCCTGAGGATCGATGTCGTCGACCTTCACTTCGAGGGACTGGCCGAGTTCGAGAACGTCTTCGACCTGACCTATGCGCTTGCCGCCATTGAGGGGCGCCAACTTCGAGATGTGCAACAGACCATCACGTCCGGGCAGGATGTTGATGAACGCACCGAACTTCGCAATCGAAACGACGCGACCCTGGTAGATAGCGCCCACGTCCGCCGACGGCGGGTCGAGGATGAGCGAGATACGACGACGGGCTTCTTCGACGGCCCGGCCATCCTTCGCGCCGATGGTCACGGTACCGACGACACCATCGTCGTCGACGGCGATGTCCGCGCCAGTCTCTTGCTGCAAGGTGTTGATGACCTTGCCCTTCGGACCGATGACCTCACCGATCTTGTCGATCGGAATCTGCATCGAGACGATCTTGGGAGCGACGTCCGCGACTTGACTGCGCGGTTCCGCGATCGTGTCGGTGATCACCTTCAGAATCGCGAGTCGAGCGTCCTTCGCTTGGTGCAGGGCCTTCGCCAGCACGTCCGCGGGGAGTCCGTCGATCTTGGTGTCGAGTTGCAACGCCGTGACGGCGTCGGCGGTACCGGCAACCTTGAAGTCCATGTCACCGAACGCGTCTTCGGCGCCGAGGATGTCGGTCAACGTGACGTAGTTACCTTCGTCGTAAACGAGACCCATGGCGATACCCGCGACGGGTGCCTTGATGGGCACGCCCGCGGCCATGAGCGACAGCGTCGAACCACAGACCGACGCCATGGACGTCGAACCGTTCGACTGCATGACGTCCGAGACGACACGCAGGGTGTAGGCGAAGTCCTCTTCACTGGGCAGCACCGGAACGAGCGCACGCTCGGCCAACATGCCGTGTCCGACTTCGCGACGCTTGGGCGCGCCCACCCGACCAGTCTCACCCGTCGAGTACGGCGGGAAGTTGTAGTGGTGCATGTAACGACGGAACTCGTCGGGCGAGATCGTGTCGAGCTGCTGGCGCATGCGGGGCATACCGAGCGTCGTGACGTTGACGACCTGGGTCTCGCCGCGCTGGAAGAGCGCCGAACCGTGGGTCATCGGAAAGAGGTCGAGTTGCGCGGAGAGCGGACGGATGTCCGCGACGCCACGACCGTCGATACGCACGCCGTCTTCGACGATGCGTCGACGCACGAGCTTCTTGGTCATCGAGCGAACGGCGGCCTTGATCTCTCCGGCGCGACCTTCGAACTCACCGGCGAGTTGCTCGGTGATCGACGCGGTGGCGCTGGCGAGTGCGTCGTTGCGCTCGGTCTTCGTCGTGATCTTGTTGGCCTCGCTGAGCGCGGCTCCCCCGACGGCTTCCACGCGGGCGTAGACGTCGTCTTGGTAGTCGGCGAAGGTCTCGTAAGGAAAGACCGGAAGCGGTCCGCGCGCGGCGATGAAGTCACGCACGAGCTCGCGCTGGAGGTTGATGGCTTCACGAATCCAGAGCTTGGAAGCTTCGAGACCAGCGGCCAAGACGTCTTCACTGACCTTGGGCGCGCCGTCGAGGTACTTCTCGAAGGACCCCTCGGTACCACCGGCCTCGACCATCATGATCGCGACGTCGGCGTCAACGGAGTCACTCAGTGCTCGGCCCGCGACGACGAGTTCGAACGTGGCGGCGTCACCTTCGGCGTACGTGGGGTGCGGAACCCATTCGCCGTCGACGGTGTAGGCCATGCGAACGGCACCAATGGGACCGTCGAACGGAATGCCCGAGATCATGATGGCGGCCGACGCGGCGTTGATCGCCAAGATGTCGTGGGGATTCTCTTGGTCGGCGCTGAAGATCGTGCCGACGACTTGAACTTCATTGCGAAAGCCCTTCGGGAAGGAGGGGCGCAACGGACGGTCGATCAAACGACAGATGAGGATCGCTTGGTCGGAGAGTTTGCCCTCGCGGCGAAAAAACGCCCCGGGGATCTTTCCGGCGGCGTACGCGCGCTCTTCAATGTCGATGGTGAGGGGGAAAAAGTCCATTCCCTCTCGTGCTGTCTTCGCGGCGGTGACCGTTGCGAGCAGCATCGTGTCGCCGATGCGCGCGAGAACGGCACCGTTTGCTAGTTGTGCGAGGTGACCGGCTTCAAAACTCATCGTTTTGTCGGTACCCGTGATTGGACTGCTTACGCTAATTGCGTCAGTCATGGATTGGCTCCTTGTGTAGCAACACTCCGCCCGAATCCCAGTGAGCAACCTTCGCCAAGGGCGACTGTCCTCCACTGGCCTTCGAGGCCTCGGATATGTTGAACACGTCGACGGCGTCGACGTGGTTGTTTCGGCTAGCGACGAATGCCGAGACGACCAATCAACGCGCGATAGCGCTCTACGTTGCCTTTTTGCACGTAGTCCAGCAAACGACGTCGTTGACCGATGAGCTTCATCAGTCCACGACGGGTGTGATGATCACCCTTGTGAACCTTGAGGTGCTCGGTGAGATGCGAGATCCGGGCTGTCAAGAGCGCCACTTGGACTTCCGGTGAACCGGTGTCCGAGACGTGCGCCTGATAGTCCTTGATAATCTCCTGCTTCTCAGTCATAACGTGTTTGCCTTATTGAGTCGGGGGTCCCGTTGCGAGCCGCCAACGAGACGACCCACACGATCAGCGTCGCTGACCGAGTAACTATCTTAGCAGTTTCGCGTCGATGATCGAAAACTTCTCGAATATTTCAAGGGTTTTGGCGACGTCGTCGTCGATTCGCGTCGTCAATTCACCCACGTTGGCGAACGTCATCTGATCGCGCAGGCGCGCCAAGAACACCACGTCGAGCTCGAGTTCATAGAGATCGCCCTTGAAGCCGGGGACGTGGACCTCGACGAGGAGTTCTCCCTCGTCGTAAAACTGGGGGCGCGTGCCCACCGAGATCGCGGCGGGCCACCACGTGTCGTCCAGTTCCGTCGCGCCGGCGTACACCCCCTCGCTGGGTAGAGCCTGCTGGGGCGAAAGGCGCAGGTTGGCCGTCGGAAAGCCCAGATCCTCGCCGCGCGCGTCGCCGTGTTCGACCACGCCACGCAGGACGAACGGGTGACCAAGGACGCTCTCCGCACTCTCGAGGTCGCCTAAAGCGAGGGCGCGTCGAACCGTCGTCGAGCTCCAACGTTGCGTGTCGCCAAAGAGTGGCGCCGGGATCACGTCAAAGCCCAACTCTGCTCCCACGTCGCTGAGCATCGCCACCGTGCCCTCGCGGTTGTGGCCGAAGTGAAAGTCCTCGCCCACGACGACGCAGCGGGTTCGAAGCTCTCCGACCAACACGCGTTCAATGAAGTGTCGTGCCGTCTCGAGCTTCAGCACGTCATCAAAGGTCACGAGTCGAACCTGGTCGACGCCTAACGTTTGGATTCCTTCGAGCCTCTGCTCGAGTGTCCCCAACAGACGAGGCGCCTTGAGTGGCGCGAGGACCGTCGCGGGCGACGGATCGAAGGTGACGACCGTCGAGCGCGCGCCGAACTCGCGCGCCAGCGCGATGACTTGGTTGATGACGGCTTGATGGCCCCGATGCAGCCCGTCGAACACGCCAATCGTGACGACGCTCGACTCATCGGGCCCAACGCCGCCATCGCCGTCTCGTAGAACAATCACGCCAGCAACCTACCCGTGCTCGACGTTCTCATCGTCGGGAAGGACGACCGAGGGCTGCCACGAGTCGCCGCGTCGACGGATCACCGCGACCAACGCCCCCTGTTCGCTGACGGCAGCGACCTCGTCGTCTTCGAGTCCGTCGAGCGCCACGCGTTGACCCATGCGCAGGCAACGGGCGTCGTCGCGCGAGATGACGACCGTCTCGAGTTGCGTGACGAACACCCTCGGCGGTCGCAGCACCGTCTCGCCAGCTCGAATACGTTCGTCGAGTTGATCGAGCGTCAATGCGTCTTCGACGTGGTGGTCACCACTCGAGAGACGTCGTAACGCGCTCAGGTGTCCAATCGTGCCCAGTCGCTCCGCGAGGTCACTCAAGAGCACCCGTACGTAGGTGCCCACGGAACACGTCACGTCGAAGGACCACTCGTTTGCGTCGTTCGTTGGCGTGAGCGAGTAGGACGTGACGTCAATGGCGCGCGCGTCACGCTCCACCTCGACGCCCGCGCGCGCGAGAGCGTGAAGGCGCTGGCCCTTCACTTTGATCGCGGACACCATTGGCGGGGTCTGGAACTGTGGACCGAGCATGTGACGAGCTGCGTCATTGACCAGTTCGCCCGAGAGAGGTGGCACCTCTCGGCGATCGACGACCGCGCCGTCGGCGTCCAAGGAGTCGGTACTCACGCCAAAGGTGACGACGCCTTCGTACCGTTTGGTCTCACTCTGGGCGAAACGCAGCAGTCTCGTGGACGGACCCACGGCGAGGACGAGGAGACCCGTAGCCATGGGATCGAGCGTGCCGGCGTGCCCGACGCGACGCTCCTTCATCAAGAGACGCACGCGGGCAACGACGTCGTGACTCGTCATGCCCTTGGGCTTGTCGACTAGGAGGAGACCATTATTCGTCGACATGGTGCTGGCGACGCAAGAGCTCTTCGACCGCGGCCCCACTCGCCACCGCGGGATCGGCCATGAACGAGAGTTTGGGGGTGCGCTTCAGTCGCGTCTGCGCGTTCACCGCGCCCTGGATCTGGCCACGTCGTTCTTCGAGCGCGGCTTTCGCGGCGTCACTGAGCGCGTGGAAGTAGACCATGGCTTGGGCCATGTCGGGTGACGTGTTCACGCCCGTCACCGTGAGGAACCCGAGCCGTTCGTCGACGTCCGAAATCCGAACGAGCTCTTCAGAGATCACTTCGCGGAGTATCTGATTCACCCGCGCGGTGCGGGGATAGGGACGCTGCGAACCTGAGGAGTGGGCCATGAGTTAGGCCGTGCGCGGAATCTCGCGCTCTTCGAACGTTTCGATGACGTCACCGGACTTGAGGTCCTGGTAGTCCGACAGCCCTATGCCGCACTCAAAGCCGGCGGCCACTTCACGCGCGTCGTCCTTGAATCGACGTAGCGACGTGATCGTGCCCTTCCAGATGATGGTGCCCTCGCGCAGGAATCGCACCTTCGAGCCGCGCGTGATGACACCGTCGCGCACGAAGCAACCAGCGATCGCGCCGATTCGTGGGATACGGAAGACTTCGCGCACTTCAGCTTCGCCGGTGACAATCTCTTCGAAGACCGGCGTGAGCAGACCGAGCATGGCCGCTTCGATCTCTTCGATCAACTTGTAGATGATCTCGTAGGTTCGAATCTGCACGCCTTCACTGACGGCGAGTTCACGGCTGCGCTTGTCGGGACGGACGTTGAAGCCGATGATCGTGGCGTTAGACGCCTTGGCCCACTGGACGTCGCTCTCGCTGATCCCGCCGACTCCACGGTGCACGATGACGAGCTTCACGTCGTCGCGTTCGAGTTTCTTGAGCGACTCCGTGCACGCTTCGAGCGAACCCTGCACGTCGGCCTTCAACACGATGTTGAGCGTCGCGGTTTCGCCACGTTGGATCTGCTCGAAGAGGTCCTCGAGTCGAGCGCCGCTGGACGACGCGACGGGCTGTTGACCCACGAGACGTGAGCGTTGCGCTCGGGCTTCGGCGAGCGAACGGGCGTGTCCCAAGTCGCGCGCGACGCGCATCTCGTCGCCCGCGAACGGAGGCTCGCTGAATCCGAGGATCTGCACGGGCGTCGAGGGCCCCGCTGACTTGACCTGCTTACCCTGATCGTTGATGAGGGCCTTCACCTTGCCGTAGGCGGGACCAGCGACGACGGGGTCACCCACGCGGAGCAGTCCGCCTTGGACGATGACCGTCGCGACGGGGCCGCGTCCGACTTCGAGGTTCGCTTCGAGCACGGTGCCCACCGCGCGACCCGAAGGGGGCGCGGCGAGTTCGCCGATCTCGGCCACGAGCAGGACCTGCTCCAAGAGTTCGTCAATGCCCGTCTCTTGCAAGGCGGAGATCTCGACGACGATGGTGTCGCCGCCCCACTTCTCGGGCACCAGCGCGTGCTCGGCGAGCTGTTGGAGCACTCGATCGGGATTCGCGTCCGGTCGGTCCATCTTGTTGATGGCCACGATGATCGGTACGTTGGCCGCTTTGGCGTGGTTGATCGCTTCGATGGTCTGGGGCATGACACCGTCGTCCGCAGCCACGACCAGGATGATCACGTCGGTGACCTTCGCGCCACGGGCGCGCATGGAGGTGAACGCTTCGTGGCCCGGGGTGTCAAGGAACGTGATCGACTTGCCGTGCCAGGAGACCTGGTAGGCACCGATGTGCTGCGTGATGCCACCGGCTTCGCCCGCGACGACGTTGGCCTTGCGAATCTTGTCGAGCAGCAACGTCTTGCCGTGGTCGACGTGACCCATCACCGTGACGACGGGCGGACGCGGCGCGTCGGGAATGACGACGTCGTCTTCCACGTCGTCGAAGAACTTCGCGAGGAGTTCGGCTTCCTTCTGCTCACCCGGGTCGACAAGTTTCACCTCGGCGCCGACTTCGGCGGCGTAGAGCTCGATCATGTCGTCAGAGAGACTCTGCACGGCCGTGACGATCTCGCCCTGGAGGAACAAGAAGCGAATGATGTCGGCGGCACTGCGGTTCAGCTTCGGACCCACGTCCTTCGCGGTAGAGCCGCGCTCGATGATGATCTCGCCGTCGGGCACCGGCGCGCTACTGGGCTGCCAGGTCGTCATCTGCGTTGGTTCGAGCTCTTCGACGTTGCGTCGACGTCGACGCGTGACCTTACGTTGCGATCCGCGCGGACCGCCGCCACCTCGGGCGGGGCCACCACTGCGACTCGCGCCCGCGGGGGCGCCTCCGGCCGGTGCGCCGGGACGCGTGGCGCTGAAGCCGCCACCGGGACGAGAAGGTCCGCCGGTTCGCGGCGCGCCCGTGCTCGGGCGAGCGCTCATGGGGCGTGGGCCACTCGAGGGACCGCCGCGACCAGTCGCGCTCGGCATGGGTCGACGCATTCCGGGCGGCGGTGGGATGGGACGACCCGTCGAACTTAAGGGGCGGCCGGGTGGTGGTGGGATGGGACGACCGGTGGAGCTCAACGGAGGACGATTCTGTCCTTCGCCGTCGCCGGCACCACCGCGTTGCGTGGGTCGAATCGTCGTTGGCCCGTCGGGCGAGACACTCCTGCTGGGCGCGGGCTTGGGCGGCACGGCGCGTGAGCGCACGACTTTTGGCGCACTCTCTTCGGGCGCGGGCGCCGTTGGCGTCGATGGTGTTGCGGGCGCCGACGTCGTGTCGGTGGTTGTCGCCGCCGGTGTGGCGGCGGGCTGCGTGACGCGAGAGACTCGTGTCGGTTCAACCGGCGCCGGACTCGACACTTCAGTGGGCGCCGCGGCCTTGGTGGCCTTGGTCGCCTTCTCTGCCTTGTCGGCCTTCGGGGCGTCAGCGGGTACTTCACGGCGCAATCCGTCCGCGTCGGCACGCCGACGAATTCGGTCGGCCTGAGCGTCCTCAATCGACGCCGACGGGCTCGAAGCGCCGATTCCTAGTTTTTGGGCGAGTGCGAGTAACTCTTTACTCGTAAGACCGAGCTCTTTTGAGAGCTCGTGCACTCGAATTTTCTTTGGCGCCAAAACGTTCCCTTACTTCGCGCGCCCGCACGTTCGGCGGACACAGTTTCCTATTCTTTCACAACTGCGGACTTTTCTTGGTCGTGAGACCTCGAAGTGCCGCCACGTCGCTCTCGATCACCGTGGTTCTCAGTGCTCGAGCGACGTGAGTAACTCGCAATTCTTGTTCGCAAGACTGGTTGTCACACCACCACACGCCGCGTCCGACACCACGTCCGAGATACCACGTTCCGCGGTCGTCTCGACCCGCGCGAGTCATCTCGGTGTCGTCACGACAGGCCCGACACACGACGCACGTTCGCTTCGGTGCTATGCCTCGTCCTCCGAAATCGCTTCCACGACGACGACTTCTTCGGCGCCACCCTCGGCGTTGGTGATGACGTCATCGACGACGACGGCTTCCACGTCGCCGCTCGCGTCGGTGACGACGACGACGGTCTCGTCGACCACGACGTCACCTTCGGTCCACACCTCTTCGACGACTTCGTCGTTGGTCTCGTTCTCCGAACGAATGTCGATGCGCCATCCGGTGAGGCGAGCCGCAAGTCGGGCGTTCTGCCCCTCTTTGCCGATCGCCAACGAGAGTTGCTGATCGTGCACGATGACCGTGGCGATGCCCTCGACCTCGTCGAGACGGACTTCGCGCACCCGCGCCGGCTGCAACGCCGACTGGATGAACTCGATGGGGTCGTCGCTGTAGGGCACGACGTCGATGCGCTCCGAGCGCAGTTCGTTCGTGATGTTACGAACGCGTGAGCCACGCGCGCCGACGCACGCGCCGACGGGATCGATCATCTGGTCGTTCGACGCGACGGCGATCTTCGAACGGTGACCGGGTTCGCGCGCGAGCGCCTTGATCTCCACGATGCCGTTCGCGATCTCGGGTACCTCGATCTCGAAGAGCTTCGCCACGAGGGCGGGGTGCGTGCGCGAGACCACGATCTGGGGACCCTTGTTGGTCTTGCGGACTTCGACGATGTACACCTTGATACGCGCGCCGTGTTCGTAGCGTTCGAAGGCGATCTGCTCCGCTTGTGGAAGGAGTGCTTCCACCCGACCGAGGTCGAGCAGCGTGTAGCGGTTGTCGTTCTGCTGCACGGTGCCCGAGACGATGTCGCCTTCGCGGTTCGCGAACTCTTCGTACATCTGGCGACGCTGGATGTCGCGGATCAACTGCATGAGGACTTGCTTCGCGGTCTGCGCGGCGATACGGCCGAAGTCTTCGGGCGTCGCGTCCCACTCGCGCGTGACGTTGCCCTCGAGGTCGAGTTCCAGTCCCCACACCTTGATCTCACCGGTCTCGGGATTGATCTCGACTTCCGCGTCTTCCGCGGAGTCGGGACGGCGCTTGTAGGCCGCGAGCAGAGCGTTCGCCAACGCGATCAACAACTCCCCTTCGTCGATGTTCTGGTCCCGCGCGATCTGACCGAGGGCCTCAAGAAATTCGAAGTTCGCCATGGCTAGCCTTTCTTGCTCGTCGATGATGCCTTCGTACCCTTGGACGAGGCGGGCTTGGTGGCGCCCCACGCGAAGACCGTGCGCGCGCGCTCGATCGCGTCGAACGCGACCGTCACTGCGCCAAGTTCGTTGTCGTCCATCGTGAGGGTGGACGTGTCCACCGCGGTGAGCGTCCCCTCGAGCCGACGGGTCGCCTCACCCTTTCGCAGTTCGCGCAGTGTCACCAGTTCACCAATCGCGCTGGTGAAATGTGCAGGCGTGCGAAGGCGGCGTTCCAGACCGGGACTCGAGACGTCGAGTGTGAAGCGGCCCGCAATAGGGTCGTTCGCGTCCAACCACTCTGAAATAGTGCGATTGGCCTTGGTAAGGGCCTCGAGATCGACCCCACCGGGTCGATTCACGACGACGTTCAGGGTCCCGCCAGAAAATTCGACGTCGTAGAGCTCAAGTCCAAGCGGAGATAGGAGGGGCCGCAGCGTGGTGTCCCATTCCATGGCCGTCTCCTTTCGATGTCGCTACGGACGTTCAGACATTAAAAAGCGCGGGCCCGAGGCCCGCGCTTAAACGAGTCCAAACGTCCTGAGCGGACTGTAGACAGCAATTATAGCAGTCGAAGAGCCCTGAAACAATCGGAAAGTCGGTGGAGGAACTTACGGCGGCGTGAGAAAAGTATCGCTTTTCTGTTCAACTAGTACGACTTGGCGACGATGCAGATCAGGTCGCCCTCGTCGTCGCTCACCGGCATCGAACCATCACGGCGTTGGAGGCAGCGCACGCTCACGGCCTGGGCGTTCATTTCTCGCTCCCCCTCGCCCGCGACGAGGTCCCAATCCAGGCGGGCGAAGCCGTCTTTCGCCGCGTCGATGGCGTCCGCGACGCTACCCACGTCGTGGGTGTTTCCGATCAGGTACGCCTGAGCGCTCTCGAAGAGCTCGCGCTGGAACGTCTCGAGCAACCCCGGCACGACGCTCGCCAGCGCGTCAAGACCGTGCGTTGACTTCTCGCCGTTGTCACGGCGAACGATGGTGACGACGCCCTGGGCGAGGTCGCGAGGTCCGACTTCGACGCGCAACGGCACGCCCTTGATCTCCCAGTCGGTGACCCGGCGACCGAAACTTCCGCGACCACGGTCGATTTCAACGCGCACGCCCGCCTCGAGGAGTGACGCCGCCACTCGGTCGGCCGCCTCGTTCACGTCGGGCTCGTCGCGAACGGTGACGACGACGACCTGCACGGGCGCGAGACGTGGTGGCACCAAGAGACCCGCGTCGTCACCGTGGGTCATGATGAGACCCCCGACGAGTCGCGTCGAGGCGCCCCACGAGGTCGTGTAACAGAGCGCGGCCTGGCCCTCTTCGCTCTGGTAATTGATGTCGAAGGCTCTCGCGAAGTTCTGACCCAGTTCGTGCGTCGTCGCCATTTGCAGGGCCTTACCGTCGCGCATCATGCCCTCGCAGGTCATGGAGTTGATGGCGCCGGCGAATCGTTCGCTGGGCGGTTTGATACCGAGGTAGGTCGGTGCCGCGAGGACGTTGACGAGAAAGTCGTTATAGACCTCCAAGTGGATGCGCTGCGCGTAGGCCGACGCGTCCTCGTTGGTCGCGTGCGCCGTGTGACCCTCTTGCCAAAGAAATTCGGAGCTTCGAAGGAAGAGTCGAGGACGCAGCTCCCAGCGCACGACGTTGGCCCACTGATTGAGCAGAAGTGGCAAATCGCGATAGCTCTGGATCCACTTGGCCATGAACTCGCCAATGACGGTCTCGGACGTCGGGCGAACGACAATGGGCTCGCTGAGCTGCTCGCCGCCGGCGTGCGTGACGACCGCGAGTTCGGGTGAGAACCCCGCGACGTGTTCGGCTTCTTTGTGGAGGTAGCTTTCGGGGATGAAGAGCGGGAAGTAGGCGTTCTTCGCGCCGGTG
>DASZHK010000090.1:0-6150 GCA_035937905.1 Acidimicrobiales bacterium
CTGATGTCGAGCATGCTTGTCACGATGGGAACGGCGTCGCCCGCGGGCGCCGCCTTCACCTATCAATCCAAACACGCGGGAGGCACCGTGCATCTGCTGGCCTCCACCGCGGGTGGCACGTTGGATCCTATGGTCAACTACACCCTGCAGTACTGGCAGTTGTACCAAGCAGCGTACGACGGCCTCGTGAGCTTCGAAAAGGTCAGCGGTCAGTCGTCCTTTAACGTCGTACCCGACCTCGCGGTCGCGATGCCGACGGTGACCAACTCCGGCAAGACCTATACCTTCAAACTCCGTACGGGCATCAAGTTCTCGAACGGCCAGACCGTGACCGTGAACGATGTCCTTGCGAGCTTCCAGAGGATCTTCAAGGTCTCGAACCCCAACGCGGGCACCTGGTACAACGACATCGTCGGTGGACCGGCGTGCGTGACCACGCCCGCGACGTGCACGTTGAAAGGTGGCGTGACCGTCAACGCGTCAACCAACTCGGTCGTCGTCAACCTCATCAAGTCCGACTCGGAGTTCCTCGACCAGCTCGCGGTGCCGTTCGGTTCGATCTTGCCGGCGAGCACGCCCGGCAAGGACCAGGGTGACGTCCCGATTCCGGGTACCGGCGCGTACATGTTCTCCAAGTACAACGTCAACACCGGACTCACCATGAAGCGCAATCCCCACTTCAAGGTCTGGTCGGCCGCCGCGCAACCTCAGGGTTACCCCGACACGATCGAAGAGACCTTTGGCGAGACCGTGGAGTCCGAAGTGACCTCAGTGGAGAACAACCAGGCCAACTGGATCTTCGACCCGCTGCCGACGGACCGTCTCCAACAGATCTCGACGAAGTACGCGTCGCAGTTGCACGTGAACCCACTCACCGCCGACTGGTACGCCCCGATGAACGTGAACCTCGCGCCGTTCAACAACGTGAAGGTTCGCCAAGCGCTCAACTACGCGATCAACAAGAACGACGTGGTGAACCTCTACGGCGGCACGAAGTTGGGCCAGCCGACGTGCACCATCTTGCCGCCCGGCTTTCCCGGCTACAAGGGCTTCTGCGCGTACAACAGTTCGAGTTCTTCCACCTACAAGGGACCCGACCTCGCGAAGGCGAAGGCGCTCGTGAAGGCCTCGGGCACCGCCGGCACGAAGGTGGGCATCGTCGTCACGAACGACCCCGTCAACCTCGCGGTGGGCCAGTACATCCAAAGCGTGTTGGACTCCCTCGGCTTCAAGGCGACCGTCAAGCCCTTGTCCGCCAACATTCAGTTCACGTACATCCAGAACACCAAGAACAAGGTGCAGATCAGCGTGAGCCAGTGGTACCAGGACTACCCCGCGGCGTCGGACTTCTTGAACGTGCTGCTTAGCTGCGCGAACTTCCACCCCGCCTCCGATAACAGCATCAACATTTCGGGCTACTGCAACAAGACCATCAGCGCGAAGATGCAAGCAGCGGAGGCCCTGGAGTTGACCAACCCCACGCAAGCCAACACGATGTGGGGCTCGATCGACCAGCAGATCATGACCACGGACGCGCCGTGGGTGCCACTGTTCAACCCCAAACTGACGGACTTCGTCTCGAAGGGCACGGGTAACTACCAGTTCTCGAAGCAGTTCTACATGTACGTGGACCAACTTTGGGTGAAGTAGTTGGCACGAACGAACACAGCGTCATTGAACTAGCCGAAAACGGAGCGACTTCCGCCAGGGGACCTGAAAGCCCCTGGCGGTCGTCGTTTCGCCAACTTCGACGGAACAAGGCGGCCATGGGAGCGTTCGTGCTCCTCGTGTTCATCGTGACCGCGTGCCTGTTGGCGCCCATTTACGCGCACCATCTCGCTCACGAGAATCCCTTCACCTCGAATCTGAACGGCACCATTCGACTCGGGAACAAGACGGTCAACGTCCTACAGGCCAACACCCAAGGACTCGGTCTCGGCGTCACGCCGATCGGACCGACCTGGCACTTCTCTACGTACTTCCTGGGCGCGGACTCCCAGGGCCGCGACGTCTTCGCGCGACTTCTCTACGGCGGACGTACCAGTCTGCTCATCGGCTTCATCTCGGCCGTCATCTGTTGCGTCATCGCGGCCGTGCTCGGGCTCGCCTCGGGCTACTTCGGCGGCGCCGTCGACTGGCTGATCTCACGCCTCTTCGACATCGTCTGGGCCTTTCCTATTTACCTGCTCGCCATCTCGTTGTCGGTGGTACTACTCACCAGTGGTCTGAACATCGCCTTCATCCACATCCAAGCTGGATCCCTGGTATTGCCGATCCTCATCATCGCGGCGGTCTTCGTGCCGTACGTGGGACGACCAATTCGCGGTCTTGTCATGTCATTGAAGGAGCGCGAGTTCATCCAAGCCGCCATCGGCGCGGGAGCGTCGGACTTTCACATCCTGCGTAAGGAGATACTGCCGAACGTGATGCCGAGCATCATCGTGTTCTTTCCACTCATGGTCGCCTTCAACATGCTCACGGAGTCCGCGCTGTCGTTCCTCTCGATTGGCGTCCAACCGCCCGCCGCCAGTTGGGGCACCATCATCAACGACGGACTCGACCTTCTTTACACCCGCCCCTGGGTCGCCATGGCGCCGGGGATCATGATCGTCATCACCGCCGGCGCGCTCAACGTCCTGGGCGACGGATTTCGCGACGCGTTCGACCCCAAGGCCAAACTGCGTGGGTCGATCTAGATGTTCTATTTCATAATCCGCCGATTCGCGTCGGCAGTCCTGGTGCTCTTCGCCATCAGCGTGTCGGTCTTTCTCATCTTCTTCGCCACGCCCGGCGTCGATCCGGCGGCGCGCATCGCTGGGCGCAGCGCTTCGGCCCAAGTCCTCGCGCACGTCGCGCGCGAGTTCGGACTCAATCGACCCCTCCCCATTCGGTACTGGTTGATGATGGAGCACCTCTTCTTCAAGCAAGACCTCACGTCCTACGTGAACATCGGCGTGCGCGTGGTGCCCCAGATCACCCAGGCAGCGCCCATCACACTGTCACTCGTCATCGGGGCCGCGGTCATCTGGATGATCGTGGGGGTCCTCGGCGGTGTCGTCGCCGCGGCGAACCAGGGCAAGTTCATCGACCCGTTCATCATGTTCATCGGTATCGCGGCCGTGTCGGTTCCGGCGTACTGGCTCGGCGAGGTGATGAACCTACTCACCCAAAGCAAGTTCCACTCGTCGATCTTCGCCTGGGTGCCGCCCCCGGGTTACGTCTCGTTCACGACGAGTCCCGGCGAATGGTTCCTCCATCTCCTCTTTCCGTGGTTGACGTTGGCCGCGCTCTACGCGGGAATCTACGCGAGAGTGCTGCGCGCCGAACTCGTGAACGCGCTCAACGAGGACTACGTGCGAACGGCTCGCGCGAAGGGCCTCTCCGAACGAAGGATCCTGTTTCGCCACGCGCTTCGCTGTTCGCTGATCTCGATCGTCTCGCTGTTCGGCTTGGACTTTGGCGCGTTGATCGGCGGCGCGGCGCTGCTCACCGAAGTGGTCTTCGGACTACCCGGCGTGGGCATGCTCACCTACACGTCGCTACAGAACTTGGACCTTCCGGTGATCATGGGCTGCGTCATGTACGGCGCGTTCTTCGTGGTGTTGGCGAACGCGGTCGTGGACGTGCTGTACGCTTACCTCGATCCGAGGGTGCGTCTTGCCTGAAGCGCCCCTCCTCCAAGTACGAGACCTCACGGTCTCGTTCGCCACGCGCCAGGGGCCGCTTCGTGCGGTCGACGGGCTCTCCTTCGACGTCGGACAGAAGGAGATCGTCGGGATCGTCGGCGAGTCGGGATCGGGCAAGAGCGTGGCGATCTACTCAATGCTCGGCCTCGTTCGAGAGAAGAACGTGACGATCACCGGCAGCGTGCTCTTCGAGGGCCGCGAGATCCTCGGGATTGGCGACAAAGAGCTCCAGCCCATCCGTGGCGGCTCGATCGGCATGATCTTCCAGGACCCGATGACCGCGCTGACCCCGGTGTACACCGTGGGTTGGCAACTCGTCGAGCAGATCCGCCAGCATCTCCACCTTCCGAAGGCCGCCGCGCGCCAGCGCGCCATCGAGTTACTCGGTCAAGTCGGCATCCCCGATCCCAAGTCGCGCGTGGATCGCTACCCCCACGAGTTCTCGGGCGGCATGCGCCAACGCGTCGTCATCGCGATGGCGCTGTCGTGCAACCCGCGACTCTTGATCGCCGACGAACCAACGACTGCCCTCGATGTCACGACCCAGGCGCAGATCCTCGACCTGATGTTGAAACTTCAAGACACCTTCGACTCCTCCATCGTCATCATCACCCACGACATGGGCGTCATCGCCGAGATGGCGCACCGCGTCGTCGTCATGTACGCCGGTCGACCCGTTGAGATCGCCCCCGAACTCGAGCTCGTGCGACGACCACGACACCCCTACACGTGGGGGCTGCTCGACGCCGTGCCGCGCCTCGACGCGAAGCACGAGCGTCTGCGCACGATTCGAGGCAACGCGGTCTCGCCGTTGAACTTGCCACCGGGCTGCGCGTTCGCGCCACGTTGCGACTACGTCATGGACCAGTGCGCGCAGCGCCCACCCCTGCACGGATCGCTCGACCACGTCGACGCGTGCTGGCTGAGCGGCGAACAACGTGTAACGATCCGTAGCGCCGTCGAGGAACACTCATGAGCGACGAAGTCGTCCTTCAGGCCACCGACGTCGTGAAGACGTTCTCATCTCGGGGCAAGAAGATCGGCACGCGCGTGGTGTCGCGCGCCGTCAACGGTGTCTCGCTCGAGGTACGCCGTGGTGAGACCCTGGGCATCGTCGGCGAGTCGGGCTGTGGCAAGTCGACCCTGGCGCGCTGTCTCGTCCAACTCTCACCGGTCACGTCGGGCACCGTCGCCTTTGAGGGAACCACGCTCACTGGTCTGTCGCGCCGGCGTCTTCGTCCGTATCGACGAAAGTTCCAGTTGGTCTTCCAAGACCCCTACGCGTCACTCAACCCCCGACGAACCGTTGGTGACATCGTCGCCGAGCCAATGCGTATCAACCATCTCGGCTCGTCGAGCGAAATTGACGCACGGGTTCGTGAACTCTTCTCCACCGTTGGTCTCGACTCGGCGGCTATCAATCGCTACCCTCACGAGTTCTCGGGTGGCCAGCGCCAACGCATCGGCATCGCGCGCTCACTCTCGCTCAATCCCACGTTGGTCATCGCCGACGAGCCAGTAAGCGCACTCGACGTCTCGATCCAAGCACAAGTGCTCAACCTCATGGCCGACCTGCAACAAGAGTTCAACCTCACGTACGTCTTCATCGCCCACGACCTCGGTGTCGTCCGTCACGTGTCGGACCGCGTGGGCGTGATGTACCTCGGCGAGTTCGTCGAGTTCGGCGACGTTGGCTCTCTGTACGAGACGCCGCTGCATCCCTACACGGAGGCCCTCTTATCCGTCGTGCCGGAATTGAACGACACGGACGCGCCGCGTCGCGAACGCATCATCATCACGGGCGACGTGCCCGACCCCGCGGACCGCCCAAGTGGTTGTCCGTTCCACCCACGGTGCCCCGTTGCGACCGATCTCTGTCGAGTCGAAAAGCCGGAACTGGTGACTATTGTCCCAGGTCGTCAAGTGGCGTGTCACTACCCACGAAACCTCGACGCAGTGAAAGCCGCGAACTCGTTGACGTGAGATCGAGTTCGGGCTGAAGCGGCGATCACTTATTCACTGGACTGCTTCATCCACTCTTCGACTTCGTCTCGGCGCGGTCCCGTCGCCGGCCCCAACCTACTGATCGCCATCGCCGCGGCGGCGTTGGCCCAACGTGCCGCGTCGAGGGGTTCGTGTCCGCTCGCGATCTCGGCGACGAAGACGCCGTTGTGGACGTCGCCGGCCCCGTTGGTGTCGACGACCTTCGTCGCGAAACCGGGGACAACGACCGCGTCTTGATGGTTGAGGGCCACCGCGCAGCCCTTAGCCCCGCTTCGAACGAGGACGTCCAGATGATCGTTTCTCGCCGCCAAGGCCGTCGCCGCCTCGGCGGCGTCGTCTCGCCCCGTGAGCGTCGACGCCTCAGACACGTTGCAAAGGAGCCAATTCGCGCGCTGGATCATCGCGTCAAGGTTCGATTGGGGGATGTCGACCATGCGCGTCGCGGGATCAAAGACGATCG
>DASZHK010000091.1:0-5051 GCA_035937905.1 Acidimicrobiales bacterium
CGATCGTCGTCTCGGTGATGGTGAGCCTCGGCGTATCGACGGTGTTGGTCATCGTCATCGCGGCGGGACTGATCTTCTCCCAGTACTACCTCTCGGACAAGATCGCGATGTTCTCGATGCACGCCCACGAGGTCACGCCGCAGCAAGAGCCAAAGTTGCACGAGATCGTCGATCGCCTGTGCCTGCTCGCCGACATGAAGAAACCCCGGGTCGGCATCTCCGAACTTGACATGCCCAACGCCTTCGCCACGGGTCGCAGTCCCAGTCACGCCGTCATCTGCGCGACCCGCGGTCTCATGCAACGACTGAACGACGAGGAACTTGAGGCGGTACTCGCGCACGAACTCAGTCACGTCGCCCACCGCGACGTCGCGATCATGACCATTGCTTCGGGCGTCGGCATGTTGGCGGGACTCGTGAGTCGCATCGCCATGTTCGGCGCGATGTTCGGCGGAGGCGGCCGCGGCCGTGGTCGCGGGGACCAGAACATCGTGCTCTTGGAGATGATCACCATGCTCGTCTCGATCGTGATCTACGTCATTGCGTACCTCTTGACGATGGCGCTCTCGCGCTACCGAGAACTCGCGGCCGACCGTTCGGGTGCCATCCTCATTGGTAAACCCAGCGTCCTCGCTGCGGCGCTCGTGCACATCACCGGCGACATCGGAAAGATCCCGCGTACCGACCTTCGTCAGTCTGAGGGCATGAACGCCTTCTTCTTCGCGCCAGCCCTGGCCGGTGGCACCGCCGCCACGCTCTTCTCGTCACACCCGTCGCTCGAGAAGCGTCTCGACCAGCTGAACAAGCTCGAAAAGGAACTCAACGGCTAGTGGGACTGCGCGACGCGCTGTTTGGAAGAACCAAACAAGTTGCACCCAATCTCGACAACCTTTTCGCCCTGCCGACAGCCGCGCTGACACTGGCGAGCGAGCTCGACCTCGTCAGTTCGGGACAGGCTGGGCTCTGCTTCAAGGGCGGTAGTGGCGAGAGCACGCTCACCACGGACGACGACATCAGGGAACTCCTCAACTTCGACGAGACCACGAACAAGGTCTCGCTCACGAAGGACGATCTCGGCTTCGAGTGGCTCGTCGTCACCGATCCCGATTTTGAGGCACTCGTGACCCGCGTGCACGCCGCCAACACCTCAATGGTCGAACACGGACTTGGACCGCGCCTCTTGTGCGCCGTCTTTGGCTTCGTGCCCAAGACACCTCCGGGTGAAGGCTCCGTACGGATCGTCTATCTCTTGAAGCAAGGAACGTTCTACCCGTTCGCCCCAACCGGCGCCTCTCAGCGCAATAACGAGCTCGAGCTACGCGTGAAGTCATTTCTTGGAACGGACCTGCCGATCGAAAAGGATCTCTCGCGCTGGATGGCGCTGTGGAACCTACCCGTTTCGTAGTCGGCACGATCTCCTTTACCCACGCTCGGACAGCGAATTCAGGGCTTGTCTCGGGTGCCCTTCGTGACGGCCTTCCCCTGCTTACGCTGCGCCGCCATCGCGGCGGGATCGCGTAGACGCTCGTAATAGGCGAGCTCTACGCGCATTCGTCGCCAGGTCTCGAGGCGTTGCTGCGAAAGATTGCCCGACACGACGGCAGCTTCGACGGCGCAACCGTCGTCGCCCTGGTGACGGCAGTTTCGAAAGCGACACTGTTCCGTGAGGTCGTCGACGTCCTCGAACATCTGGCTGAGACCCTCCTCGTCCAGCATCACGTCAAGCAGTCGGATGCCTGGAATGTCGAGGAGCACTCCCCCGGCCCGTAAGCGATAGAGCTTGCGCGTGGTGGTGGCGTGGCGTCCTTCTCCACTGCGACCAACGGTCCGCGTGAGCTCCGAGCTCCCTTCGAGCGCGTTCAAGAGCGACGTCTTTCCCGCCCCCGACGCGCCCAACATCACTGCGGTGATTCCCGGACCGAGGTGCGCGCCGAGCTCTTCGATGCCTAATCCGTTCACCGCGCTTGTCATGAGTACTTCTCCACCGGGAAGTTCGGCTTCGATGTCCTTCTCGAATGAGGACGCCTCAGTGACACCGTCGACCTTCGTCACGACCACCAACGGGCGCGCGCCGCTATCCCACGCCATGATGGAGAGCCGTTCGAGGAGTCGAACGTTCAGCGCCAAATCGATCGGCACCACGATCAAGACGAGATCAACGTTGGCGGCGAGGATTTGCACGTCTCGACCGTTCGGGTGGGGACGACGAAGTTCGCTTCGTCGGGGCAACACCTTGGCGACGCGACCACCGCGAATCGCAACCCAGTCCCCCGCCACAGGAATGAGATCAAGATTGGCCGCAAACTCACAGCGACCTTCGACCTCTTGGTCGTCGTCACCGACCCATACGACGTCAGCGCTCGCGCCATGAGAGATGACAACCCGGCCCACGTTCCTCCCGGCGGCCTCGTCGAGGTTGTCGAGTTCCGTCAGACCCAGTCGCTGGAGTACTGGATTCATGACCCAGAATCTACCGTGCCACTCTCATCATCGACAGCGCGCATCCGTGACGTGTTGATTCGATTGCACCAGGTATAAGTTGACGTGTAGGACATCACAAATCGCGAACTGAGAGAAGACCTAATGGATCACTCGAAGCAAGTCCCTCACGACGAGCGCCTCGCGTCAATGCCTTTCGACGATGAAGAACTGTCGAGTCTCGCGATGGTGGCCGATTACGACGCGCCCATAGACGAGAACGCCGTGCCGTGGATCTGGGGATTCGGTTTCGAGAGAAACCTGCTGCCGGACTGGTACATGCCCCGCCCCAGCGCCGGTGGGCGCGGAAAGGGCACGAAGATCGTCGTCGGTACGCTCGTCGGAGGTCTTCTGCTTATTGGAGCATTCGGACTTTGCATCACGTCCGGCTTCCTCTCGCTCGCCTGACCTCGATGATCCGAGAACCGGGTTACTTGAAAGACGCGAGTCGCCTTACGGATGCGTCATCTCGTCGGGCACGACCGCCGCGTCGAACTGCTCTGCACTCAGATAGCCGAGCGACAACGCGGCCTCGCGCAGCGTCGAACGCTCTTTGTGCGCCTTCTTCGCCACTTCGGCGGCCTTGTCGTAACCGATGATCGGATTGAGCGCGGTCACTAACATCAACGAGTTGTTGAGGTGGTTTTGAATCTGCTCGTAGTCGGGCTCTAATCCCTCGACACAAAACTCTCGGAATCGATCGCAAGCGTCGGTGAGGAGGTCAATGGAATTACAGAAGTTGTAGATAATGACGGGCTTACAAACGTTCAACTCGAGATTTCCTCTCGAGCCACCGATCGAGACCGCCGTGTCATTTCCGAACACTTGCACGCCGACCATGATCATCGCTTCGCTCTGCGTGGGGTTTACCTTGCCCGGCATGATCGAACTGCCGGGCTCGTTTTCGGGAAGTTGGAGCTCGCCCAGACCCGATCGCGGTCCCGAACCGAGCCAGCGAAGGTCGTCCGCGATCTTGGTAAGGCTCGCCGCCAGAGTCTTGATCGCCCCATGCGCGAAGACGAGTGCGTCGTGCGCCGCGAGTGCGGCAAACTTATTGGGCGCTGTGATGAATGGCTTTCCGGTTAACTCAGCTATCGAGTTCGCAACACGCACACCGAACTCCGGGTGCGTATTGAGACCTGTACCCACCGCGGTGCCACCGGCTGCAAGTTCGTAGAGTCCAGGAAGAACCACAGTGAGTCGATCGAGATCGGCGTCAAGTTGCGCCACGTAACCCGAAAACTCTTGACCTAATGTCAACGGCACCGCGTCCATGAGATGGGTCCGACCGATTTTCGTGATGTTGGCGAAGGCCTTTGCCTTCACGTCGAGGGCGCCACGCAATCGAGTGACTGCAGGCAGCAGCCGTTCCGTGATTTCCATTACCGCCGCAATGTGCATCGCTGTCGGAAAGGTGTCGTTTGACGACTGCGACATGTTCACGTCATCGTTTGGGTGCACGGGGGCTTTAGAGCCAAGTACGCCCCCAGAGAGTTCGATCGCGCGATTCGAAATCACCTCATTGACGTTCATGTTCGTCTGTGTACCTGAACCTGTCTGCCAGATTCGAAGCGGGAATTCTCCAGCGAGGTCGCCGTCGATCACTTCCTGCGCAGCGCGCTCAATCAACTTGGCCTTCTCGTCGTCGAGCTTGCCAAGTGCATTATTCACTCGCGCGGACGCCAACTTCAAGACACCAAAAGCACGAATGACGGCAACGGGCATGGTTTCGTTCCCGATTGCAAAGTGGTGCAGACTGCGTTCGGTCTGAGCACCCCAGTAGTGATCTCCAGGAACTTCGATGGACCCCATCGAGTCGGACTCAACGCGCACCTTCGTCATCAGATCCCCTACTTCTTCTTTGCAGTCTTCTTGGCAACCTTTTTGACTGGCGTCGACTTCTTCGCGGACTTCTTGGCCGGTACTACCTTCTTCGCTGACTTCTTTGCGGGCGCCGCCTTCTTCGCGGACTTCTTTGCGGACGTCGACTTCGTCAACACGATGCTCTTCGTTGGTGCACCCGACGGAGGACCGTCATACAACTCGATACCCGCTTTCACGACTGCTCTCGCAGCCACCACGTCCTCGGCACGAGGACCTTCGCCAGTTCCTGGCACCTCAAGCAAAAGTGGCAGGTCTCGAATCTGCGGGTGTCCGACCAAGGGCGCGAGGCCCTCGGCGCCAATGGTACCTTCGCCAATATTGGCGTGGCGATCGCGGTTGCCCCCGAGCTCGATCTTGGAGTCATTCAAGTGGAAGCAACGAAGCCGACTCATGCCCACACTGTTGTCAATGTCGTGAATCAACCGCTCGGTGCCTGCGATGCTCGAGTAATCAACTCCACTCGCCCAGAGGTGCTGGGTGTCAATGCAGAGGCCCAATCGATCGTCACCGTTGCACGCGTCGATGAGGAACTGGATCTCCTCGAGTGAGCGGCCAACGGTGCCCCCCGTGCCCGCCGCGTTCTCAATGAGGATCGGACAGTCGGCGACGCCTTCGGGAGCGGGATCGGCGTCGGCGAGTGCGCGTTCGAACGCGTCGGCGATCTGACGAACGACGTCGTCAAAACCGGC
>DASZHK010000092.1:0-15667 GCA_035937905.1 Acidimicrobiales bacterium
TGTCGGTGGCGTTCGGGCAACGAGTACGAAAACGACAGCCGCTCGGTGGATTCATCGGGCTCGGCGGTTCGCCGCTCAAGACGTCGCCGTGGATGGGTGAATCGGGGTCTGCCTCGAGGGCTGCGCCGAGGAGGAACTTCGTGTACGGGTGTTCGGGCGACTCGTAGAGCGTGTCCGATGGTCCGATCTCACAGATCTTGCCGAGGTACATGACCGCCACGCGGTCCGACACGTTCTTCACGACCGCGAGGTCGTGCGCGATGAACAACAGGGTGAGGCCGTACTCGGCCTTTAAGTCCTCGAGGAGATTCAAGATCTGTGCCTGGACGGACACGTCAAGGGCCGAGACCATCTCGTCACAGATCAACAACTTCGGTCGCATCGCGAGCGAACGGGCGATCGAGATGCGCTGGCACTGGCCACCCGAGAACTGACGGGCGTAGCGGTCCCCGTACGCGACGGGGTCGATGCCCACCTTGCTCAAGAGATCGTTGACGAGGGCCTCACGCTCGGCACCTTCGACGGTCTTCCAACAGTCGAGGGGCTCGGCGACGATGTCCTTCACCCGGCGACGGGGATTGAGCGAACTGATGGGGTCTTGGAAGATCATCTGCATGCGCGTTCGAAAGTTGCGCAGATCCTTGCCCTTCTTCGTCGTGAGCTCGATCCCTTCGAGTTCGATCGACCCGCTCGAAGGTTCGACGATGCGCATTAGTGCTTTGCCGGTCGTGGACTTGCCGCACCCCGATTCACCGACGAGCCCCAGCGTCTCGCCTTCGTAGATATCGAAGCTGATGCCGGCGACGGCGCTCAGTTTGCGTCGGCGTGATCCGAACGTGATCGTGAGGTCGCGGACCTTCAAGAGTGGCTGGGTAGAGTCGCTCACGCCGACACTCGATGCTTCACGGGTAGGGGATTCCAACACGCGAACGCGTGACCAGGCGCACTGGCGGCTTCGAGTTCCGGTCGCTCCTCGCGACACTTGTCCGTCGCGAAGGAGCAGCGCGGAGCGAAGCTGCAGCCTTTGGGTAGGTTGAGCAAGTTCGGTGGTCGACCGGGGATCGCGAGAAGGCGGGTGTGCGAGGGGTTGGAGACCTTGGGTGACCCTTCGAGGAGCGCCCGCGTGTAGGGCATGCGGTGGTTGGCGAAGACCTCGCGCGTGGATCCCATCTCGACGATCCGTCCCGCGTACATCACGATGATCCGCGAGGTCCTCGTCGCGACGACGCCAAGGTCGTGGGTGACGAGGACGACGGACATCTGCATGCGTTCCTTCAACTCTTCGAGCAGGTTCAAGATCTGGGCTTGGATCGTGACGTCGAGACCCGTCGTCGGTTCGTCGGCCATGAGCAACTTGGGGGAACCCGCGAGAGCGGTCGCAATGACGACGCGCTGTCGCATGCCGCCGGAAAGCTCTCCCGGAAAGACGCTGTAGCGCTGTTCTGGCGAGGAGATGCCTACGAGGTCGAGAAGTTCGATGGCCCTCGCCTTCGCCGCGGCGCGGTCCATGCCGAGGCGCACCCGCAGGATCTCATCGATCTGCTTGCCAATACGCATTACCGGATTGAGCGACGTCATCGGGTCTTGGAAGATCATGGCGACTTCGAGACCCCAGATGTTTCGCTTCTCCTTCTCACTTGCGCCCACGACTTGGAAGCCGTTCAAGAGCACCGAACCACTCACGTCGACGTTGGCGCGCGGTTGCAGTCCCATGATGGTGCGCGACAAGACTGTCTTTCCCGAACCGGACTCGCCGACGATGCCGAGCGTCTCGTTCTGATTGAGGTCGAAGGAGACGCCGCCCACGGCCGGCAACGGTCCCGACGGTGTGTGGAACGTCGTGGCGAGGTCCTTGACGACGAGGAGTTTCTGTTCAGTGCTCACAGCTTTCCCTCACTCACGTCGAAGTGGGCGCGCAGTCGGTCACCGATGAAGTTCAAGCACAGTAAGAACAGGCACATGGCGAGCGAGGGGAAGACGGCGAGCCAGGGATTGAGTTGCAAGCGCGAAAGGCTTTCGTTGATCATGTTGCCCCACGACGGCGTCGGGGCGTTCACCGAGAGTCCGAGGAACGCGAGGGCGCCTTCGAGTGTGACGACGGTCGCGATACCAACGAGGAGGAACGAGACGCCGATCGGCGCGACGTTGGGCAACAACTCCTTCATGAGGATCCGTCGGTCGGTCGCCCCTTGGACTTTCGCCGCGACGACGTAATCCTTCGTCGCTACGGTCATGGCGGCACTGCGAATGACGCGATAGACGAGTGGAATCGACGCGAGGCCGATCACGACGATGATCTTGAAGAGTGACCGGGGCGTCCAAAACGAGAGCACAGCGATGGTGGCGATGATGGCGGGAAAGGCCAAGAACACGTACATCACTGAGGACAAGATCGCGTCGAATTTTCCTCGACGATACGCGGCGAGCATCCCGAGTGGTGCGCCCGCGCCGAAACCGATCAGCATCGCCCCCAGGCTGACTTCGATGGAGACGCGCGATCCGTAGACGATGCGAGAGAAGATGTCACGACCCAAGTCGTCGGTACCGAGTAGGTGGTGCAGCGACGGCCCCACGTTCACCGCGGAGTAATCCTGGAAGATCGGGCTCTGGAGCGGCAAGACGTTCGCGAGGATGGCGGCGAGAAAATTGAGCGCGATCCAGCCCACACAGAGCCAGAACAACAGCCCCAGCTTCTTCTTGCGCTCGGGACGGTCGTGGACCCCCGCCTCTTCGACCATCTCGTTGACTTCAATAGAGCTACTCACGGCTGATCCTTGGGTCGACAATATTGACGACGATGTCAAAGGCGAAGTTGATGAGTATGACCCCGACCGAGACGACGAGCACAATCCCCTGGACGACGAGGTAGTCGCTGAGTCCGATGGACGAGATCAGGGTGTACCCGAGACCGGGAATGCTCAACAGGTACTGAACGATGAACCCACCAGCGAGCAGGCCGCCGATATTGACCCCGGCCGTACCGAGCAGCGCCACCGTCGAGGGACGAAAGGCGTGTCGCCACATGATGCGGCGCTGGCTGATGCCCTTCGAGCGCGCCATGGTGATGAACTCTTCTTGCAGCGTCGCGATGAGGTCACTGCGCAGCACGCGGTAGTACACGACGTAACTGCCGACCGCCAGCGTGAACGAGGGCAGGGCGAGGCTCTCGAGGTTGCCAATCCAGTCGGCGCTGAGCGAGACGTACGACGAAGGACCCGTGTGCGGCACGCCTAGTTTGATGGCCACGATGAGGACCAACAGCACGATCATGACGAAGGAGGGGATCGAGAGCAGAGTGAAACTACCGGCACTCAGGATCCGGTCTAACCAGCCGTCGGGCTTACGGGCACTGCGCATGGCCGTGGGAATGGCGACGGCGAAGGCCAGGATTTGACTGAGGACGATGATCTCGACGTCGATGGGGAGCGCGGTCTTGATGGTGCTCCAGACCGAGGTCTGCGAGATGAAGGACGTGCCGAGGTTGCCGTGCAGGACGTTCTTGATCCACACGAAGTACTGCTCGAGGATGGGTTTGTTGAGGCCGAGCTCTTTGAAGAGTTTCAGCCGATTCGAGGGGCTGTCGCCCGTACCCAGGATCACCACGGCCGGGTCCCCGGGCAAAAGGTGAATGAGGTAGAACGCTCCGACGGTGATGATGAAGACGATGACGATCAGCATGATCAGTCGCCGTACTAAATATCGAGCCAAAGTTCCCCCTCTGGGACTTCTAAGGACACTAGCCAACGTCGACGAACTAATTGGTAACGCTCCGGGTTCGCCGGACGATATGTCACAGGCCGTGAGTACCGTGGTCGTGTGAAAAGGGTTGCCCTCGCGGGCGGTATCGGAGCGGGTAAAACTATTCTCTCGGAGCGCCTCACGACGCTCGGCTGGCCCGTGATCGACGCCGACGTCGTTGCTCGAATGGTCGTGAAGAAGGGCGAACCCGCGTGGGTCGCGTTGCGTGACGCGTTCGGCACGGCCGTACTCACGCCGACGGGTGACCTCGATCGAACGTTCATGGCCGACGTCGCGTTCCACGACGCGAGTGCCCTTCGACGCCTCAACCGCATCACCCACGGCTACATCGGACGGGAGATAGCTCGCGAACTCGATGCCACGGACGCGGACGCCGTCTTCATCGCGTTACCGCTCTACCGACCCGAGCACCGCGACGCCTTCCGCCTCGACGAGGTCTGGGCCGTCGTCGTCGATCCAGAGATCGCGCTGACGAGATTGACGGAGCAGCGCGGGTTTGACGAAGTAGACGCCCGCGCACGCTTGGCAGCACAGATGAGCAATGAAGAGCGTGAAGCACTCGCGGATCGTGTGCTGTTCAACAACGGTTCGCTCGAAGAACTCTTCGCGCAGTTGGACTCGGCGCTTGAGGCCACGGTCGTACGGTGACCGACTTTCTCGTCGAGTCGCCGTTTCAACCCGCCGGCGACCAGCCCGCGGCCATCGCCGCGTTGACCCAGGGCGTCGAGGACGGACTTCGCTATCAGACCCTCGAGGGCATCACCGGCAGTGGCAAGACTGCGACGATCGCGTGGCTGGTCGAACGCGTGCAACGACCGACGTTGATTCTCGAGCCCAACAAGTCCCTAGCCGCGCAGTTGGCGTCGGAACTTCGAGACATGCTGCCGAAGAACCGCGTGGAGTTCTTCGTCTCGTACTACGACTACTACCAACCCGAGGCCTACATCCCTCGCACGGACACCTACATAGAGAAGGACAGTTCGGTCAATGAAGAGATCGATCGACTGCGACACGCCGCGACGTCGTCGTTATTGACTCATCGCGACACGATCGTCGTGGCGTCGGTGTCGTGCATCTACGGTCTTGGTTCACCCCTCGAGTACCGCGAACGTATGTTGCCTCTCGAAGTGGGCGCGCGCTTCGAGCAACGGGCGCTCCTTCGTCGCCTGGTGGAGATGCAGTACGGTCGCAACGAACTCGTCATCGACCGCGGGACCTTCCGCATGAAGGGCGACACGCTCGAAGTGCAGCCCGCGTACAGCAACGAAGCGGTGCGCGTCTCGTTCTTCGACGACGTGATCGAGGAGATCTCCTTCTTCAATCCGGTCACGCAGGAGAGCCGTGGCACGGTGAACGAGTTCACCCTCTTCGCGGCGTCGCACTACGCCGCCAGTCTCGCCACGTTGCAGCGAGCCGGTTTGACCATCGAGGCAGAACTGCAGCAACAGTTGGCGATCTTCCAGCAGGAAGGCAAACTCCTCGAAGCCCAGCGCCTTCGTTCACGTACCGAGCACGACCTCGAGATGCTCGAGCAGACCGGCATCTGCGCGGGAATCGAGAACTACTCGGCGCACCTCGACGGGCGCAGTCCGGGCGAGCGACCCTTCACGCTGCTCGATTATTTCCCCGACGACTTCCTCGTCGTGATTGACGAGTCGCACGTCGCGGTCCCGCAAGTCCGCGGGCAGTACGCGGGGGACCGGTCGAGAAAACTAACGCTCGTGGAGCACGGTTTTCGTCTTCCGAGCGCTCTCGACAACCGTCCGTTGAACTTCGACGAATTCATGGAGTTGGTCCCCCAGATGGTCTTCGTGTCGGCGACGCCGGGCCCCTACGAGATCGAACACTCGGACCAGATCGTGGAGCAAGTGATTCGACCAACGGGACTCCTTGACCCCGAGGTCTTCGTGGTGCCGACGAAGAACCAGATCGACGACCTACGCGGACGCCTGGACGTCGTGATCGCGAGAGGGGAGCGGGCCCTCATCACGACGCTCACGAAGCGCATGGCGGAGGACTTGACGACTTTCCTTACCAAAGCTGGGTATCGCGTCCAGTACCTCCACAGTGACATCGACACCATCCAGCGAATCGAGATCCTGCGATCTTTGCGGTTGGGCGAGTTCGACATTCTGGTCGGCATCAACCTCCTGCGCGAAGGCCTCGACCTGCCCGAGGTCTCCCTCGTCGCGATTCTCGACGCCGACAAGGAGGGTTTCTTGCGCTCGCGTAGCGCGCTCACCCAGACGATCGGTCGCGCGGCCAGGAACTCCAACGGTCAGGCCATCCTCTACGCGGACCGTATGACCGACTCGATGCGCGCGTCGATCTCACTTACTGAGCGGCGACGACTACTCCAGATCGCCTACAACGAAGAACACGGCATCGAGCCCCAGACCGTCATGAAGAACGTCGCCGACATCTTGAATCGTCTGCGCAGTGAAGCGCCCCGTGAGGTCACCTCGAAGGTCCACGGCGTCTCCTCCCTCGACGGGGTCCTCCCCGACGACCTGAGCCTCGAGATCGCCCGGGTCGAAGAAGCCATGCTGCTCGCCGCGGGGGAACTCCGCTTCGAGGAGGCGTCGGTTCTTCGCGACACCCTGCAGAACCTGCAGCGCCAGTTCATCGCCACGGGCGACGGCCTGATAAAGGTCGAAGAACCGGTAGATTCCCCCTATGTCTAAGTCGATTCGGGTCCAGGGAGCGAGGGTTCACAACCTGAAAAACCTCTCCGTGGAGATCCCGCGCGACCAGTTGGTGGTCTTCACGGGGCTGTCGGGTTCGGGTAAGTCCTCGTTGGCCTTCGACACCATCTACGCCGAGGGTCAGCGCCGCTACGTCGAGAGCCTCTCGGCCTACGCCCGTCAGTTCCTCGGACAGATGGACAAACCCGACGTCGAGTTCATCGAGGGCCTCTCGCCGGCGATCTCCATCGATCAAAAGACGGCGTCGAGGAACCCGCGCTCGACGGTGGGCACCATCACCGAGATCCACGACTATCTGCGTCTGCTCTTCGCGCGCATCGGGGTTCGTTACTGTCCGAACTGCGGCAAGCCCATCTCCAGCCAGACCCCCCAGCAGATCGTCGACCAGGTGTTGGCGCGCGGCGACGGCGAACGTTTCCTCGTGCTGGCGACCGTGGTGGAGGGCCGCAAGGGCGAGTACAGCACGTTATTGACCGAACTTGCGGGACAGGGATTCTCTCGCGTGCGCGTCGACGGCGTCGTGATGGAACTGTCGGAGCGCGACTCTTTGACCTTGGCTCGCTACGAACAGCACACCATCGACGTGGTGCTCGACCGCTTAAGCGTGAAAAAAGCCAATCGTCAGCGCTTGACCGAATCGGTCGAAGCCGCGCTGAAGCTCACGAAGGGTGTCGTCAAGTTCCTGTTCTTGGACAACGACGAGATGGTGCAGTTCTCCGAGAAGATGGCCTGCACGGACTGCGGCATCAGTTTCGGTGAACTCGCGCCTCGCGACTTCTCCTTCAACTCTCCTTACGGTGCGTGTCCGGTGTGCACCGGTCTCGGGACACGCTACGAAGTGGACCCCGACCTCGTCGTCCCCGACGACACCCTGTCGCTCGCCGACGGCGCGCTCGCGCCCTGGGCCGGCGCGCGCTTCAAGTACTTCGAACGACTCATCGGGGGCATCGCGACCCTTGGTGGCTTCGACGTTGACACGCCGTGGAAGAAGTTGCGGCCGAAGGATCGAAAGCTCATCCTCTACGGCGTGGACTCGAAGACGGTCCCGGTGAAGTACAAGAACCGCTACGGACGCGTGCGCAGCTACGAGACCACTTACAACGGCATCGTCGAGTGGCTCGAACGCAAGCGCAACGAGGCCGACGGTGACTGGTCGCGCGAACAGGCCGAACAGTTCATGCGCGAGGTGGAGTGCAACGCCTGCAAGGGACAACGACTGAAGCCCGAGGTGTTGGCCGTGCGGGTACACGAGCGCAACATCGCTGACGTCAACTCCTTTACCATCGACGAGGCGATCAACTACTTCGACGCGTTGACCCTCACCAAACGTGAAGAGACGATCGCGCACCAGGTCGTCAAGGAGATCGTCGAGCGACTGACCTTCTTGATCGACGTGGGCTTGGACTATCTCACGTTGAGCCGGGCCTCCGCGACCTTGTCGGGAGGCGAGGCGCAACGCATTCGTCTCGCGAGCCAGATCGGTAGCTACCTCGTGGGCGTGCTCTACGTGCTCGACGAACCCTCCATCGGATTGCACCAACGAGACAACCGGCGCCTCATCGCCACCCTCGAGCGCCTTCGCGACCTCGGCAACTCGGTCATCGTCGTCGAACACGACGAGGAGACCATTCGCCTCGCCGACTTCATCGTGGACATCGGTCCCGGCGCCGGCGAGTTCGGCGGCGAAGTAGTCCACGCGGGCAACTACGAAGCACTCTTGAAAAACAAGCGCTCGCTCACGGGGCAGTACCTGTCGGGCGCCAAGTCCATCGCGGTTCCCGAGACGAGACGTCTTGGCGACGGCAAGCGACTCACCATCAAGGGCGCGCGCGCGAACAACCTCCAGAACATCACGGTCGACATTCCCCTGGGCGATTTCGTCGCGGTGACCGGGGTCTCTGGTTCGGGCAAGTCCTCACTCATCAACGCCATCCTTCTGGCGTCACTCGAACGCCAGATCAATCGGGCGAAGACCAAAGCCGCCGAGCACGACACGATCCTCGGCGTGAAGAACCTCGACAAAGTCGTCGCCGTCGATCAACAGCCCATCGGAAGAACGCCTCGATCGAATCCCGCCACGTACACGGGGGTCTTCGACAAGATCCGCAAGCTCTTCGCCGAGACCCAAGAGGCCAAGGTCCGTGGCTACCAGCCGGGGCGGTTCTCCTTCAACGTGAAGGGCGGGCGCTGCGAGGCGTGCGCGGGCGACGGCACCATCAAGATCGAGATGCACTTCTTGCCCGACGTGTACGTGAACTGTGACGTCTGTGACGGGGCGCGCTACAACCGCGAGACGCTCGAGATCTTGTACCGGGGCAAGTCCATCGCCGACGTGTTGGCCATGCCCATCGCCGAGGCACTCGAGTTCTTCGACCGCCAACCGCTCATCCTTCGTCACGTGCAGAGCCTGGTGGACGTGGGCCTCGGGTACGTTCGACTCGGTCAACCGGCGCCCACGCTGTCGGGAGGCGAAGCGCAACGGGTGAAGCTGGCGACGGAGCTCGCGCGCCGTCCGACCGGCCACACGCTCTACGTGCTCGACGAACCGACGACGGGACTTCACTTCGAGGACGTCAACCGTCTGTTGCAGGTGTTGCACCGACTCGTCGACCAGGGCAACACCGTGCTCGTCATCGAACACAACCTCGACGTCATCAAGACCGCGGACTGGGTCATCGACCTCGGTCCCGAAGGTGGTCGTCGCGGCGGGCTCGTCGTGGGCGAGGGCACGCCCGAGGACATCGCGAAACTCGAGACCGCCACGGGCACGGTCCTTAAAGAGGTGCTCAGCGGTAACGGTCGGGCCTAATGCTGGCGAAGCCCTCGGGCATCCCGCGCCAGAGCGGTTGCTACCTCTTCAAGAACGAGCACGGCACCGTCATCTACGTCGGTAAGGCCCGCGTCCTCGCGCAACGACTGTCGAGCTACTTCCAGCGCAGCGAAGGGCTCAGTCAAAAGACGCAGTTGCTGATGGCCGAGGCGGCGACGGTCGAGTGGATCGTCACGCCCAACGAACTCGACGCGTTGATCCTCGAGAACGAGCTCATCAAGGACAACCAGCCGCGCTACAACATGCGCCTGAAGGACGACAAGAGCTTTCCCTTCGTGGCGCTCGATTCGCGCACGCCCTTCGCGGCGCCGTACATCACGCGTGGCCAACACGTGAAGGGCGTTCGCTACTTCGGCCCCTACGTCGACGTGCGGGCGTTGCGCGTGACGATGGACGAACTGTTGCAGGCCTTCCCGCTGCGCTCGTGCTCGAAGCACAAGTTCAACTACCAGCAGCGCATCAACCGGCCGTGCCTGCTCTACGACATCGGAAAGTGTTCGGGCCCCTGCGTGGGCAAGATCGACCCCGAGGGCTACCAGGAGCTCTCGGCGGCGTGGGCGCGATTCTTCGAGGGTGACGTGCGTCAACTTCGCGATCTCTTGCAGCGTCAGATGGACGAAGCCTCGAAAGAGCAGCACTACGAAGCCGCCGCCAAGGCGCGCGACGGTTTGGCGGCGCTGGAGCGGGCCGCGAACGCCCAGAGCGTCGTGCTCGACGACCACTCGAACCTCGACGTGATCGCCTTGGCGAGTGAGGGCAGCCGCGCCGCCATCGTGCGTTTTCGGGTGCGCTTCGGCAGGATCATAGGCCGTACCGTCCACCTCGTCGATCGCTCCATGGACGAAGACGACCGCGAGATCTTGGAGAACGCGATGACCGACATGTACCTCGACGCCGAGGGCGTGCCGGGCGTCGTCGTCGTGGAACGCGCCGCACTCGCGACGTCCCTGATCAAGGAGTACTTGAGTGACGTCCGCGCCAAACCCGTCGAGGTCGTCGCCGCGCAACGCGGCAAACGCCGCCGCGTGGTCGAGCTCGCCGCCCACGACGCGCAGGCCGTCATCAATCGTGACTCGCTCCGACGTCAAGCCGACCACAACGTACGCTCACGAGCGCTCCAAGAGCTCGGCGCGGCGCTCGCACTCGAGCAACCCCCGTACCGGGTCGAGTGCTTCGACATGAGCCATCTCCAGGGTACGAACTACGTGGGCTCGATGGTGGTCTTCGAGGACGCGCTGCCCGTGAAGAGCGACTACCGACACTTCAACGTGAAAGAAGTCTTGGGCAACGACGACGTGGGCGCGATGGAAGAGGTGGTGCGTCGACGACTGTCGCACTGGGAAGAGCACCAGGGCAGCACCAAGTTCCGCCGCCCCGACCTCATCATCATCGACGGCGGACTGCCCCAACTGCACGCCGCGGTGAAGGCCGCGCGCTCACTCGACTTGACGGGACTCGTCGAGTTCACGGCACTCGCCAAGCGTGAGGAGCTCCTCTACCGGCCGGGAAGTTCCGTGCCTATCGCGCTCGAGCGGGGATCGGAGAGTCTCTACTTGGTGCAACGAATCCGTGACGAGGCGCACCGTTTCGCCATCACGTTCCACCGATCGAAGCGGGGCAAGTCGATGGTCGCCTCATCGTTAGAGGGCGTCGAAGGACTCGGACCGGCGCGTCGCGAGCGACTGCTCGGCGCCTTCGGCTCGCTCAACGCGCTGCGTCAAGCGACGCTCGAGGAGTTCGAAGCGTTGGCGTGGCTGCCGAGTGACGTCGCGACGAGGCTCTACGATCATCTACAGGCGCCGTCGATTCCACGGCCCACGAAGGGTGGAGCGGATGAGTGAGGTCCTGCTGGTCACGGGCATGTCGGGCGCGGGCCGCTCGACGGTCTCGGCCGCACTGGAGGACCTCGGCTGGTTCGTCATCGACAACTTGCCGCTCGAACTCGTGGTGCGCGTCGGCGAGCTGGCGTCAGCCGGTTCGCACGACTACGCCGGGGTCGCCTTCATCGTTGGACGCTCCGGGGGCGTCGTGCCCGACGACGTGCTGGCCGTGAAGAACGAGCTCCTCACGCGCCACGATAAGGCGAAGATCCTCTTTCTCGACGCACCCGACGACGTGCTAATCCGCCGTTTCGAAGGCAATCGTCGGCGCCACCCGTTCACCGAGTCCACGTTGGCGGACTCCATCGCCGGCGAGCGCGTCGCGCTGGCGTCGATTCGTGACGCCGCGGACCTCGTCATCGACACGGGGTCCATCAACACGAACCAGCTACGTCGGCGCATCGTCGAGACCTTCACTGACGCCAGCGCGATGGAGTCGCTGCGCGTCTCGCTCGTCACCTTCGGCTACACCTACGGCATCCCGAGCGACGTCGACCTCGTCTTCGACTGCCGGTTCCTGCCGAATCCGCACTGGATCGACGAGCTTCGACCCCTCACGGGCTTGGACGAGCCCGTCGCGCGCTACGTGCTCGACCAGGAGCCGGCGCAGCACTTCTTGAAGGACGTGACGAGTCTGCTCGAGTGGCAGATCCCGGCGTTCGCCAAAGAGGGGAAGTCGTACCTGTCGATCGCGATCGGTTGCACGGGCGGGCGCCATCGCAGCGTCGCTATAGCGGAAGAGATCCGTTCACGACTCAATCTCGACAACGCCGTGTTCCATCGCGACATTGCCCGATGAAAGTCGTCGCCGTCGGTGGTGGCCACGGCACCGCGGTGTCTCTTCGAGCGTTGAAGATCGTGTCGCCCGACGTGACGGGCGTCGTGTCGGTCGCCGACGACGGTGGGTCGACGGGACGTCTTCGCGCGATGCTCAACGTGGCGGCCGTCGGGGACCTGAGAAAATGTCTAGGCGCCCTGGCTGACCCCGAGAACCCTCTCACCGCCTCCTTCGAACACCGTTTCAACGTCGGTGAACTGAGCGGACACGCGGTCGGGAACCTGCTGCTCGTCGGACTGCTCGACGCGACCGGCGACCTCGAAGAGTCAGTGCGGGCGCTCGCGCAGGTTATGGGCGTCACGGGCACCATCGTGCCCGCGAGCTGTGAGGGTGTGGTGCTCCTCGCCACCACGGAAGAGGGACCAACGCGCGGCCAGAGCGAGGTGGCGCGTTCGTCGTCGATTCGTCGCATCAGTCTCGAGCCCGCGAACGCGGCGGCGCCCATCGTGGCGGTCGAGACCATCGAGCGCGCCGACGTCGTGCTCATCGGTCCCGGGTCGCTCTTCACGAGCGTCCTCGCCGCCTGCGTCGTGCCGGGAATCACCCAGGCTCTCGCGGGAACCAAGGCGAAGAAGATCTACGTGGCGAACCTGCACGACCAGATCCCCGAGACCGAAGGTTTCACGCTCCAAGACCACGTCGACGCACTCGAACGGCACGGCGTTGCAGTAGACCTCGTGCTCGTCGACGAGCGTTCCAACTTCGCCAGTGACCCGTGCACGGTACCGACCCACGTGCGCGACCTCGCGACGGTGACGGGCCTCACGCACGATGTGCAAAAATTGGCTTTGGCCGTTCTCGAAGAAGTGCGAAGATAGTAGACCGACGATCAAGGAGACGCCAGTGGTAACACGGGTCGCAATTAATGGATTTGGACGAATAGGGCGTGGCTTTCTGCGCGCGGCGCTCTCGAACCCCGACGTCGAGATCGTGGCGCTGAACGACCTGGTGCCACCCGCGACCAACGCGCACCTCTTGAAGTACGACTCGACCCAAGGTGTCCTCGACCAGGACGTGAGCGTCAGTGACGACGCGTTGACGGTGGGGCAACACGCCATCAAGGTCTTCGCCGAGCGCAACCCCGCCGATCTGCCCTGGGGCGAACTCGGTATCGACGTGGTCGTCGAGTCGACGGGCATCTTCACCACCCGAGACGCCGCGAGCGCGCACTTGACGGCGGGCGCGAAGCGGGTCATCATTTCGGCCCCCTCGGGCGACGCCGACGCCACGTTCGTCATGGGCGTCAACGAGAACACCTTCAACGCGACGAAAGACTTCGTCATCTCGAACGCGTCGTGCACGACCAACTGCTTCGTGCCCATGGTGAAGGTGCTCGACGACGCCTTCGGCATCGACGCCGGGCTCATGACGACGATCCACGCGTACACCAACGACCAGAACCTCCTCGACCTCGCGCACAAGGACCTTCGTCGGGCCCGCGCGGCCGCGCTCAACATCGTGCCCGCCTCGACCGGCGCCGCGCGCGCGACGAGTCTCGTGCTCAGTTCGATGAAGGGGCGCCTCGACGGGACGTCACTGCGGGTGCCGATTCCCGTCGGCAGCATCACCGACTTCACCGCCATCGTGCGCTCGACGAGCGTCGACGAGATCAACGCGACCTTCAAGGCGGCGTCGGAGAGTTCGCTCCAGGGCATCCTCGTCTACACCGACGAGCCGATCGTGTCGTCGGACATCGTGGGCAGTCCAGCTTCGTGCACGTTCGATTCGCTCATGACCATGGTCCAGCCCATCGACGAGGCGAAGTGCCTCGTGAAGGTCTTTGGTTGGTACGACAACGAGTGGGGCTACTCGAACCGTCTCGTTGACCTCGCGCGCTACGTCGGTAAGTAACTCCGTGTCCGCGACCTTGCCGTCGATCGATCGATGGGGAAGCCTCGAGGGAAAGCGTGTCCTCGTGCGCGTCGACTTCAACGCGCCCGTCGCCGACGTGGACGGTGTCCTCACCGTCACTGACGACTTTCGACTGCGTTCGACGCTGCCGCTCTTCGACGTCTTGCTCGAACGTGGCGCGACGGTCGTCGCGTGTACCCACTTCGGACGGCCCGACGGGCGCCCCGACGAGCGATACGACGTGGCGCCGCTTCGACGGTGCCTGAACGGTCTTCGTCCTGAGGTCGAACTCATGGAGAACTTGCGCTTTCACCCGGGCGAGGAGTCGAACGATCCCGCGTTCGGTGCGTCGCTCGTCGAAGGTTTCGACTACTACGTGAACGAGGCCTTTGGCGCTTCGCATCGGGCGCACGCCTCGATCATGGTGCCCCCGACGTTGCTCCCGAGCGCCGCGGGGTCCAACTTGCAGCGCGAGGTCGCGACGCTGCTCGCGCTCTTGGAGTCGCCGGCTCGTCCCTTCGTCGCGGTCACCGGTGGCGCGAAGGTGAAGGACAAGCTCGGCATCATGAAAGTCCTCGCGCAGAAGGCCGACGTCGTGATCGTGGGCGGCGGCATGGCCTACACGTTCGCCGTCGCGGAAGGTCGCACCATCGGCTCGTCGCTCTTTGACGGAACGTTCGTCGACGAGTGCGCGGCCTTGCTCGAAGGTGGCAACGTGTTGATCCCCGTCGACGCGCGCGGCCTCTCGACGGGTTCGAGCTTCGGTCCCGACGGTGGTAACGAGACGGCGATCGACTTCGGCGAGAACATTCCGGACGGCTTCGAAGGTCTCGACATCGGGCGAACGTCCACCGAGGTCTTCGAGGCCGCGATCGCGGGCGCGGCGACGATTCTCTGGAACGGGCCTATGGGTGTCTTCGAGGATCCCCGCTTCGGCGCGGGTACCGAGGCGGTCGCGCGCGCCATTGCGTCCTCCTCGGCCGTGAGTGTCGTAGGTGGCGGCGACTCCGTCGCGGCCCTCGGCTCGTACGGCCTCAGTAACGACGTCAGTTTCGTCTCCACCGGCGGCGGCGCGTCACTCGAACTCGTCGAACTCGGTGACCTCCCTGGCCTGCGGGCCCTTCGCGAAAGTCCCTGGAACTAGATGACCACCCGCCGACCCCTCGTCATTGGCAACTGGAAGATGAACCTCGACTTCGTGGAGGCCTTGCACTTGGTGCAGCAACTGGGCGTGTTGTTGAAGAATCGACCCGTCGAGCACACCGACGTGGTCGTGGCGGCGCCCTTCGTCGACCTGCGCAGTGTCAGCTCCATCATCGACTCCGAGCGCTTCTCGATCGGTATCGGCGCCCAGCACGTGAACGCCCAGGAGAACGGTCCGCACACGGGCGAGATCTCGACGTCGATGTTGAAGCGACTGAACGTCGAGTGGGTGCTCGTCGGCCACTCCGAACGTCGGGTGCACTACTTCATGAGTGACGACGTCGTCGCCGAGACACTGCTGAGCGTCGTGCGCGCCGGCCAGCACGCCGTCTTGTGCGTCGGCGAAGAGCTCGCGATTCGTGAAAGCGGCGAGCACGAGGCGTTCGTCACAGCACAGCTCGAGAGTGCGCTGCGTGGTCTGGACGAGAAGTTCCACGCCCTCGTCACCGTGGCCTACGAGCCCCTGTGGGCGATTGGCACGGGCGTCGTCGCGACCGTGGAGCAGGTTCGTGAGATGACGGCGTACCTGCGGACGGTGCTTGGTTCGCTGTCTCTTGCTGCTCCGCAAGTTCTCTACGGCGGCTCGGTAAACGCCGAGAAC
>DASZHK010000093.1:0-1664 GCA_035937905.1 Acidimicrobiales bacterium
CACCGGGGGTCAAGATGACCCGTTCACCGTCTCGTTCCACCACTCGAGGCTCGACGCGGACGATGGAGTGCAGTGAACGGGCGTAGTCGAGCACCTCCGCGCTGCTCGAAAAGTTCGCGATTGATTGGAGATTTCGCACCGTGGGGAACATCATCTCGAACTCGCCACGAGCGTTCGCCTCGAGTGCCGCTGTTGGCCTCGTCCACAGATCGGCGACGGTTTCGCCCGCGTCGTGCGTCGCGAGTTGGTCCCTTGGCGCGAGCGCGACGAAGAACCGCGTGTCGTAGCGGCGTGAAAGACCCGCTGGCGTGATCCAGTGCGCGACGTACTCAAGTCCTCGAAGATCCAGTCGAAGTCCCTCCGCGTCCATCATCGAGAAGAAGTCCAGTTCGCCCGCGTTCACGGCGCCACGATGCGCCGCCAACTTCGCGGCGTCGTCGGGGTCAGTGAACTGAACGGCCCGACCTTGCTCGTCACAGACGATAAGCAGCCCCGCCTCTTCGAAGAGTTCACGCAGGCACGCGACGTAGAAGGCGAGACCACCGGCGTCGAGCTCGAGACGTCGCGACGCCTCCTCGTCACTGAGTCCGTAAACGTGGCGCTCGGCGCTGCGGTCACCTTCGTCAACGGCACCACCGGGAAAGACGTGGGCACCACGAGTGAAGTCGCTCCGGTTGTTTCTGCGGAGCATAAGAATCTCGTAACCATTCGGTGAATCACGGAGCGTGAGAACGGTCGCCGCAGGGCGTGGAATCAGGGTTTCGGCCACGGTGGTCAACTTACCGAGTCCACACCCCTCTCTGTTTCACGCGGCTTACGTCCACTAAGTTTGAGGGTCGTACATCCCTAAGGAGCATCGTGGCCAAGACCTCGACATCGAAGCAGCGTTCCGCGCCGCCCCGACCACCCGCGAAGGGTGGGCGCCCCGCTGGTCTGTTCACCTGGCTCGCCGTTGGACTCGTCGTCGTCGTCGTCGCCGCGCTCGTCATCATCAAGGTCGCGAGCGGCGGCACACCCAGCAAGAACGGCTCCGCCACGTTTCAGGCCACCGACGCCACCACCGTTGCCGAACTCACGAAAGTTCCCGTGTCGGTCTTCAATACGGTGGGCACGTCTTCTCCCGTCGCGCCGGTCACCCCGCCGCACCAAGTCAAGGGCCAGCCCGCCCTAACGGCCACGAGCGCCGCGGGCAAGAAAGTTCCCGAGATCCTCTATATCGGCGCTGAGTACTGCCCCTTCTGCGCCGCGCAGCGTTGGTCGACCATCGTCGCGCTGAGTCGGTTCGGCACTTGGAAGAACTTGGGCAATATGTCGAGCTACTCCGGTGACGTCGACCCGAACACGCCGACGTTCACGTTCGTCAACGCCACGTACACGTCGTCGTACGTCGTGTTCAAGAGCGTCGAGGAGTACACGAACATCTTCAGTACTGCACTGAACTTCTACACCGCGCTGCAAAAGCCGACGGCCCAGGAAACGGCGTTGATCACGAAGTACGACGCGCCGAAGTACATCCCGGGACTCACGCCGTCAGAAGCGGGATCGATTCCCTTTCTCACTTTCGGTAATCAGTTTCTCGTCGCGGGCGCGAGTTACTCTCCCGCCACGCTCGCTGGGTCGTCGCGCAGCACCATCGCCGCGGGACTCAGTAATCCGACGAGTCC
>DASZHK010000094.1:0-47323 GCA_035937905.1 Acidimicrobiales bacterium
CGCGCGGCATCACCATCTTCGCCATGACCATGGTCCAGATCTTCGCCGACTCCCAGTTCGGCTGGGACCGCGACTACCAGAGCGTGCTCGAGAAGTTGCTCCTGGAGACGTTGGAGACCGATCCGCGCGACGTCGATGAGGTGAAACTCGAAGAGCCCGTCGAGCAGATCGTCCTCCCGCCCGGCGACGATCTCAAGACCCAACTCGCCTACGCCACGTTCGGCGTCGTGGGCAAGAGCGGCTACACGCGCGCGACGATCTCTCGAATCGCCCGCCGAGCGAACTGCTCGCCCGGCGCGATCTACAAGCTCTACCCCTCCAAAGAGGACCTCGTCATCGCGGCGTTCCATGACCTCATGCGCGCTCGCTGGATGAAGATCTCAAACTTCGTCAACGTGCTCGAGGAGGGATCGATCACGCAACTCCTGCACAATTCGGCGAGCCGCCAGAACGCGGTGCGCAGGAGTTTTACTCTGGAGACCGCCATCGCGTCAGCCCAGAGCGACAAACTCCGAGTCGCGATACTTGGCCAACTCAGCGAACTCGAGGCCGTCATTCCACTGCTCGCGCACGTCAGCGACGACGAGAAGAGTCGTCTGCGTTACCTGATTCGTTCGATCATGTTCGTGTCGATCGGCGTCACGTTCTTGTCAACCGTCACCGAGTCCCTCGAACACCTCGACTTCAACCAGTTCGCAGAGCCCTTTCGTCGCGCGGTGCTGAAAGACTGCGTGCCGACCTGGAGCGTGATGTGCCAGCAGATCTTGGAACTAAAGCAAAGCAGGGGTTTCTAGGCCTGCGCCGTCGGCGTGGTACCTTTCAGCGCTTCGAGTCGGTCCAGGATCCCCGTGATCGCGTCGTCCTGGGCGAGCAGGTGCTTTTGGATTTCCTCGGACTCCTTTAAAACCGCTTCGGCGTCCTTGTACGTCTCTTCCGATCGTTTGTCGGCGGCGGCGGCCTGGATGTTCTGGCCCACGATGATGATGGGCAACAGGACCAGCTGCAAGAAGCTGCTCGAGAGCCACACGACGATGTAGTAGGTGCCTTGCTTGATTGCGTCAGGGAGCGCCAAGAGGGCCAACACCGTGAAGAAGTACGCGCACCACATGGTGCCGACGACCAACGTGACCTTCAACCCGAACTTTGAGTTGAGTCGAGCGAAGAAGCCGCCGGTCTTGGGTTTACGAAAATCGTTGGTTTTTATCGGATGACCGGCACGAGCCAACTCGTTGAGGCGCGGGTGGCGGACGTACTCGTAGATTTTGGACATGCTCGGATTCTCACACGCCCATTGACGCGGCGAGTGGAATTCGTTGCGGTACTTAGCCCTTCATGAGGTCCGGCGACGTCTCCATGCCTTGGCGCCATACCGAGCGGGCGATGATCTTGGTCGTGTCGGCTCGATCCTTGTAGCGCATGGCGATGTCGCGTGCCTCTTCGAGCAAGCCTTCTGAGAGCTTCGTGGGATTGAGTCCGAGGGCCAGGAACTTGTCGCGACTCACGTTGAGTTCGTTCTCGACGGCTTCGCGACGGGGATTGGGCAGGAACGCGACGTCGACGCCCGTCAACTTGGAGATCAGCTCGGCGAGCTCTCTGATGCGGTGAACCTCGGTGACCTGATTGAAGACCTGGGGCTTGTCGCCGCGTTGCGGCGGGTTTTCCAGCGCGATCTGGACGCAGCGAACCGTGTCTCGAATGTGGATGAAGGCGCGCGTCTGACCACCGGTGCCGTGCACCGTGAGCGGGTGGCCAATGGCCGCCTGCATCAAGAACCGGTTCAAGACGGTTCCGTAGTCGCCGTCGTAGTCGAAGCGGTTGACGAGACGCTCGTCGAGCGCGGTCTGGGGCGTCTGGGTACCCCAGACGATTCCCTGGTGCAAGTCGGTGATCCGTATCTGGTCGTTCGCCGCGTAGAAGGCGAAGAGCAATTGATCGAGCGTCTTGGTCATGTGGTACACCGAGCCGGGGTTGGCCGGGTGCAGTATCTCGCGGTCGATGTCGCCGTCGGGTGTCGGGACTTTCACCGTCAAGTAGCCCTCAGGGATAGGCGCCGAGCCGGACCAGCCGTAGCCGTAGACGCCCATGGTGCCGAGGTGCACCAACGCAATGTCGAGGCCACTCGACATGATGGCGGCCAACACGTTGTGCGTGGCGCGCACGTTGTTATCGACGGTGTAGCGCTTCGAAGCGGTGTTGCGCATGGAGTACGGCGCGGCGCGCTGCTCACCGAAGTGCACGATCGCGTCGGGAAGTTCGTCGCGCAAAAGAGCTTCCAGGCGGTCGTACTCTTCGGCCAAGTCGAGCAGGACGAAGTCAATCTTCTTGCCCGTGAGTTCCTTCCACACGCGCACGCGCTCGTGGATCGGGCGAATGGGCGTGAGTGACTCGACCTCGAGTTCGATGTCGATCTTGCGACGACTCAGATTGTCGACGATTATGACGTCGTGGCCGACGTCAGAGAGGTGGAGCGCCGTGGGCCAGCCACAGAATCCGTCACCACCGAGAACCAGTACCTTCATGAAATCTCCTAATGCGTACGCTTGTATGACGGCTGCCGAGGCAGCAGAGTCCTCGAAAGTTGGCTCAGCGTCCCCCAACACTACCAATGAATCAGCGCTCTACAGTCTCCTGACGGAGGCGTCGCGCTCCGCTGACGAAGGCTTTCTCAGTGGCGAGGGGACGTCAATCGAGCGCAACATCAGAGAACTCGCAGGTCAACGCCCGTGGCGAGGGTTGTGTGGATTTTGCAGTGTGCACCCGCGCGGCGAAGGACGTCACCTACCAAAGGACCTCGTCACCCGCTTCATTACACTTAACGCGTGCGCCGTCTCACGCAAGATAGGCATTTCCAGCGCGTCAATCTGATCGTTCTCATGGTCTTTGGCGTGGCGTTCGGCTTCGTCGAAGCCGCCGTCGTGTACTACTTGCGTGCCCTTGGGGACTTCCATCAGAACTACGTGTTCTCGCACTACCGGACCTATCTGAATCTCGGATTCATCTCGTTCGTCTCGCCCATTCAAACGCTCCTCGTCAATCACCGCGTCAGCGTCATCGAAGTCACGCGTGAAGCCGCGACCATCGTCATGTTGGCGACGTTGGCGTACGTGGCCGCGAGAACCTGGAAGTCGCGCTGCGGAGCGTTTCTGGTCGCGTTTGGGTGCTGGGACCTGGCGTATTACCTCTTCCTTCGTATCGAGGACAACTGGCCGAGCAGCCTCTTCACCAAGGACGTGTTTTTTCTAATTCCGGTCACGTGGATCGGCCCCGTCATCACACCTATCGTGCTCTCGTTCGTGATCATCGTGCTCGGAGCGAAGCTCTACACGGACTAGGACCGTTCTTTAGACGCCACTGAAGCGGTCGATGAACGTCTTCGCGACGAGGGCAACCTCTTCCCAGCCGCTGTCGATCACGAGCGAGTGTCCTCGGTTCTTGATCTCTTCAATCTCCGTCACTCCCTCGTTACGGCGCTGACGCTTGAACGACGCGTTGGCGATCGCCCAGGGAACGGTGTTGTCCTTCTCGCCTGAGATGATTTTCATCGGGCCGCGGTTCGACGTGGTTGAGTTGACGCGAGCCTCCGTCGACGGATTCACGTTGGCGAAGGCCGCTTGGAACAGCGGAACGCCGGACCCCGGGACGGGAAATTCTTCGTAAAGCCGTTTGGCTTCGCTCTCATCTACGGCGTTCACGAAGGCGAACCGAAACTGTTCGTAGGTGAGCATCACCGAACGTTTTCTGTTCGCGGGATTGAGAAGAACGGCCGACGCGGCTTTGAGCGATGAAACGGGAAGGGGCAAGACGCCGCGAAACGGTCCCGGGTCGATAGGCACCGAGACGCTGGCCAGACCCTGACCAGCGAGCTTCTGGGTGATCAGACCGCCGAAGGAGTGCCCGACGATGGCCGGCTTCGTTTTTAACGCGTTGATGACTTGCGCGACGTGGTCCGTAATGCCTTGGACGCTCTTACCTGCGAAGAGTTCGGGGCGGCGGCGACCTTCGGCCACCGTCGAGGGATCGTCTGGCCAGTCCGGTGCCACCGTGCTGTAGCCCGCCGATTCAAAGAGTGCACGCCACCGATCCCAACTTCCGGCCAAGAGCCAAAGTCCGTGAACGAACACGACGGTCGGTTTACCCGATTGATTCGCGTTGTCGACCTGTTCGAGCTCTTTGCTTGTTGGCGGACTGGGCTGGTTCATCATGATCCTCCACGCACCGTTGATGGACGCGTCCGTTGCGCGTAGCGATGTTCCTACAGACTATTTACGTGACGCCGGCTCATATTGGGAATTACTTGGTAACAGGTCTACCTGTTGATAATGACGAGCACAAGCGAATGACAGATCCTTGATCGAATCCGGTTATAGGCTTGGACCCATCCAAAGGGCCTGGCGCAACGACTGCGTCGTCGAATGAAGGCCATGCCCAACCAGCGCGCAACGCGCCGATCGTTAAAGGTCAGCCAGTGACGCGCAGACCGTCGAGCACCGTGGCGAGTAAGCGCTCGCCCTGCGCTTTCACGAGCGTGGGACCGCTGCACATACCACCGACCAGCAGCATGAGGTCTGGTCCGTCGATGTCAGTTCGCGCCACCCCAGCGCGCTGCGCGTTCTCGAGCACGAGCGTGAAGCTCTGTTCGACTTTTTCGCGCGCGTTCAACCTCAGTTCCGGATTCTTCTCGAACGACTCGAGGAGCTCCGTAAGGAACACTCGCTTGCCAAGGGAGTATCCGAGAAACGAATCGAGCCAGCTAACTAATGCCTCCCACGGCGCGTAGTTCGCGACCGCTTTTTCGGCGGCGAGGAGCAGCTCTTCTACGTCGTTTCGATACACCGCCTCGACGAGATCGATTCGACGCGGGAAGTGCCGATACAACGTTCCAGCGCCGACCCCAGCCTGATGGGCGATTGACTCCATCGACGCGTCACTGCCCTGCAAGGTGAAGACCTCGCGTGCCGCAACGACCAGTCGATCATGATTTCTCTGCGCGTCCGAACGCTTCGCGCGATGGGTGATTTCGGCGCCGTCGTCCGTCGTAGGGACCGTCACGGGCTCCAAAGGTATGGTCACTGGGCGAAGCATATGCCCAGATCCGATTGATTTTCTCGACATTGGGTCACAATCCGGAGGTACCCTCCGTATAGTAAGTGGAGGATGTTTCCGCTTCCTGACAGATCTTAACGGAAAGGTACTCAGCAATGCCCTCCCCTCGAAGCCTCAGAGTGCAGCAATTTTTTCACGACCTTGAACCGAAAGACGTCGCTTCAAATGTGAACGAGCTGGCGCGATGATCCAAGGTCCACTAGCTGGCCGGTACTCGGCCGTCGCGACGATGGTGATGTTCGCCTTGATTCCGTACCTTGCGTTGTCCGCCGCGCTCGGGCCCTTGACGCCCATCATTAGCAAGCAGCTTCACATGTCCGCGCAGACGTTCAGCCTCGGATCGGGGCTCGCGAACGCCGCCTACGCCCTCGGCACGGTTCTTGCGGTGCAGTTCGCTCAACACTTCCCGCAGCGAAGGATGCTCGTCGGGTACGCCGTGATGCTCGTCATTGGTTCGGTGCTGACGGCGTCGGCGACGAACGCCGGCATGTTCATCACTGGTCACATCATCCAGGGACTCTGCACCAGCCTGCTCTTGATCGCGGCAGTCCCGCCGCTAGCGATTGGCTATCCCTCGAACAAGCTGCGCGACACCGCAGTAATCATGAACATGTGCATCTTCGGCGCAGTCGCGCTCGGTCCACTCATTGGTGGCGTGCAGGCGGAATCGTTCGCCTGGCGTCCACTGTTCTGGATCGTCGTCGGTATCGCGGTCGTCGCACTCATCCTCGTGATCTTGACCTTCGAAGACTCTCCGGCGGCCAACCCTGACTCGCCGCGCGACTTTCCGGCGATCGGCCTCGCCGCTGTCGGTTGCGTCGCAGCCTTCTTTGGCGCGTCTGAGCTCACGACCCACGCGCTCCTCAACGTCGAGACGATCGTGCCGCTGCTCGGCGGTCTCGGGCTCATCATCCTCCTTGTCGTCTACCAGTTCCGCGCGAAGCGACCACTGCTGACGGTCAAGACGATGCTCACGAGCTCGATTCCCGTCGCCGGCATCGTCGTGGCGCTCTTCGCGGCCGCCGCGTCGGTCTCGGCTACCGCGCTGACGGTTGGCGTGCTCGAGTCGCGATACAGCCCGTTGCACATTGGCCTCCTCTACTTGCCCGAAGTCGCGGGCGCCGTGCTCTCGGCGATCGCGCTCGGACTCGTCGTACGCAAGCGCGCCATGCACTACCTCCCGCTCGTGGGCATGGTCGTGCTGGCAGCCGGCATCGTGGTCTTTCGAATCTCCGTCCCGTCGAGCCAGGCGATGACGCTCCTTGGCTCGGGCCTCACGGGTATTGGCCTCGGCGCGACGGTGGCGCCGGCGTTGTTCGTCGCCGGCTTCTCTCTGCCCGCGGCGAACCTTCAGCGGGTGTTCGCCATCGTCGAGCTCTTTCGAGCGGTCGCGGCCTTCATGGTCGCGCCGATCTTCATCCACTTCGCCGTCGCCACCGGCGGCGGTCTCGACGCGGGTACGGCCATCGCGCTGTGGGTCGGTCTCGGTCTCGCCCTCGGTGGTGCGGTCATCGGCGTCGTCATCTACATGCTGAGCGGCGCTCGTCCCCAGGCGCCCGATCTCGATCGCTTCCTCGCTGGCGTCGATCCGGCGTGGGAGTCGCCACCCCTCTTCGCGAAACTACGCCGGACGATGCCCGAGACCAAGGTCCCCGCAATGGTGGGCGCACGTACTGAAAGCGTTGACTGACATGTCCGCAAGCGACGTTGGCGCGAAGACCTCCACCGGCCCAATTCTCTTCGTCTACGACGGCACCAAACTTGCGGCGCTGGCCATCGAACGCGCAGGTCGTGAGCTCGCGTCCGGTCGTGACGCGCTCGTTCTCTGCGTGTGGCAGCCCGCCGACGTTGGCTTCGAGCCAGTCACGAAGCGCCACTTCGATGCCGACGCCGCGAACCAAGTGCGTCAGGCCGCAGAAGAGACCGCCGAATTCGGCGCGTCACTCGCCCGCAACGCGGGTTTTCGAGCGGTGGGTCTGACCACGGAGGCGGCGCCAACGTGGAAGGGAATCATCCAGACCGCAGAAGCACACCACGCGAGCTTGATTGTTCTTGGCGCTCACCGACATTCTGGTCTCGCAGGGCACCTGCTCGGCAGCGTCGCCGCGGCCGTCGTGTCACACGCGGCCTGCTCGGTGCTCGTAGTGCACAAGCAATCGTGAGCAGTAAGTAACGACGTCGAACCGTTCATCGACTGGCTGCGGGGTTCGCGATCTCGGACCTCTTAGCCAGCGGAATCATCGGGCGCCGTCGTGAACTTCTTACACGGCCAACTACCTTCCCATCGATCACGATGCACGTGCATCAATTCGTCCCCATCGATCACGATGCACGTGCATCAATTCGTCAACGCGTCCTCAAGTAAGAACGCCAGCGGCATTTCGGTCGTCCGAGATCGACGCAACTCGCTTTGCGCCACCCGATCCTTCGTTGTGTCGATGACGGTCGTGCCCGAGTGAAGCGGACCCTCGAGCGTCTCATTTGTGGTTGCACCACGATCTCGTCGTGACACAGTCCCCTTCGCTTCTTCATCGACGTCTACGTCATCGTCAACGTCGTAGTGACCAACCTCGTCCCACCATCGTGAACCTCTGGCCATGTCGTCAACAAACTCCAAAGTCATGATCCCTCTTCATTGGTCCTCTCCAACTGGGCCAATCATGAACCCCTCTGAAGGTGAGTATCCATTGCGCATCGGTGGGTGTCAAGCGATTCTTATAATCACTCGCACTTACTACGAACGCGTGTCCCACACGAAAAACCTGGCTTCAACTGGTCACCAAATGAACACCTTTTCGTTTCGCGGGGAGAGGGGCTAATTGTGTCTTGAATGCACCCACCAGGCAATTCTCAGAGACATTTTTGGGTTCGAATTGACCGGAGGAAAGTAAGATGACGGTGCAACCAAGGAGGTGTTTATGACCCACTTGTTAAGGCATCACTCTGACGTCGTGCGCGACGAAGAAAATAAGCAAGCTCAGCGAATCGATTCCGAGCCGACGCCGACGCCGACGCCGACGCCGACGTTTCCAACATCAGCACGCGGTGCACCACTTAGTCTGATTCTTGGAGGCTTCATCGCTTTGATGGTCTCGGCGTGGGCGGGAATCGTCCCTTTTGTTGGCCCAACATTCGGGTTTTCGCCGGACGCGACGGCGTCGTGGACATGGAATGAAGTTCACGCGCTGGGCGCTGTCGTACCGGGCGCCGCCGGAGTGTTGGCTTGCCTACTGATCATCGTGAGCGCGCGTCGGCCAACGGGCACGCTGGCACCGGGACTGCTCGTCGCCGCTGGGTTCTTGGCCTTTCTTTGCGGCGCATGGCTCGCCGTCATGCCTGTGGCGTGGCCCGCACTGGTGGGCACCTACTTCCACACCGCGTCGCCCTCGATGACGCTGGCCTATTGGGCGGGACTTGCTGTTGGTCCTGGTGTTTTACTCGCTAGCTTCGGTGGATTCGCAATGGGTCGCGCCGGACGAGAGGCAGCAAGTTGACGTAGTGCGACCGGTGGACGAAGTGCACGTTCCGCGATTCACTTGTTCGGCGCGATAGTTCGAATCAAGTGAACCGAGGGAGTGCGGAAGGAGGAAGCGTGCCCTTATCTGAGCATGAGCAAAGAATTCTCACCAGCCTGGAGGAGTCGCTTGAGAGCGACGCACGCTTCACTCATAAGGTCGGCGCGATCAAGTTCTCGGATCGTCGTCGGCAAGTGCGATTCGGAAGTGTCCTCGGATTCGTTCTCGGATTGGCAATCCTTGTCGCGTTCTTTACGCACACCGTTCTCGTAGGAATTATCGGCGTGGCCCTCATGCTCGCCTCGTCGCTTTGCTTCGTCGAGACTCTGACGAACCGCAAACGTCACTGAGAGAACTCTGTTTCGATCAAGTCAGTTCGTTGACTGGATCAAAGTCTCCTGACCCTGCTCGGCGGGATGATGGGAAAACTCGGCGTCTGCTTCCGCCTGTTTTTTCAGGAATTCAAGCGTGAAGTCGGTATTCACCGCCTTCGCTGTCGAGCTGTTCAAGTCGCGAAGCAGCCGGACTTGGGAGAACTCGTGCCATCCGATCCGTGCGAGGACGCACCTCTCACAGGGATAACGCTCAACTGCGCTCCGTTCCAGGTGATCGAGTAGTTGGGCACACTTTCGGGCCAGGCCTGCAGGTAGGGCCCGCCGTTGGCCGACGCCGTCGCCCACGCGGCTCCGGCTGCGGGCAGCGACCCATTGAGCGAGCGGTAGTCGGCGAGTGCCGTCTCAATGGCTTGGTAGTTCGCCCGGCAGGCAGAAACGGCGGCGTCCTGGGCGCCGCTCTCGGGCGTCGCGGGCACCGTCGTCGTCGTCGCACCGGGAATCGTGGTGGTCGTGCCCGTACCCGACGGCGAGCCGCCGAGGGTGTTGAGCATGATCACGACCATCACGCCTAAGACAAGGAGGGTGAGCAGCGTTCCGAGCAGCGCAATCCCCTGCTCGCGGCACGAACCGTGAACTCTGCGACGACTACGTCTGAAGGCGTCCATGTGGGCCAATCGTATCGATGGAATTGGCGACGAGACGGGAATCGAAAGGCGTGACCCAGTGTCAGAGAAGAAAGCTATTCAATCTTCTCCGCTGGCTGGGTCTCGCGTACAACGTTGAATTCGTGGAGCACCCAACTGGCGACGTACCCCGTCATGCTGGTGAGGAGCCCGAGACCGAAAACGAGGAGGCACGCAGCAATGATGCGCCCCTCGTTGGTGATGGGCGCGAGATTTCCGCCGCCAGAAGTCGTGATCGCCGTGACAGCCCACCAAAGGGCGTCAGACGGCGTCTTGATCGTGGCGCCATGCGCAAATCGCTCTGCGTTGAGGACTGCAGCACCCGCGATGATGACGAGCAATACAGCCATCGAGCCGAGGATCGCTGGCAGTGACCGGACAAGTGACGCCTTCCGCGTGCTGGCCTGGCGCAGGAACACGATTCCCCTAACTGCACGCACCGGCCGAAAGAACGGAAAGGCTATGAGAAGCAGACTGAACCACTCGCGTCGGAGGAACGCGCGCTTGCCGATGGACAATTGCAACTGGATCAGATAGTCGATGATGAATATGGCCCAAACGGCGTATTCGGCAACGTGAAACGTCAATCTCATAGAGTTTGACAACGGGTACCAGTAGATCGGGCCAACGTAGACCGCAACATACGTGAAACTGAGCAGGATCATCGGCCATGCCGAGAGTTCCTGCCACTTTGAAAGTCGCACCTCCGACGAGCTTTCATCGGGCATAGGAATGATCCTCCTTTTCCGAACCCGTTAGACAACGGAATATGGATCATCTGAATGTAGGTCGTCTTCGATGTTTGGACGATGACCCGGAGTAGGAGTTGCCGGCGAAAAGTAAATCTGGAGACGGCGCGGACGTTTCCCCGCCCTATCACTTATGCCCGGTGTAAACAGTGCGGCTGGAGGGATTCGAACCCCCGACCCTCGGTTCCGTAGACCGATGCTCTAATCCGCTGAGCTACAGCCGCGTTGATACTGGCTCACCATCTTAGCCGACGTCGTTTCCATGGACTCTGGGCCAACTAACTACCATTCCCCTATGGCCCGATCGTTCATCGATGACCTCCCTGAACTGCTCGACGCGGCGTACGAACCAATGGTCGACCTTCGCCACGACTTTCACGCCCATCCCGAACTTTCCTTCGACGAGCACCGTACGACGCGGGTCGTGAAGGAACGACTGGTAGCGCTCGGCTTCGAGCTGCGTCCGTGCCCCACCGACACGGGCGCCGTCGCACGACTGGTGGGCACCAAACCCGGTAAACGCGTGATGGTGCGCGCCGATATCGACGCGCTGCCAGTCACAGAAGAACGTGGACTCTCGTACGCTTCGCAGAACGTAGGCGTCATGCACGCCTGTGGCCACGACGTGCACACCGCCAGTCTCCTCGGGGTCGCGGAGGTGTTGTCGCGTCGGCGAGAGGAACTCGCGGGAGAGTTCACGCTGCTCTTCCAACCGGCCGAGGAAGTGATCGGCGGCGCCAAGGTGATGATCGACGGTGGCGTGCTCGACGACAATCCCGTTGACTACGTCATCGGCGTGCACGTGACGTCGTTGGCTCCGGTCGGCCTCGTGGCGACACGCGCGGGCATCATGATGAGCGACGGCCAGACGCTCACCGTTCGCATCAAAGGTCGCGGCGGTCACGGCGCGATGGCGACGACTGAAGGCAACGTCGTGCTCGCGATCAACCATCTCGCTCCCCTCCTTAGTGGTGTCGTCGATGGTCTCACCTACGAGGGGACCGACTGTGCCTGTTCGGCCGGCGTGCTGAACGCCGGCACCGCGAACAACGTCGTCCCTCGCCACGCGGTGTTGCGTGGAACACTGCGCACCTTTCTTCCCGATCAGAAAGTGCAAGCGATCGCGAGACTTCGCGATCTGCTCCATGACGTCGACGCGATCTTCACCGTGCAGTGTGTCTTGGAAATGAACGAGTCCACACCGGCCGTGAAGAACGACGCTTCCGTGGTGTCGAGCGTCGTCGCGAGTGCCGGGCGCGTCGTCGGCGCGGAACAGGTGATCACGTTCCCGCCGGTGACGCCGAGTGACGACGTGTCAGAGTTCCTCGAGCGCGTACCGGGCTGTTATCTCTTCGTCGGCGGTGCACTCGCCGACGGCTCGAGTGGCATGCATCACAGTCCGGACTTCGCGGTCGACGATCGCGCCTGTCGCGTGGCCGCGGGCGTGCTCGCCGCGAGCGCGGTCGACCTGGCGAGAGGCTAAGCCTCGACGGTCGTCTTACGCGTCGTCAAAGAGTCGTGCCGCGCCGCGCATGGGCGCTTCGTTGCCGTGAATCACGACCCGGTACGCCAAGTGTTCGAACTCGAGGGGCACGACGCGCCTGGCGTTGCCGCCGGCGAGGTGCACGACGTCGGCGTGGAACTCCTTCGCGAAACGGTCCACGATCTCGATCAGCGTCGGATTCCATCGTTCGTCGTCGAGTGACCTGGCGCGCTCACCAATCGTCTGGTCGTACGTCTTGTCATCGCGGAAGATCTCCGCGCCGACGTCGCGAACCTTCTTGAGCTTTCCTTCGATCGACAACGCGAGTCCGAGTCCCGTCCCGAGGGTCAACACCAGTTCGGTGCCACTACCTTCGATGCAACCAAGGGCCGCCATCGTCGCGTCGTTGACGACGCGCACGTCGCGCCCACTCACTTCACGGAGCACGCCTTCTAAGGCGAAGCCCCGCCACAACTTGTCGAGTTCGGGATCCTTCTCCGTCGCCACGCCCCCGGGGCGCGAGAGGTTGCCGGGTTGGATGACGTGTCCGTCGCGGAACTCGCCGGGAAAGCCCACGCCAACGCGTCGACAGCCACTCTTCGCGATGCGCTCTTCCAAGAACTCCACTAATCGCGCGGGTGAACAGGGGTAGGGCGTCGGGCGACGGCGAACCCCGCGCACGAGTTCGCCCCCCTCATCGACGTGGCTGAACTTGATGTTCGTCGCGCCGATATCAATCGCGAAGATCTGCTCTTGGATCAGCAACGATTGATAGGCCATCCGCAAATCGTAGTTTTTGCTCACGGTCACCCCGTCCACGGAGCCGTCGATCCTTCCACCACGGGCGAAGTCGAACGGCGAAGACTTTGCGACCTCCGGCCACGACGACGGCCGTACCGCGCGGACGAAGGCGCAACGGCACCTGTTTGGTGTCGGTCTTGGTCTCGACGAGCTCGGGTAGGTACGTCCCCACGCTCGCGTCCGCGAGGCCGCCAAGGACCACCCGAGTGGTGTGATTGTTGACGATGGTCGACGCTCGCGGACCCCAGCGAGCCACCAGTTGCGAGAAGTCCTGGATCACGGTCACGAGGGTGACGTTGAGTCCGCTGACGGTCGCGGCCAGCTGATCGAGCTCCTCGAGTGACGCGACGGTGGCCGCTTCATCGAGCACCATCAACAAACGCCGTGACGTCCCTTCGTCGACGAGTCGCTGCTGTTCCTCGAGCACCATGCGTAGGGCTCCTCGAAAGAGTGGCTCGTAGTGACGTTGTTCTCCTCGGGGACTGCAGAGATAGAGCGTGTTCGCGCCGGCGACGAGGGGTCGGACCTGGGCCAAGGGTTGCCGGTAATGCCACGGCATCAACATCGTCTCGGCCGTCGTGAACACGGCGTCCAACGTTTTGCGGTCGTGAGCGAGAAAATTCCGAACCGCCTCGCTGGCTGGCGACGTGACCCGACCGTCGAGCCACGGCGTCACGTCTTGACGTTCGACGACGTTCGAGACGTCGAAGATCGACAGTGAGCGCTCTTTCGCCAAGACCATCAGACCCGCCACCAGTTTGGTCGCGAGCGCGTTCCAGAACTCCGTGTCACCGCGGTCGTTCGAACCGATCGTGAGATCGCGCGCGACGCGCGTGGCGACGCGAAGCGTCGTCACCCCCTCCAAGGGATCCCAGGTCAGGCCCTCGTCGCGGCCGGGCTCGAGGATCTGCACTTTCCCCAACGATTCGCGCCATCGCCGTGTCGTACTCACGACGTCGTTCTTCACGCTGGTAACGACGAGCGCGTCACGCCAGCGCAGTATCGCGGGGACCACGAGTGACGACGTCTTTCCCGCCTGGGTGGGTCCCACGATCAGCAGGGAACCGTGTAGGGCCATCGTCACGTACGGCCCCCCGGAGAGCCCCTGCCAGTAACGACGACCGAGGATCGGACGGTCGTTCACGAAGCGTCGCGCATCGCGGCGTCGGTGTCGACGAAGAGAAGGTCGCGATCGTCGGGTCGCACGTGCACGATGGACCGATGCCCTCCGTAACGAACGAGCGCCACCCCTTTCGGTAGCGCCGTCAGGTAACGCTCCTCTCGCTGGAGCAGTCCGAGCGCGACACTCATCTCTCGTGCTTCGTCCGGAGGTTGACGAAAGAGCCACGCGGTCTCACACTCTCGTAGCAGCCCTTGCGCGCGTTCACGTTGCGCACTGCCGGCGTCGCCCGCGGCCGCGACGTCACTCCAGCGGTGAAGTACCAACACGTGCGACAGACCTCTCGCCCGGGCGAGCTTCCACGATCCTTGCAACCATCGAAGCGCGTCGACGTCGCTGAGGAGAGCCCACGCTTCGTCGATCACGAGGTAGCCAACCTCGCCCCCTGGCGCGAAAACCTGTTGCGCGGCGGCGACCGCACTCAATGCCGCCAACGACAGCGCGTTCGACGACCACTGCGCCGAGAGGTCCAACACGACGAGGTCACCCGAAAAGGCCAACGGGTCATTCTCGCCGTCGAAGAGTCCCGCGAGGTCGCCGTAGATGAAGCGGTACAGAATCAGCGCCAGCGAGCGCGACGCGCTCGGCGTCGTCGACTCGAGGTACGGGGCCAAGAGTTCATAGAGCGACCAGAGGACGCGAGTGGGTCGCGGACGTGGAAGGCGTTGCCAGACTTCGTCGAGCGCGAAGTGTTGATCACTGGTAAGCGGTGATCCCTGGGCGCTCGCCACGAGGGCGCGCAGCAGATTGCGTCCCTCACGGTCGTCAGTGGAAAAGGGACTGCACCATCCGTCGCGACCGAGGGCCACGGGCGTCGTGCCGTGCATCGCCGCGAGTTCGCCGTACTCACCCTTAGGGTCGATGACGACCGCTCGACGACCACGTCGCAGTCCCCGCTCGAGTTGCATCTTCACGATCGTGCTCTTACCCGCCCCTATGGAGCCGGCGACGATGACGTTGGGGTTCGACACGAGTCCCGCGCCGTAGGCGTCAAAGACGTCGAGGACGAACGACGAACCGTGTTGCGCCTCGCCGAGACTTTGCCCGCTCAGGCCCGTTCCCGCGTCGTGCGCGGGTAGACGAAGGCTCACGAGGTCGCTCGACGTCGCCCAGTGCGTCCACGCTCTTACCAACCCGGGCCGCCGGGCAGCTGCGCGTAGTACCAACTCGACTGCAGACCCCATCCGCGCTCCAACCGAAGTCCCGCGTCGTGGGCGTGGCGCCAGACGAGCGCACTTCGGCGTTGAACCTCGTCGTAGGTTTCGCCGCGCACCACGACGAACACGGCGACACGCAACAGTGAACGACCACTGGCCACGAGCACTTCACGCTGCGAAAGCCGCTCGAAGTTCCGCGAGGAACGAGCGGTCCGTCGAAATCCAGCCGACCTCGACGTCGCGTCGTCGCTCCCGACGCGGTGTACGGCGCGCGCGGCCAGACGATGAGCCTTGGCGCCCGCCACGACGTCCACGTGCAGGGCCAGATCGAGCGGGGTCGATGATCGAAGGAGTTGTTCGAGAAGGCCCCGGGTGGATGGGACCGACGAGAAGTCACGAACCCGAAAGACTCGAGCGAGCTGATCCTTCGTCCGGAGGTACGTGAATCGTTCGAGGACGCGAAGCGACCTGTCCTCACTCCCGACACCCACCACGTCGAGCGCGAGTTCGTTGTTCGCGGTCCAGCCGTCGGGCGCGAGGACGTCCACGGGCAAGGTCAACAAAGTGCGAGTGTCCGCGCCGTGCGAGACGACGTGCTGGGCGAAGTGCTGTCCCGTTCGCCCGGCGCTGCTGGCGTCGGCCAGTGCCGCGAGCGCCCCCGCGATGGCGACGTCGCGCCCCGAGAGATCGAGTCGTCCGCGATGTTTCAGCTCGTACCCTCGAAAGGTCACTTCGCCGACGGCCCAGAGCACCACGTCGTCGCCGAACTCGCGAACGTTGAGCTCGTGCCAGTGTGATCGGAAGAGGAACCGGAGAGCCACCACGCACCCCTCGCCGACCGTGAGTCCGTCATAACACGGCACGGCCCCGAGCAAGAGCGCGAGGCCGGCGACGATCTCCACGACCGGCGCGCGCGGACTCATGACCCAGTCGCTCGCGAGTCCGACCCCAAGAATTGTGAGGACCGCTTGATGACGTCGAACGCCTATCCAGCGAGCGTTCGCGTCCGACTCGCCGAGACCAAGCGTTTCACTCATCAAAGTGCCACCCGACGACGGGACCAATCTCATCGCGTCGATAGGCGACGTGACCACCTCGGAGGCGAGGCGTGCCGATGGGCGGGGGCGGTGGATCACCATCGAACGTCGGCACCGGGGTCTCGGGCGTGCCCGGCCACGTGCCAAGTCCGAGGTCCTCCGAACGCTCCGGCGGACCCGGTACGGGGACCTCAGGCGCCATCGCGCGCGCAGCCTGGGCGACGGGGGACCTCGACGCGTTCGTCACCGCGCGCGTCGCACGCGAACGAAGGCCTTCGAGTTGATGAAGGGCGGACTGCTCCAGGAAGGGGATCACCCGAAGGAGTAGAAACGGCGTGCACGTGGCGAGCAGCAACGTCACGGCGCCCGTGATGACCTCCGTCGCGGACGTGCCCTGGAGTTCATTGAGTCCGAGTACGAGGGCGACGACGATGATGAATTTGCTCGCGGCGACGGCGAGAAACGTCTCGACGAGGCGCCAGCTGAGTCGTCGCGCCGACGGAAACGTCGAAAGGGGGACGACGATGGGCACGAGGACGAGCAACAGCGTGAGTACCACCGTGCGCACGATCAGTTCGCACCATAGGAGAATCGAACCGATCACGACGAGGACAGCGAGCAGGAAGATCGCGAAGCCAGGCGCCGTCGGCATCAGTCCGGTCAGTGCGCCGGCGAGGGTCGCCTCGTGTTGGGCGACGGAGCCGGCGGCCGTCGAGGACATCTGATTCACCGCTTGCAGCGTCAGTGACGCGAGCGGCTGCGCCAGTGCCACGCCGGCCACGCACGCCGGCGCGACACCGAGGTAGACGCGCCACAGCGTCGACGCCTCACCGTGACGCAACGCCTGCAACGTCGACACGAGGAGACCGATCATCATGAGGACGGGCGCCAGAACGAGGAGCGTCGTGAACTCCGCCTTCGCGCCGTTTATCACCGTCGAGGGTTCGCTCGCCGTCATCAACACGTGGCCCACGGCATTCAAGAACCAGCGAACGGACGCGACGATCCACGTCGTCAAGGCACTGAAGAAGTCGTTGGTAGTGGACTTGGCGACGTTCGCGACGCACGACGTCGGCGAGAAAATGCAGTGGAAAATCGTCATCAGTGGACGTGAAGTCCCGTGTTGAAGAAGAAGTTGATGAGCTTTGGAGCGGCACCGATGAGAATGGCCGCCGCCAGTGACGTCAGCACCGCGCGGCGACCCTGCGAGGACTGGTGCATATTTTGCGTATGACTACCGACGGCCCACATCGCGGCGCCCAGCAATAACGCCACCAGAGCACCTATGAGCGCCCAGGAGGCGATGCCGTTGGCGATCGACTGGAGCGCGGCACTGCCCGGAAGTGCAGTCGTTGAAGGGCTCAGTGTCACATTGGAGAAGAACATGAAGGTCACACTTTCGTTGAGGGGACCCCAACGGTCGCTATCGCCACGCACCTGAGCCCGTCTGCGAGACTGTTGGTGTGTTCGTTGCTTTGACAAAAAACGTGATTTCCCTTTGGCCCCCCGCCGCGCTCTACGGTGCGGCCGCCGGTGTCTTAGTCATCGGCATCGTGCTGGGCATCCTGCTCTTTCGCCGGCGTGGTCATCGCGCGATCGCCCAGCGCCTCACCGCGCTCGCGTCACGACTCGCCGTCGAACCACATAACGACGACGGCAAGGTCGAGTCCGCGCTCAGTTACCTCGAAGAGGTCACTGGCGCCGCCCACAACGCCGTGAGCGAGTCGAGCGCGGAGTCAGTGCGACTTCGCCGGTCACTCGACACGCTGCCACTCGGTCTCGTGCTCTGCGACGAGGCGGGCGGCGTGATCTTTCGCAACACGCAAGCAGAAAACCTGATGGCAAGTCGATACGGCGACGCCATCGCCGCCCAGGCCGTGACCGACGTCCTCGCTGAGGGCTGGGCGAACGGCATGGCCGAACGCTCGATCGACATCTACGGACCACCTCGCCGTACCCTCACCATCCGCGCGACCGTCATCGACGACGGTCGCCGTTCGCTCGGTGTCCTCGCGGTCATCGAGGACGTTTCCGAGCGTCGTCGCCTCGAAGACATCCGCCGCGACTTCATCGCGAACGTCAGTCACGAGTTGAAGACCCCCATGGGGGCGCTCGGTCTCTTGGCCGAAACCCTCCAGGTGGAGCGCGACCCGGCGGTAGCGCAGCGACTCGCCGAGCGCATCAACTCGGAAGCCTTTCGCGTCAATCGAATCATCGAGGACCTGCTCGACCTCTCTCGCATCGAAGGGCAGGGGTCACCCAGTCGCGAGCCCATCGCCGTGTCACTCATCGTCGCCGACAGCATCGAGCGCATTCGCACCGCCGCCGAGCAGCGCGAGGTCAAGATCAACTTCGAAGAGCCCGAGACGAACCAAGTGGTCTTCGGCGATCGGCGCCAACTCACCTCGGCCCTGCACGCTCTGCTCGAAAACGCCGTCGTGTACTCACCTCGCGACGGCACCGTGGATATCAGCGTCAAGCGCGTTGACGCCTCGCTCAACGAGGACGGCGAGAGCGTCGGACCCTGCGTGCACGTCGAGATTCGTGACCACGGTGTGGGCATCCCGGCAAAGGACCTGGAGCGGATCTTCGAGCGTTTCTACCGTGTCGATCCAGGTCGCGCGCGCGAGACGGGCGGCACGGGCCTCGGACTCAGTATCGTTCGCCACGTGGCGCAAAATCACGGAGGCACGGTGCTCGTCTTCTCTCGCGAGGGTGAGGGCTCGACCTTCACCTTGGAACTCCCGCTGAACCAACAATGACGAAGAAGCAGCCGAACGACCGTCGCGTTAGTGTCCTCGTCGTCGAAGATGAGGAATCGTTCATCGACGCGCTCACGATCGGACTCGGCCGAGAGGGTTTCGAGGTGGCTATCGCGCGCGACGGGCAACAGGCGCTCGCTCTCTTCGCGAACAACACGTTCGACGTCGTGCTCCTCGACCTCATGTTGCCCAAGATGTCCGGACTCGACGTCTGTCGATCGATGCGGGCGACCAGCAACGTGCCCATCATCATCGTCAGCGCCAAAGGCGAAGAGGTCGACATGGTGTTGATGCTCGAGATCGGCGCCGACGACTACGTCACCAAGCCCTACCGGCTGCGTGAACTCGTCGCGCGAATCCGCGCGGTGCTTCGACGACGAGAACGAAACGATCACGTCGACGCCGATGAGGAGATCACTGTCGGCAATCTGCGCATGGACATCGACGCGCGACGCTGCTTCGTGAACGGCGAGGAGATCAAACTTCGAAAAAAGGAGTTCGCCCTGCTGCGCCTCTTGCTCGAGAACCCCGGTCGAGTGCTGACCCGTGAGGTGCTCATCGATCGCGTGTGGGGTAGCGACTACGTCGGCGACACGAAAACGCTTGACGTGCACATCAAGCGCCTGCGCACACTCATCGAAGACGAACCTAAGAACCCCGCGCACATCACGACGGTGCGCGGGGTCGGTTACCGCTACGAGGTTACGAAGCCCTAGGTCGGATCGTCGTGTCGGCGCCCATGTACGGGGCGAGGACGTCGGGCAGTTTCACCGTGCCGTCGGCTTGGCGATACGTCTCAACCACTGCCGCCCATACCCGCGACCACCCGAGGGCCGAGCCGTTCACGGTGTGCACTAATTCGATCTTGCCCTCACTCGTGCGGTAGCGAACACTGGCACGGCGTGCTTGGTAGTCACGGAACCAACTGACGGACGATACTTCGAGCCAACGATCCACGCCGGGGCTGAACACCTCGAGATCAATGGTGTACGCCGAGGCCGTGCCGAGGTCACCGGTACAGAGATTGAGGAGCCGATACGGAAGGCCGAGTGCTTGAAGGATCTCTTCGGCTCGGCGGAGGATGTCGGCGTGCGCGTCGTCGGCCTGTTCGGGCGTGCAGTACGCGAAGAGTTCGACCTTGTCGAACTCGTGCACTCGTAACAGTCCCCGCGTGTCCTTACCGGCGGAGCCGGCCTCACGGCGAAAACACGACGTCTGGGCCGTCAGTCGAATGGGCAACATGGCTTCGTCGAGAATCTCCCCACGGCGAAGTGACGTCAGTGGCACCTCGCCCGTTGGTATCGCCCACAGCCCGTCGCGCTCGATGGCGTACATGTCGTCCGCTGATTTTGGCAAATGACCCGTCGCCATCATCGTCTCGGTGAGGGCGAAACTCGGCGGACGAAGCTCTTCGTACTCGTCGCGCTGGCGATCGAGCGAGAACGACCCGAGCGCGCGCAAGAGCCGTGAACCGGCGCCGCGATAGAGCGGGAACATCGAACCGGCCATCTTGGCGCCGGACTCCATGTCCAAGATGCCGAGTTCGGTCCCGATCTCCCAGTGCGGGACTCGCTGGTGATCGGCGAACGTAGGAAAGGGTGCGCCCTTGTCCATGTCCACCCACCACCGGCGCAGTTCGACGTTGTCGTTCTCGTCCAACCCGTCGGGAACCCTCGGATCGGGCACGTTAGGAATCATCAACAACTTGCTGTTCAGTTCGACCGCGACGCGCTCCAGCGCGTCATTTGCCACGCGCTCCTTCTCACCGAGTTCGCGGCTCGTCTGGCTGAGCGTCTCGGCGGTGCCGACGTCCTTGTTTCGCCGTGCGTCACCCACTTGGCGCGATAGTTCTTTGATCTCGGCGCGGAGTCGCTCGTCTTCTTGGAGGAGGGCACGATGCTCCACGTCGAGCGCCACGATCTCGTCCATCGTCTCAGTGGACACGCCGCGACGAAGCAGGGCGGCCTTCACCACGTCCGGTTCACGGCGCAACTGGACAAGATTAATCATTGGTGAAGCCTACCTAGACGCCGTCGAGTGGTGGTTGGGAACGTCTAGTTTCGTTAGGCATGAGTTACGCCGTCGACGTCAACAATCTCGAAGTCAACTTCGGGGACGTGCGCGCCGTAAATGACGTCACGCTCAACGTCAACTACGGCGAAGTCGTCGCCCTGCTCGGTCCGAACGGCGCGGGCAAGACAACGCTCGTTGAGACGCTGCTGGGCTTTCGGTCACCCGACGCCGGCACCGTTCGCCTGCACGGCCTCAACCCCACGCGTGACCATCACGAGGTCGTGATTCGCACCGGCGCACTTCTCCAACGAGGGGGCGTCTGGGCGCCGATGTCGCCGCGTGACGTGTTGCGTCTCACCGCGTCGTACTACGACGCGCCGCGCGACGTCGGCGAACTTCTCACGCTCCTCGACCTCGAACGATGTCAAAAGACCCCGTGGCGGCGCCTCAGTGGCGGCGAACAGCAGCGCACGTTGCTCGCGTTAGCCCTCCTCGGACGTCCCCGAGCCCTCGTGCTCGACGAACCCACGACGTCCGTCGACCCCGAAGGACGACAGGTCATCCGCGACCTCATTACCGCTGAACGTGACCGCGGATGCGCGCTCTTTCTCACCACCCACGAACTGAACGAGGCCGAACGACTCGCGTCGCGTCTGGTCATCATGCACCAGGGCCGCGTCCTCACCCACGGCACACTCGACGAGCTCGCGGGCACGCCCGAGATGATCGTCCAATCCTCAGGCCCCGTCGATCCCGTGGCCCTGGGGGCAGTGCTTCGGTGCGCGGTGACTCTCGACAATCCCCTCCAACTTCGTTGCGGCGTGGCGTCCACGCCCGAACGAATTGCCTTGGTCTCGAACTACCTCGCGAGCATCGGACTCTCCATGGTGTCCCTTCGGACGCGAGCATCGCTCGAGGAGCGCTACCTGGCGCTCATCAGCGAAGAACGAAGTGACGCCGCCTCGTGAGCGCGTGGTGGGCCCAGACCCGCGCCGAGGTCACCATGACCATTCGTCGCGGCGAGACACTGTTGTTAACCATCGGGATCCCCGTGATGCTGTTGCTCTTCTTCTCGCTAACACACGTCACCGCGTCACCAGGTGGCCATCGGGTCAACTTCATCGCTCCGGGCATCTTGGCGCTGTGCGTGCTCTCCACGTCGCTCGTGGCGCTCTCGATCGCGACGGGCTTCGAACGTGCCTCGGGCGTCCTTCGCCGACTGCACGTGACGCCACTTGGACAACGGCGACTCATCGGGGCGAAAATCTCGGCCGTGTTCGTCACCGAGGTGATCCAGGTCGTCGTACTTTCGGGCGTCGCACTGCTCTTGAAGTGGCGACCTGACGGCGGGTTCGTCGGGGCTCTCGAAGTAGTGCTCGCGCTGGTACTGGGGTCTGCCGGCAGCGCGGGAATTGGCCTCGCGCTCGCGGGACGACTTCGCGCCGAAGTGAACCTCGCCGCTACCAACGGTCTCTACTTGGTACTGCTCCTGCTCTCGGGCATCGTGGTGCCGCTCACGTCCATGCCTCTCGTCGTGCGTCGCGTCGTCATCGCGTTGCCGTCGGGCGCGATGGCTGAGGCACTGCACCGAGTGTTGGGTCACGGCAACGCGCCGACCGTCGCGGATTGGGTGTCCCTCGCGCTCTGGGCCGTCGCCGCGCCGCTACTCGCGGCACGCACGTTTCGCTTCGACTAGGTCGTTCGCAAGAGCGTGATGCCGCTGGCCAGTTGCTTCTTCGGAATCGCGCCGAAGTACACGTCGGTGACGATCCCCTTCGCGTTCACGAACACGCTCTCGGGAACGGCGCCGAAACCGAAGATGCCCGACGTCACGGCCGCGTTGGGGTCGAAGGCGACCGGAAAGGTGACACCGTCCTTCTTCACCATGGACTGCGCAGCGGAACGCACGTCGGTGGCGTCGACGGCGACGACGTCGACGGGCGTGAGATTAGTGGTGCGTATGTACTTCGCGATCTCGGGCATCTCGGTCTTACAAGGCCCGCAGTAACTCGCGAAGAAGACGAGCACGGTGGGGTGGCCCGTTACCCACGGCGCCGAGACTTTCCCGCCACTCAGTCCGGCGAGCGTGAAGCTCTTCACGTGTTTGCCGACCAGTTGATTCACCGACGAGTTCGTCTGTTGCCCGCCGGTGAGGATGGACACCACCGTGATGAGTGCAGCGGCCGCGATGACACCGGCGATGATGAGCGGCTTGCGGGAACGAGGTCCCTTTCTGACCTCAGCGGTTTCGGACAAGAACGTCAACCGCCATCAAGATGAAGAGAGCCGAGAGGTACGTGATCGAGAAGTGAAAGAGCCGCATCGCTTCGGCGACGTTGGCCTTTCCGACGAGTGCGTGACGGTAGAGGCGAATCGCGTAAAACGTGAACATCGCGCCGAGCACCGTGGCGGAGACCGCGTAGACCCAACCAAGGTGCGCGCTCGGACCAATGATGAGCGTCAGCGCCCACATCAAGACCGTGTAGACGAGGATCTCGAGCGTCGTTCGCCGAAGAGACGTCACGACGGGCATCATCGGTACGTTCGCCGCCTCGTAGTCGTCGCGGTAGCGAACGGCGAGCGCCCAGAAGTGCGGGGGGGTCCAGATGAAGATCACGAGGAACAACAGCACCGGCGTCCAACCGAGGGAGTTGGTGACGGCCGACCAGCCGATCAGCACGGGCACGGCACCCGCGGCACCACCGATGACGATGTTCTGCTTCGAGCGGCGCTTCAAGATCATGGTGTAGACGAAGACGTAGAAGGCCGTCGCCGACATCGCGAGCCACGCCGAGAGTTCGTTCACCCATACGGCGAGGATCACGAAGGCGAGTACTTCGAGGGCACCCGCGAAGAGTGCCGCCGAGCGCGCCGACATCACGCCCGTCACGAGCGGGCGCCGCTTCGTGCGCTCCATGATGGCGTCGATGTCGCGGTCGATCACCATGTTGAACGCGTTCGCGCCACCCGCCGCCAACGTCCCCCCGACGAGCGTCACGACGATGAGCCAGAGTCTCGGGAAGCCATTGGCCGCCACGATCATCGTGGGCACGGTCGTCACCAGCAGCAGTTCGATGATGCGCGGCTTCGTCAGAGCGAGGTATCCCTTAAGGACGTCGGTCGTCGAAAAAGAGGAAGTTGCGGAAACGGTCACACGGATACTCTACGAGGCGCGCAATTACCTAGGCTGGCGAGGTGCCCGTCTCGCTTCCTCGCCGCGTGACCGGTCCCGTCTTTCGTTGGTTCGCCCTCGCGTCGTTCCTCTCGATGATCGTCATCATCCTTACTGGCGCGGCCGTTCGCCTCACCGGTTCGGGGCTGGGGTGCCCCGATTGGCCCACCTGCTTCAAGCACAAGATCGTCAGTTCGTCCAGCATCCACTCCCAGATCGAGTTCGGCAATCGGTTGGTGACCATCTCATTGGTCGTCATTATCGGCATTACGTTCCTCGCCGCGCTCTGGAGCGAAAAGCGCCGCCGCGACCTCGTGGTCTTGTCCGGGGTCTTGGTCCTCGGCGTCGTCGCCGACGCGATCCTCGGAGCACTCGTCGTCTACACCAAGCTCAACCCGTACCTGGTAGCGCTGCACTTACTGCTCAGTCTCGCGATGGTGGTCGTCGGCGCGTTGCTCTATCACCACTCGAAGTATCTCTACGGTGAGGGTGCACGCAGCGACGTGCGCGATCCCTATTTTCGGATGCTCGCGCGCGCGCTGTGGATTCCCTTCATCGTCCTCGTCGCGACGGGAACGGCGACGAGCGGTTCGGGACCCCACGCCGGAAACTCCCAGGGCCAACTCGTCGCGCGGCGACTTCCGTTCGCGCTCTCCTCGGCCGCGTGGGTGCACTCGCTGGCCGCCGTGCTGTTCATCGGTCTGGTCGTTGGACTCTTGCTCGCCATCTGGAAGAGCGCCGCGCCGACGCCGCTCAAACTCGGCGTGCGTCGCCTCGTGTTCATCTCACTGATCCAAGCCGCGATCGGCGCGACGCAGTACCTCACGCATTTGCCCACGTGGCTCGTGGAGCTTCACGTCGCCGGTGCCGTCTCGCTCACTATTGGCCTCACGCAGTTCAACGTGCGCCAAAGCGCCCGCGACCGTGTACCGGGCACCAAGAAGTCAGCGGCGGCGACCACGGCAGCGGTTTCGTAGTTCCTTCGACGAGACGCGAGCCTGCGTCCACGCACGCCGCTTCGTGCTTCGCGGGCACCGTGCGACAATGAACCAATGAGAGTCCGTCCGTCGGAATCGAAGAATGGCGCCAGCGATGAGTGAAGGAACCTCCCACAGTCACGCGTTGACCCCTGACGGCGACGCTCGCTTCGTACTGGGCGCGCTGACGCTCATCTCGCTCTTCCTCGTGTTCGAAGTCGTGGCGGCGATCCTTGGCACGTCGATCGTGCTCTTCGCCGACGCCGGTCACCTGGTGAGTGACGTGTCCGCGCTCGCCATGAGCGCGTGGGCACTCCGTCTCGCGAAACGTCCGGCCGAGGGGCGCTGGAGTTTCGGTCTCAAACGCGCGGAGATACTGAGTGCCGCCGTCAACGGCGTGACCCTCGTCGCGGTGGCGCTCCTCATCACGGTGGAAGCCATCCAACGACTCATCACGCCGCACCACGTCGCCGGAGGGCTGGTCCTCGTCGTGGCGATCGTGGGTGCACTTGTCAACGTGGTCGCGGCCTACGTGCTCGCGAAGGCCGATCGCCGCAATCTCAACATCCGTGGCGCCTACGTCCACGTCGTGACTGATCTCTACGCCTTCATCGGCACCGGCATCGCTGGCTTGGTCACCATTCTCTCGAGTTGGGAGCGAGCCGACGCCGTCGCCTCGCTCTTCGTGGTCGCGCTCATGGTTCGTTCCGCGTGGGGACTCCTGCGCGACGCGGGAAAGATCCTCCTCCAAGGAACACCGGACAACCTGGACCTCAGCGACGTTCGAGCACACTTGGCCAACGTCGATCACGTGCTCGACGTCCACGACCTCCACGTTTGGACAGTGGCGTCGGATCTCCTCACGCTGAGCGCTCACGTCGTCGTCGAAGACGGCTGTTTCGACAGTGGGCACGCACCGCGCATTCTCGACGCACTCCAAATGTGCCTCACCGAACACTTCTCGATCGAACACGCCACGTTCCAACTTGAACCAGCGACGCACGTTTCCCACGAAGAAGGACTGCATCCTTAATCACGTCGACGAGGACTCGTCGTAGAAGACGTCAGACCGGAATGGGTCAAATATAGACTGTTCTAGACACCAAGTGGCAGTGGAAGCCGTTTCTAGTTCATATTTCAACTGTTATAATCAATTCTGGATATAAACAATGCAAAATGAACCATTACAGACGACAGAAGATTGGGAACGTCGGATTGGCGACGAAGTAAGAAGCCTTCGAGTGCGACATCGACTGACCCAGACGGAGTTAGCGCAACGCGCCAATATCTCCCTGTCAGCGGTCAAGTATCTGGAAAGGGGACGTGGCTCGTCGCTAGCCACCCTCATTCGAATCGCTCGAGTGTTTGACAGAACCGATTGGCTCGCGTCGTTCGCGCCACCAGAACCCGCGGTGAGCCCCCTCGCCGTGCTGCGCGAACACCAGCGTGCGGCGAAGGCTGGTCCCAAGCGCGTCCGACATCCGGCGTCAGGCACGCGTCCGGCGTGAGCTACAAGCCTGCAGAAGTCATCGAAGTCTCAGCGTGGGATCGCTTCGTCGGCGCGGTCGTGCCCGACCCGACGACGGGCTTCTACGCCTTTCAGTACGACGACGCGTGGATCATGAGCGGCGCCGATTTGGCGCCACTTCACCTACCGCGTCAATCCGGCGTCTTCGAGTTCCCTGAACTTTCGCGCTCAACGTATTACGGCCTGCCCGCGCTCTTGGCCGACGCCCTGCCCGACCGATTCGGGAGCGCACTCGTGAACGCGTGGATGGCCGAACAGGGCATCGCCTCCGAGCGCGTCACTCCACTCGACCGCCTCGCCTACGCGAGTAATCGCGCCTTGGGCGCGCTCTCCTTCGCGCCACCGACTGGTCCCTCGGCGTCCCAGGTGAGCATGGTCCAGTTGGCCGACCTCGTCACGGCCGCTCGCGCGCAGATCACCGGCACTCTCGGCGAGTACGACGTGCACGAGTCGCTCACGTCGCTCATCTCCGTGGGCACGTCGGCAGGTGGCGCCCGGGCGAAGGCGGTCCTCGCGTACAACCCCACGACCGGGCAGATGCGATCGGGCCAACTCCACGCGGCCGACGGCTACCAACAGTGGCTCCTCAAACTCGACGGCGTAGGCGACCCCGTCAATCATCCCCGATCGCCCTTCGTGACCAGCGAAGAGTACTGCCGAGTCGAGTTCGCCTACTACCTCATGGCCACGCAGGCCGGACTTGCCATGAGCGAATCGCGCTTGCTCCTCGAGGGTCCGCGCGCGCACTTCATGACCCGCCGATTCGACCGCGGTCCGAACGATGAGCGAATTCACGTCGAGACGTTGTGCGCACTCGCGCACCTCGACTACAACATGGCGCGCACCCACTCGTACTCGAGTTACTTTCTCACCGCGCGAAAACTTGGACTTGGACCTGACGCGCGTCAACAGATGTTCCGCCGAGTTGTCTTCAACGTGATGGCCGTCAATCGCGACGACCACACGAAGAACTTTTCCTTCCTCCTGCCAGAACACGGAGCCTGGCAACTGGCACCCGCGTACGACGTCACGCACTCGAACTGGGGCGGCGAATGGACACAGACGCATCAGATGAGTGTCAACGGTCACTTCGACGAGATTTCGCTCGACGACCTACGCACGCTCGGCGATCTCCACGAGGTTCCCGGGATAGAAGCCGTGTTGCACGACGTCGCGGCCGCAACGGAAAGCTGGCGAGAGTTCGCCGCGTTGGCCGGCGTCAACGCCGCGGCCACGAACACCATTGCCGACGATATTCACCAATTCCGTCCGCGCTAAAGCAAGCTTGCGCACGCTCGCGCCCTCTCTTTTCCTTGCGTGACCTGGGGCACGTGGGACCAGGGGCGATGTTGGGACCTTTTGCCCTAGATATCGCCGTCACGGACGTGTGATGCTCTTTGCAAGGCCACGGAGGGAGAATTCATGTCGTTCACACGTATCGCGGCGCTCGTACCGCTCGACACGCTCGGGCACTATCTCCACTGGCACTTCATTCAGATCAGCGTCGCCAACTTCGTCGTGATCGTGTTGATGGTGGTCACGTTCGTCGTCGCCCTCGTCGCCCCGTTCCCCGGTCGACGTCGACGTAAGGAGAACCAGTGAGTTATACCGAGATCGAGCGGCAGTGGACGACGCGTCTTCGACGACGCTTCGTGCACCTTCTCCCGCCCGAGAAACTGCTTCCCGACACGCAACCGACCTACGTCTCGTCTTGGATCTACGTCTTTGGCGTCACGACGTTGTCGGCGCTCGTCGTCGTCATCGCGTCGGGGTCCCTGCTCGCGATCCGAGGACCTCAGTGGTGGCACACTTCGTCAGTGGGCCACTTCGCGAACTCCCTGCACCTGTGGAGCGTGGAGATCTTCTTCTTCGCCATGGTCGTGCACCTTTGGGGCAAGTACTTCATGGCCGCGTGGCGCGGAGGACGCGCCTTGACGTGGATGACGGGCGTCGTGACGTTCTTGACCTCCGTCGCAGCCGCCTTCACCGGGTACGTCAGCCAGTCCAACTTTGACTCGCAGTGGATCTCCACGCAAGCGAAGGACGGCATCAACGCCACGGGCGCGGGCGCGTACTTCAACGTGCTCAACATGGGCCAGATGCTGATGTGGCACATCGTGCTCTTGCCCTTGGCGGCCGTGGTCTTGACGGCACTACATGTGCTGCTCGTTCGCGTGAAGGGCGTCGTACCACCCTTCGAAGAGCACGCCGAGGTGAGCGTATGAGATCGAAGCGCTTTCGCCCCGACGTCGACGTGGCCCCGTGGAAGGGTGGCTACAGTCCCTACGACATCATCAAGGAGGGCACGATCGCCCTCGTGGTCGTGGGTCTACTCACGATCGTCCTCGCCGTCGTCTTCGGCTCGCCCGACGAGAAGGCCATCACGATCAAGACCTGGTCGAACGCCACGCCGGTCGACTTCGCGATGACGGCGCTTTCTGAACTGAACCAAACGTCAAGTTCGGCACAGTACGGCGCTCCGTACAACACCGCCGCCGTTGGTCAAAAGCTCGGCCCCCTCGAGCTCGCCAAATGGGTGGGCGCGCGCATCCCCATCAACACGGCCCGCGACTTCGTCATCAATCCACTGAAGTCGCTCCCCGACCAGCCGCTCTTGACGACCGACTTGCAACAGTGGAAGAGCGCGTCGTCGAGCACTCGCTCCGGATGGCTCGCGAGCTACACGAAGGCCTCGTCCCATCTCACCTTCACCAACGGACAGGTCAACGTCAACGCCACCAACGCCGGTCCGGTGCCGGTCTTCATCAACGACCTCACCTCGATGGCGAGAACCGGCGCGTTAGACCAAGCCCTCGTTACGCAGGCCGGTTTCTACACCACCGACTTCACGCTGCCGCTCTTGTTCTTGGCTGATGGTAGTTACTTGGCGAACCTGGCCCAGCACCAACACCTCACGGGCAGCCAGTGGGGCATGATGAACGAGACGGGCAACTACCCCGGCCAAGCGTGGCTGTGGTTGTACACCTTCTGGTATCAGGTCGCGCCCTTCAGCACCAGTGCCAACGCGGACGTCCTCGTCTGGGGTCTGATGATGGCGTTGTCCGTCGTGTTGCTCTTCGTGCCCTTCATTCCGGGGCTGCGCACCATACCGCGCAAGACGCGTATCTACCGGGTGATCTGGCGCGAACACTACGACAAAACCACAGCTGAGTAGCCACGCCGTACCGCGGCTCCGTCAAAAAGTGGAGACGATGGGGATCGAACCCACGACCTCAGGCTTGCAAAGCCCGCGCTCTACCAACTGAGCTACATCCCCGCGGAGCGTTCATTCTACCAAACGGTTCATGGAGTGGGGCGGTGCCTCGCTGACGCACGCGCACGTTGGCGATCGAGTCGCAGAAGTTCTCGTTCGACGTCGGCCCAGTAGAGCGGCGTCTCCTCGACCGGCACGCCCTTGTCTTCGGCGTGGGCGAAGATGAAAAAGGCCACCCACCCCATCGGTAGGTACGACCCGAATTTGGCGACGAAGCCCGCCAACTGCTGATCGAAGAGTGGCGTCATGTCCAGCAACGCGTGCTGACCGTGAAGGTCCGGGTACAAGGGGTGGCGAGCGAAGATCCACACGAACGAGAGACTGGTCACCACGAGCGCCGAGCCAAAGACGTAGCCCGCTCGCGCCATTGGCGAGAGGCGCCGCGTCCCTGGCACGACGGCGAGCGCGGGCACCCACAACACGATCCCGATGCCGAGTACCACGAGCAGGATCAGATCCCTCGCGGCCTCAGATTGCGTTCCCCAGTCAATGACGGGCGCGATGAGCGTCGCCGTCCCGACGAGCGTGACGACGACGAGCGCGAGTCCGGGGTGGGCAAGTTTTCGAACGACGTAGTCGACGGGTGAGGGGCGAGTGAGGCGCGCCAGCAGGTTGGTGGGAAGGCTCAAGAGCAACAGCGGCGCCACGAGCAGCATGATGACCAGTCGCTGCGCGGTGGCGACACTGAGCGACACCTTCGCGGCGACGTCGCCAACGGGCCAGATCGTCACTACCAACAACGAGAGCAACGCGTACCGAGCGAGCGAGCGTTGCCGAGGCGAGGCGACGAGCAACTGATGCGCCACACCAGCTCCCACGATGACGAGAACGACCGCGAGATGTAGGCGGAAAGGCAACAACGCGGCCACGTTGCCACCGTAACGCTCCCGCCACGACGATTCCAGCCCTGGACCCCCTTACGGGTGGCTACGACGAAGCTGGCGACGTCACGACTGATTCGCCGCGAAAACGTGGTCCGACTTTCGTCATGATCAAGAACGCGAGTACGAAGTCGGTAACGACGATGCACCCGGGAAAGAGTGCGCCTTCGGTGGTGAACACCTTGAGGGTCAAGATCGTGATGCCGCAGTTGAGAGAGCCCATCACAAAGGCCCACGGCGACTCGGTACTCGGCGCGAGCCACGACTTTCGAACAGTGGGCAACGCCGCCACCTGGTCCGCACAGACGAACGAGATGAGCGCGATGGTCGGCTCGTTGACGAACGCCCAAAAGGCGAGACCCGCGAGTGAGATCGAGCCGCAAAAGATATCGAAGGCACCGATCTTCCACACGGCGTGAGAATTTTTGAACGACGCGAACACCACCACGAAGGGCACGAGTCCGAGCATCAACGTCATCCACGCCGCGAGACCCACGTGCTGCTGGAGTTCTACGCCGAACGCGAGAATGCCCTCGAAGGCCCAGAGCGACCACGTCACACGATTCGGCGACGTGGTGCCGCGTAGCGTGTCGCGAACGTAGCCGTAGCCACCGGCGGCGGACAGCACCATCGCGAGGTAGACGAAGCGGGGATCAATCACCCGTCAAGTCTGCCTGCTCGTTCGCTCACCGCCGACGAACGCGCGTGGAACTGCTGCGTACGTCCAGTAACCTCAGCCCTCGTGGACGTCAAAGAGTTTTTGGAGATCGATCGCGTCAGCGACGACACGTGGCATTTCCACGTCACCGAGCGACTCATCACGCCGGGGAAGTTTCTCTTCGGTGGTTGCGGCCTGGCGTCGGGCATCGTGGCCCTTGAAGAAGCCAGCGCGCGTCCGACCATCTACGCCGCCGCGCACTACCTCTCGTTCGCCCAGCTCGGTGCTGAGGTCTTCGTGAAGGTCGATCTCGCGGTCGTGGGCAATCGCGTCACGCAAGGTCGAGCCACGACGTACGTCGATGATCGCGAGATTCTCACCGTGAACGCCGCGCTCGGCACCGGCGAGTTGACGTCGCCAACCCCCTGGTTGTCGATGCCCGACGTGCCCGTGCCCGAGGACTGTGCGCCCCGCGTGATGCCTCACCGATTCGACAATTCGATCTTCAATCACGTGGAGACCCGCGTAGCGATCGGGCGACCGTTCGACGAACTCGACGGCAAGCCGGGTTCACCCGTGTCGGCGTTGTGGGCCCGCGTACCAAGCCATTTGGAACCGTCGGCGGCGACGCTCGCCATCTTCGGCGACCTCGTCTCGGGAGGTGCGACGCAGCCACTTGGACGCAGCACCATGGGGCGGAGCCTCGACAACACGATCCGCGTCGCGTCGCTTCGACCAACGGAGTGGGTACTCATTGAAATACACATGCACGCGCTCGCCGGGGGCTTCGCGCAGGGAACGGGTTACCTTTGGAGCCGCGACGGGGCGCTCCTTGGAACGGCCAGTCAGTCCATGTCGTCGAAGTTTTGGGAGCCCCCGAGCTCCTAAAGGACTCGCGACGCTGGTGTAGATTGGTATCCCTGCGGGGCTATAGCTCAGTCGGTTAGAGCGCGTCACTGATAATGACGAGGTCGTAAGTTCGATTCTTACTAGCCCCACCAAGAGGGATTCGGACATAGACCCGGGAATCGTTCGGATGAACGTTCCGGTAAAAGGAGCTCAGATTTCGAGCTTTCGCCGTGGACAGTTAGCGAGGCAGGGTCCTACGTAACATTCCCTCAAGTGACTCGGCACTCGAGATGATGATGTCCCAAGGAGATTCCGTAAAGCGCTTGGGAAAGAGCCGATTGACAACCGCGGGGAGGAGCACTACGGTCGCCTGATTAACGGCTCGGCTGGAAGCACAGGGTAACCGTCGCAGGATTCCGTTCGTTTCGGACCTTGGGCTCTCTCTGACGCGGCTCTGATCTAGGGGAGGCGCAGTGAAAAAGCGTGGACTACATCGTGGGTCGCTGTTGCTGGCGAGTGCCGTGCTGGTCATTGGTTTGGGCACGAGCGTCGCGTACGCCACTGGCGCGATCTCGAATGGCAGCAGCAACCCTTCGTACACTGCGTGCGTCAAGACTCAAAACGGGCAGTTGCGAATCGTGAGCGCGGCGTCGCAGTGTCTACCGAGTGAGTACGCGATTCAAATCGCGCAGCCGGTTCCGCCACCAGGGCCGCAGAACGTTACCGTTGACTGCGGTTCGGGCCAGAGCATCCAACAGACGATCGACCAGGCGGACCCGACGCAACCTTTGAACATCACCATCTTGGGCACCTGTGACGAGATGGTCACAATCAACCGTGACAACGTCTCACTATCGGCGGGATCTCCCGGGGCCGGAATCTCGGCTCCTGCAGGAAGTTCCGCCGCGCTCTCGCTCAATGACGCGCGAGGCATAAACCTAAAGCAACTGACACTCGCTGGGGGTCAGAACACGCTCAACGCGTACAACAACTCGGACTTCGGCGCGTACCAATTGAACGTCAGCGGCGGAACCGGTGCTGACGTGTCCGTCGATCTCGGCTCGAGTGGCGAGCTCAACGACGCAACCATCACGAACGCTGCTCAGAGCGGCGTCGTCGCGGGTAACGGTGGGTCGATCTCGCTTGACGGCGGAACGGTGTCGGGCAGTGGAACGGACGGCGTCAGCGCCGTTGGGGGTGACATCGCCATGAGCGGTGTCGTCGTGAGCGACTCAGGTCTCACCGGCGTGTACGCCGCCGTCTCTAGTGCGGTCGTCATCCGCGGCTCAACCGTGGAAGGTGGGGGCGTCGGGGTGCGGGCAGCCACCGGCGGGTCGATCTCGATCAACAGTGGCACCCTTATCCAGAACAACACATTGCAGGGTGTCGCCGTTGACAATGGCTCGTCAGCTGCGCTCACTGGTGCGCAGGTGAGTGGGAACGCCCAGGACGGCATCATCGTCTTCGGCACCGGCTCCCTCCAACTCCAGAACTCAATGGTGCAGAACAATGCTGGCAATGGCGTGACACTTTCCCTCGGGTCAACGGGGCAGTTCCAGGACGACACGATCAGTAACAACGCCCACGACGGCATCCATCTCAACGATTCGAGCGTGGCTCAGTTCAACTACCCGACGGGGAACGACACCGTCACGGGCAACGGAGGTTGGGGTGTCACCTGTGAGACCTCGCCGGCCGACGCAATGATCGGCGGCGTCATCGGCACGGTCAGCGGCAACGGCGCTGGTCAGGTCAGTTGCCCGAGCTTCTAGCACGATGGGCGGTCCCACGGACCGTAAGAATTGGGCGTCAGTAGCGACGAGCGAGTGATGGCCCTGAGAGGCTTGTCCTCGAAAGCATTCGTGATGTCTTGAAGTTCTAGGTCATTGGGCTCCTACCTGATGAGTATTCAGTTAGGCAGTACGTGAACTATCCCCGTATGACCCCTCGGCAACGAGGAAGCACGGCCGACACGCCAGGGCTGTTGTTCCACCATTCTCAGTGGCGTGGGTTGTGACGAGTCGCCACGTGGGGGCGCCACGCGCCGCTGCACCATGGTGGTACTTGGGCGTCAACCTCCCTTTGGTCGTGGCCATCTTCTGCCTGCCCCGGTACCACGTGTACCTGTGGGGCGCGCTCGGACTCGGATCAGCGGCAGCGATCGTCGTAGGGATCGTACGTAACCGACCCGCGCGACGGTCGGCGTGGGTGGTTGTTGCGTTGGGAGTCACGACGTTTTCGTTGGGCGACATCTCGTACGACGTCCTGACCGAGTTCATGCACCAGCGCAATCCCTTCCCGTCCGTAGCAGACGTGTTCTATCTCGCGACGTACCTGTTGCTCGCGACGGGACTTATCTTGATGGTTCGATCGCGTCGCCGACGTGACGGCGACAGCGGAGCGGCGCTGGACGCGCTCATCTTCACGTCGGGCCTCGGTGCGCTGTCGTGGATCTATCTGATTCAGCCCTACGTCTACTCAGCCGACATGGGACTGCTCTCCAAGTTGACCTCGGTCGGGTATCCCTTGGGGGACATCTTGCTGCTGGGCGTTCTCGTCCGACTGGTGTTGGGCGGTGGCACCAAAAATACGTCCGTACGTCTCTTGGTCATCGGCGCGGTCGGCGTGTTGAGCGCCGATGGCGTCTACGGGTGGATCCAATTGCACGGCTTCTGGAAAGTGGGTGGTCCGACCGACTTGGGCTGGGTGTTGTTCTACTTGTTGTGGGGAGCCGCGGCACTGCACCCGGCGATGCGGGACTTGACCATCGAGCGAGCTTGGCGCCCTCGTCAACTGAGCATGGCAACACTGACGTGCCTGTGCGCGTCCGCGCTCATCGCTCCGCTCGCGCTTGTCTACAGAATTTTGGCGGACATCCCAAGCGACGAGGATATTCTCGTCATCGCGTCGGCGGGGGTCTTCATCCTGTTGATCCTCCGACTCATCAGTTTGGTCCGAGCCCAGGTAGTCGACGCTCGCCGACAGCAAGCTTTGCGGGAATTCTCTGAGTATCTCGTCACGGCGCCGGACAGGTTGGGAGTGCTGAACGCCGCGGTCGACGCCATCGTGAGCATCGGCGCGGCGGGCGTCATTGGCTGCGTCGTGATCGAGTCCGAGTCGAAGGTCGACCACGTTGCGGCGGCCACGTGGCCCGCGTGCGTGGGCGCGTCCGTCCTCGTGACCCAGCCAGGCCTACAAAGCGATCGCCGATTGATGCTCCTGGCTGACGGACGCACGGTGGGTGGCACGCCGGAGTCGACCGTGTGGACGAAACTCACGACTCCCGATCTCGACGACGGCCGCGAAAAAATGCTCCTCGCGCACGACCGTCCGCTCCCCATTGATCTCCGGGCAATTCTCGACGGCATCGCGGCTCAGTTGTTCCTCGCGCTCGAGCGCGTGGAGTTGTCGCGCGTGGTTCTCGCGGCGACGAATGAGCGAAGGTTCCAGGCCATGGTGAAATACTCCTCGGACGCGATCACGTTACTGGGCACCGATTTGCGCGTGATGTATCAGAGTCCGGCGGTGGTGGAGATTCTCGGCCGATCACCCACTGAATTACTTGGCTCGTCGCTCGAGGACCTCGTTCATGACGACGATCTGTCGTTCGCCCAAGAACAGTTATCCAAAGTCCTCTCCGGGGGACTCGGGAGTACGACCGAATTTGAAATTCGCGCCGCCCATACGGACGGACAGTGGAGAACGCTCAACATCGTCGTCACGAATCTCTTCGACGAGCCGGACGTCGGCGCCATCGTGCTCAACATTCGCGACGTCACGGATCGTCACGCCTTGGAGCAGGAACTCAGTCATCAGGCCTTTCACGACGCGCTTACGGGTCTGGCGAACCGAGCACTGTTCTTTGACCGACTCTCGCACGCGATGGACAAGGGCCATCGTGAAGAGAACCCCATCGCCGTGTTGTTCTTGGACCTCGACGACTTCAAGGCGGTCAACGACGGCTTTGGTCATCCGGCCGGCGACGAGCTGCTCGTCGAAGTCGCCAAACGCATTCGCGCGGCGACGAGGCCCAGCGACACCGTCGCCCGATTCGGCGGCGACGAGTTCGCCGTACTCGTCGAGTCAGGAACTATGCCCCAAGCGGTGGCGAAACGAATCATCGAAGCACTGACGCCGACGTTTCGGATTCTTGCCAGTGACATCGCCATGCGCGCCAGCATCGGGATCGCCCTCGCGCACGACCAGCACGGAACACCCGACGATATTCTTCGCGACGCGGACCTCGCTATGTACGTGGCCAAACGCAACGGCAAGAGTCGCTTCGAGATGTACCAACCCAAGATGCACGAAGACGCGTTGCGACGCCTCGAGACCGAAGTTGGTATTCGTGAGGGACTCGGGTCGAATCAATTCGAGGTCTTCTACCAACCCATCGTCAACACCCATACTGGCCACCTGACCGCGGCCGAGGCCCTGGTCCGCTGGAACCACCCGAGCCGTGGTCTCCTGGCGCCAATAGAGTTCATCGGGGTCGCCGAAGACACGGGCCTGATCGTTCCGCTCGGCGAGCAAGTGCTTCGAGCCGCGACGTCCCAGGCGCAGGCGTGGCGGCTGAGTGGCGTCGTCGACGACGACTTCTACGTGAGCGTCAATCTCTCAACTCATCAACTCCAAGAGTCCGACCTCGTCAGTAGCGTGGCACGGGCCTTAGGGGATTCGGGACTAGCGCCCGATGGTCTTGTCCTCGAGGTGACCGAGAGCGCTCTTATCGAGAATCTCGACGTCACCGTCGCTCGTCTCCTCGCCCTCAGAGCTCTCGGCGTGCGTCTCGCCATCGATGACTTTGGCACCGGCTACTCGTCGCTGAGCTACCTCGCCGATCTGCCTATCAACTTCGTGAAGATCGACAAATCATTCATCGACCGAATCAATTCGGGCACGGAAGCGACGGCCGTCGTGCGAGGGGTCATCGATCTCAGTCGGGCGATGGGTTTCACGTGCATCGCGGAGGGAGTGGAGCAAGAGGTCCAGCGCCAGATCCTCGACGAACTTGGTTGCGACTTCACCCAGGGATACTTATTCGGTCGCCCGACTAACAAGGTGGACGTCCCTCGCGAATTCGAAAGACTCCTGCTCGACGAATCCACCTTCCTCGTGGGACACCCCTCAATCTGAAAAGTTGGGTCTCCGTTTCCGACGCAGAGCCGGCGACCTCAAGCACCACGACCTCCGAATACGTGCGGCCCGCGCGTTTCGCCCAAAAGGACACGCCACCTCGACGCGGGGAGAAACCTAGCTACCAGTACGTTCGCGGTGCGCGCAGCCCGGCCAACAACAGGGTCGACGTTGTCCTTCCTCGAGTTCCTCCTGCGTCCGGCGAATGCGACGTGCTCTGGTCATCTCCTGCTTGGCGTCTTCAACCCAGCAGATGAACTCGTTACGCGCGAGTGGAGTGATGTCCTTCCAGGCGTCGAGTGCCGTGGGATTGGCGATCAACGCCACACGCAGGTCCCCGGGAAGTTTGTGCACTGCCCCGCCTGGCACTTGCGAACCACTCATCACGCGAGAGTAGTGGCTCTGGCGTCTGTCTTCTCACCACGTACGTTACGGTCATCGCGAAGGACAGAACGTGTCAGCGTCGAACGAGGTCACGAATCCCTGACCGTCTCTTCGATCGACGCAGCGTTACGTCACCGTGAGGGCGTCACGACGGCACGACGTTCGCCGGGTGCAGTGCCTTCGACGAGGAAATTACTGGTAGGAAGCCGCACGAGAAATTGTCCTCGACATCCGCACTCGACTGGCACTATTTTCGGTTCGTGGGCCTTTTCCGCCGCTTCAGAAAATCTGACGAAACGTCGACGGACGCACGCTCACGTCGTCGCCGCGTCGCCGCCAATCCCCTCGAAGAGATCGCGGTGGCCCACGAGACGCGCCAACCACACGGCTCGCTCTCCCCTCGGATCGCTGGAACACCTCCCTTCGTCGCGACGAAACATCCCGAACCTCTCGCGGCAGAGGAGATTCGCGTCGCCGCCGATCCGGAAGACGACAACGCTCGGGGCCAACTCATCCAACACGAGCGCGAGACCGAAGAACGCAATCGCTGACGCGTAAGGGAGCCGAATGGTCGCTCCCGCGTCGCGTGGCCGCTCGTCATCGACCTTCACCGGAGATTGGGCACGAGGAGCTGCCCGACGTCGTTCGGACGTCGTTCTAGAATTAACCGTCACATGCCCCTCAACCTTCATCGAACCTTTCGATCGAGCAAAGTACCGAAAATTAACGGCGTCTTCTGGTTCTTGAAGCTCCTCACGACCGCCATGGGTGAGACGACCTCCGACTTCTTCGTCCACCGTTTCAATCCTGAACTGGCCGTGCTCGGGGGCGGCGTCGTCTTCGCTCTGGTCCTGTGGAATCAACTGCGCGCGCCGCGTTTCTTCACCACGACCTACTGGTCCGCGGTCGTGATGGTGAGCGTCTTTGGCACGATGTGCGCCGACGTCCTGCACGTTGGTTTCCACGTGCCCTACGAGGCCTCCGTCACCCTCTTCGCCATCTTGCTCATCGCAACCTTCGTGACCTGGTCGCGGGTGGAGCACACGCTCTCCATCCACAGCATCTACACCACCCGACGCGAGCTCTTCTACTGGACCGCCATCACGGTCACGTTCGCGCTCGGCACGGCCGTGGGCGACATGACGGCCTACACCTTTAACTTCGGCTACCTGAAGTCGGGGATCCTCTTCGCCTTCATCTTCTGTCTTCCCGCGATCGGCTACCGACTGCTTCGCCTCAACGGCATCGCGATGTTCTGGGCAGCGTACATACTCACGCGCCCGCTCGGCGCGTCGTTCTCGGACTACCTCGGCGTCTCGAATGCCCGCGGCGGCCTCAACTTAGGACCGGGCAACGTGTCGTTCATGTTCACCGCGATCATCGCGATCGTGGTGGGGATCGTCGTGTACCGCGAACGTAACGACGCGCCGGTGCTTCGCCACTAGTCGCTTCGTTGCAGGAGGAACGTTCCCGAAGAGCGGCTCACGAGTTTGCCCTCGTCGTTGGTCACCTCGGCCTCCGCGAACCCGATCTGACGCGTGAGGCGAACGACGTCGCCACGTAGTGCGTAGTGCTCGCCGAGCAACGCTGGACGAAGGAGTTCCGTCGACATCTCGATCGTCCCCTTGGTCCGATCGCGATCGCGCAGTGCCGCGTTGAGCGAAAAGTTCATCGCCGCGTCAAGGAGGAGGGCGTGCACGCCTGCTTGAACGCTGCCGTGGGGATTGCACGCCAGTTCGCTCGGGACGAAACTACCGCTCACCCATCCGAGCTCTTCGCCGTCGACGCCGTAGCTCTCGAAGGTGCCGCCGACGGCGCCAATGAGGGCCATACCTCCGTCGCCCAGCCAACGATCCATGTCCTTTTTCGCGCCGCTCACGTTCGCGACGATAGTTCCAACGCACGTCTAGGCTGCGCGCAGAGCGAAGTAGATCGCCTCAAAAGAAGGAGAGCAATGCCAATCGCGGTCATTGTGGACGCCGTGCGCACCCCAGGGGGAAAGCGCAACGGCAAGTTGAAGAACTGGCACGCCGTCGACCTCGCGTCCGAGGCATTGAAGGCGCTCGCTGAGCGCAACAACCTCGACCCGAGCCTCGTCGACGACGTCATCATGGGGTGCGTCTCACAGGTCGGTGAACAGGCCTTCAACGTCGGTCGCAGTGCCGTGCTCGCCGCGGGTTGGCCAGAGTCGGTGCCGGCCACCACGATCGACCGCCAGTGTGGCTCTTCACAGCAGGCGTTGCACTTCGCGGCCCAGGGCGTCATGTCCGGCGCCTACGACGTCGTCGTCGCCGCGGGCGTCGAAGTGATGACGCGCGTCGCGATGGGATCCTCGATTGGCAAGGACGCGGGCTGGCCCTTCGGTCCTCGTGTCGCCGAGCGCTACGAGCCCGTGGGTGGTCTGAAGAATCAAGGCATCGGCGCAGAGATGATCGCTGACCAGTGGGGCATCTCACGCGAGGAACTTGACGAGTTCTCCGCGGAGAGCCATCGCCGGGCCGCACGAGCAACGGCCGAAGGGCGTTTCGAACGTGAGATCATCCCCGTCTACGTCCGCGACGACGACGGTCTCACGACGGACGAATTAATGACCAGTGACGAGGGGATTCGTCCAAACTCGAGCGTGGAGACCCTGGCGAACCTGAAGCCGGCCTTCAAAGAAGACGGCAAGGTGACGGCCGGTAACTCGTCACAGATCACCGACGGCGCGTCGGCAGTCCTCATCATGAATGAGGAGAAGGCTCGCGAACTCGGCTACACCCCGCGCGCCAAGTTCCACTCGTTCGCGCTGGCGGGCGTCGACCCCGTGACCATGCTCACCGGTCCGATCCCGGCGACGACGAAGGTTCTCGAACGTGCCGGACTGACTCTCGACGACATCGACCTCATCGAGATCAATGAGGCCTTCGCCTCGGTCGTGCTCGCGTGGCAGATTGAGCACAAAGTGGACCTCGCCAAGGTGAACGTGAACGGCGGCGCGATCGCGCTTGGTCATCCGCTTGGCGCGTCGGGCGCGAAACTGTGTGCGACGTTGTTGAACGAACTGGAACGTACCGGCGGACGCTACGGACTCCTCACGATGTGTGAAGGTGGCGGTCTCGCGAACGCGACGATCATCGAACGACTGGGCTAACTCGCTCTCGCCCCGGCGAGGACTACTTGTAGCGAGTGGCTAGGTAGAAACCAGCGAACATCGCCACGAGGCCGAGGGCCAAGTACCACGACGACGTCGAGCCAGGTAGGACCTGTAAGTAGTTGAGCGTGATCACGAGCACGCCGAAGATCATCAGATCGATGATGATCCAGCCGTACCAGGAAGGACTGTGGTCGGCGCCCGTGGGACGACGCCGAGTTATGCGACCTCGCGCTTCGGCGTCGACGTAGCGGCCGACCGACTTCTTCGGATTCTGTTTCGAAGGAGGTTTCGCCATAGGTCTCGATGTTATAGGGCTACGTTCGGGCACAACAGAGAGATGAGACCCGCGTTCACCAATGAAGCGAAGATCAACCTTGCGGCGTCGTGACTTGGCAGACCGTCATGTTCACCGTCGAACCGTAGGGCGTTGGCGAACCTGGTTGCGGACTTTGGGTGGCGACAGTCTGTGGGGAACCGGGCGCGCACACCGCCGTGGGATCGGCCGTAAAGTTCGGGACGAGTCCTTGCCCTTGAAGCGCCTGCGTCGCGGCACTTTCAGTGTCGCCAACGACGCCGGCGACGTAAACATTGCAGGGTCCCGACGAGACAATGAGCTTTACCACTGAGTTTGCCGTCACGAGCGAACCGGCGACCGGCACCGAGGAGACCACGAGACCAGGAGTGATTGTGTTCGAACACGTGTGGCCCACGGTAGGACTCGGCGAGAGACTTTGTTTAGTCAAACTTGACCCTGCGGCCACTTGAGTTAGTCCGTTCACCGACGTGAGGGGGTACTTCGCGTTTGACGAAAGGACGTAGAGAATCACCTCTACGCCAGTGTGGGTCTTGGTCCCCACCGCTGGCGTCTGGTTAAGCACAATGCCGGGAATCGATCCAGTTGGCCCGCTTGCGACGTACTGCGGCGTGAACAATAGTTTCTGGCTCGTCACCGTGCTTTCAGCGTTGGCCAGTGACATGCCCACGTAGTTCATGATCGTCACGGGAACCGTCGTGACACCGATGCTCACCGTCAACGTCACCAGACCACCCTTCGCGATGCTCTTGCCGGCCTTCGGGCTACTTGAAATCACGGTGTTCTTCGCTAACTTCGAATGTTTCCCGGCTGTCGTCACTTTAAGGCCCTGGTTCGTCAGTTCCGTGGACGCTGACGTCAGCGTTTGGCCGACGACGTTGGGCACGTTCGTCGTGGTGGACTTGTTGTTCGCGATGTACGCGTACGCGCCACCCCCGATGAGTGCCAAGACGAGAATGACGATGGCGATCGGCCCCGTGTAATTACGCCGACGTCGACGAAAGTCGGTACGCGGTCCCGTCATGATCGGTACGGCCATCGTCCGTTCGCCGGGCGTCACGGTAGCGACAGCGCGCGTGGCGTCCGCGCCGAAGAACGCAAGGTCACGCTGGGCCGCCTGCACGGGCTGACCTTCGGAGAACCGGATCAAGTCGGCGCGCAGTTCATCGGCTGATTGGTAGCGCTGACCAGGAGACTTCGCCAAGGCTTCCATGACGATGGCTTCGAGGTCGTGGGGCACCGAGTCGGAGAACTCCGACAACGGCGGCACCGTCCCGTGCACGTGCTGGCTCGACACCGCGACGGGCGAGTCGCCAACGAACGGTGGTCGTCCGACGAGCATCTCGAAGAGCACGACACCGAGTGAGTAGACGTCGCTTCGTCCGTCGACGGGAGCGCCTTCAGCTTGCTCGGGCGAGAAGTACGTCGCGGTACCCATGACCGAACCCTCTTCGGCGAGGTGGTCCTCACTCGAGACTGCTTGCGCGATGCCAAAGTCCGTGACTTTGACTTGGCCTTCCTTCGTCATCAAGATGTTGCCGGGCTTCACGTCGCGGTGTACGACGCCGTTGCGGTGCGCGTACCCGAGCGCGGCCGCGACTTGAGCGCCGATCTGGGCGGTTCGCGCGCCCGAAAGGGTTCTCGATTCTCGAAGCATCTCCGCGAGGGAGATGCCGTCGACGAGTTCCATCACGATGAAGTAGGTGCCGTTGTCCTCGCCCCAGTCAAAAACCGGCACGATATTGGGGTGTGAAAGGTTTGCGGCGGCCTGAGCCTCGCGACGAAACCTCTCAACGAATAAAGGGTCGGCACTCAGTTCGGGATAAAGAATCTTCAGCGCGACGGCTCGATTGAGGAGGGTGTCTTCCGCCCGGTACACCATCGCCATGCCGCCGCGGGCGATTAAGTGAGTCACCTGATAGCGATTGGTGTACAGACGTGGGTCGTTGACGGGCTCCATACTGGGTCAATCCTACGCTCTGGCCCTCAAGGTAGAGTCCTCGTCACTTTGCACAGGTGGTCGCCGTGCCGGTCGCGGGTTGACCGGCTTGTATCGCGGCCGCCGCTTCGACGATGCATCGGATAACGGGACCAACGACCGTCGCACCGGTCGCCGAAACCGATTGAAAAGGTAACACAACTGCAACAGCGAGCGTCGGGTCGTTGCCCGGCGCGAACGCGATCATCCAGTCGTCCGTGTTCTTCGCGCCGTTGCCCGTCTGCGCGGTGCCAGTCTTTGCGCCCACGTTGAGGGCGGCGGGAAAGACGCCGTACGCCGTACCGCGTGACGCGACCGCTTCCATGAGGGGGACGATCTGGCCAGCCTGAACGGCGGTCAACGGTGTCTTCCACACCGTGGGCTTGTAGCGCTTGATGATGGAACCGTTTGGTCCCGTGATGTAGTCGAGGAAGTGCGGCGTCATCATCACGCCGCCGTTGCCGACGGCCCCCGCCACGAGGGCGTTCATCAGCGCGGACGTTTGCACGTTGTCCTGACCGATCGCGGAGTACGCGAGCTGCGGCAAGTGGTTCGTGAAGTAGGACGCCGCGGGGAAGTTACTCGCCACGGCACCCGGAACGTCGATCGGTGGCACCTGGTTGTAGCCGAAGCTGTTCGCCATCTGCGACATGTCGGTGCCACCGACGTCGAGACCCACCAGCGCGAAACCGGTGTCACACGATGGCGGCAGCATCTCCGCGATCGTTCCTCCGCACGAGCCGAAGGCGAAATTCGACAACGTCTTCGTCGTATCGGGCAGCTTCGTCGTGACGAGTTTCGGGTAACTCTTCGTGAGAAGTTGTGGCTGGAGCGCCACGACCGCCGACGTCGTCACGATCTTGAACGTGGAGCCGGGAAAGAAGATCTGTTGGGTCGCGACGTTACCGAGGGGCTCGAATCCTTCCGCGTTCCTCGTCGTGTCCTTTTTCCACGCGGCCTTCTGCACGGTGAGACTTCCTGTCGCCAACAGCGCCGGGTTGTACGTCGGATTCGAGTACATCCCCAGGATGTCGCCATTCTTCGGGTTCAACACGACCGCCGCACCGTCGCGTCCGGCTAGGGCGTTCGCCATGACACGCTCCAGCGCGGGTTGCAACGTCAACGTGACACTGTCCGTGGCCGTCGTCGGCGCCAACAGTTGCTCGAAGCTCTGCGGCGGCTGGGAGTGTGAGGTGAGAAAGCTGTTGTACTCCGCTTCGAGCGCCCACGTGCCTTGCGCCGCAGAGACGAAGCCGACCACGCCGGCCGTCAGCGCGCCAAGAGGATAGATCCGCTTGTAGACCGTCTGTCCCTTTCCGGTGGCGACGGACTCGGCCAAGACGGATCCGTCCGCCGCGAAGATGGTTCCGCGCTGCACGTCCGCCGTCGATTGGTTGTTCCTCGGGTTGAGTGGCGACGCGGCGAGCGATTTCGACCGGAAGAACTGCAGGTTGGCCGACTGTGCCGCGACGACAGCGAAGAGCAGAAGGATCACGGTGGCGAGGATGCTGAGACGCCGCGACATCGCTAACCCTTCTTCACGGTCGTCGTCGTCGATGAGACGTGCAGCGTGGTCGTCGTCGTAGAAGACGTCGAGAACGTCGTCGTCGTAGAGGACGTGTTCAACGTCGTCGTCGTCCGACTCAGATGCCAGGCCTTGTTCAAGTACTTCGCGTGACTTAACGCCACGCTGAGCGTTGGTTCGCTAATCGTGGCGTTGAGCGCTCGTTGGTCGGCCGGCCGAAGTCGTGTTATCGGCAAACTAGTGTCCGCCACCATCTGTGGCTGGTACCACAGCACCCCACCGGGCTGACCCTGGTACACCACGATGTCAGTCCCATTACTCGCCAAGTAGTACGTCGAGTACGCGTACCAATGGATCACCGCGACACCGCCGCCAATCACGCCTAAGAGAATAAGTACGGCCGCGACCACTCGCCACGTCACGTGCCGGCGCGGACGTCCGGCGTTCGGACGGGTGTTCGCAACGACAGGGGGCGGAGCGGTACTCATGGTCCGACGAATGGGTGACGCCGACACGTTCACCTCGTCGAACTCGAGCAGGATCACCGAGATGTTGTCGTGACCACCCGCGACCTTCGCCGCGCTCACCAAACTCTCCACGGCCATCTCGAGTCCGTTGGGTGCGCTCGCCAATCGCGCCAAGGTGTCGCCGTCGAGTTCGTTGGAGAGTCCGTCACTGCAAAGGAGCAGTCGATCGCCGGCGACAGCGTTTATCGACGTGACGTCGATGGCAATCGTGTCTTCGACACCGACGCCCCTCGTCAGTTGGTGACGGCGCGGGTGCACCGCCGCTTCTTCGGGCGTGAGTCGGCCCATGCGGACCCACTCCTCGGCGACACTGTGGTCCTCACTCAGTTGACGAAGCGCGCCGTCACGAAGTTGGTAGGCCCGTGAGTCGCCCACGTGCACCAACGTGGGTACCACCATGTTCTCAAGGTCGTAGGTGAGTCCGATGGCGATGACCGTCGTGCCCATGCCGAAGTGGTCGGGATTGCCGCGGGCGTCATCGAGGACCGCGCTATTGGCGCCTTGAATCGCTTCGACGAGCCCTTCGACGCTCGGACTCGCTTTGAATCCCTTACGGACAAGGTCGATCGACATCGCCGCCGCCACCTCACCGGCGGCGTGACCACCCATGCCGTCGGCGATGATCGCGAGCTTGTCGTCGGCGTAGAGGGCGTCCTGATTCGTCTGACGCACCAGTCCAATATCGGTCGCCGCGGCGTAGCGCCATCGGGTCAACGAACGACCTCGAAGAGGACGCCGCCAACTTGGACGACGTCACCGCGCTCTAAGTGAACGCGCCCTCGAACGAGCTCTTGATTGACGTACGTGCCATTCGTCGAACCCAGGTCTTCGATGGAGAGATCACCGTCGTCGTTCGCGACACGCGCGTGGCGCGACGAGAGGTACGTGTCGTCGAGGCGTAGGTCGCACGCGTCGCTTCGACCGATCGTCACGCCCGTAGCGACGTCGATTCGTTCGCCACCTCGATCGAGCGGTTCGATGAACTCGAGTGCGAGCGTGTCGCGACGACGGCGACTCCTCGGCTGGAAATCGACGGGGCGCGATTCGACGGAAGCCAAGCGCAGGACGCGCGCGAAGAACAAGACGGCGATGACCATCGCCAGCACCTGGAGCGGGCGAACGACCGCCGCGTAGTTCGTCGCGGCGAGAAGACTCAAGCCAGCTCAATCCGAAAATGGAGGGTGCCCACGGTGACGTCGTCACGCGGCGAGAGCGAGACGGCCGAGATCCGGTGTCCGTTCACGTACGTGCCGTTCGTGGACTGCAGATCACGAACCGCGACCCCTTCGGCCGTGCGCCAGACTTCCGCGTGTTGGCGTGAGACGTTGGAGTCGTTCACGACCACGGCGACGTCCGGACTCCTCCCGATGATCAAGGGCGTGTCGCCGACCGCAAAGGACCGTCCGTCACTCACGATGAGACGCGGTTGCGCCTCGCCGCCGATGAACTCGGTCTTCACTTCAACGGCGCCGGCCTTCAGATCGTCGTCGATGAAGATCTCGACTTTCACCGGACCCACGAAGGAGTACCCCTCGGAGATGGCGTGTTGGCGAACCGTCTCTTCGAGTTCCGTGACGAGCGCTTTTTGGAACCCTTCGAAACGTTGGGCATCCGCTGGACCCAGCCACACCCGCACTTCATTGGCCGAAATAGGACCTTGACCCGAGAGGCGACGCGTCAGGTCCACCTCACGCACGATGCGCGTGCCAATCTCGATTGGCTGGAGCGCGGTTCTAAACGGGCGTGAGAACGTCCGCTCGAAAAGTCGCTCTAAACCGTTTTCCACATTTTTTAGAACCATGACCCTTCCAACTGTACCGGGCAGTCCCCCGGGAGCGAAGGTGCAGGGGGACCGGAGAATCCAACCGACTATTGTTGCAAGGTCTCAGGGCGAGTGGCGAAATTGGCAGACGCGCAGGCTTCAGGTGCCTGTATTCGAAAGGATGTGGGGGTTCAAGTCCCCCCTCGCCCACAAAAAATCCGACGTCAAGAGATGGCCTCAGTCCCGGTCATCGAGTTGGAACACCCGATTGACAATGGGACATCAGACCGCGAGTCGGTACGCCTCCAAGCGCTCCACCAGTTCGTCGGGATGACTGAGCGCGGGCAAGTGGCCACTTCGCATCTCGTCGGGCGTTACGCCCAATCGTTCCTTTACTACTCGCCG
>DASZHK010000095.1:0-21542 GCA_035937905.1 Acidimicrobiales bacterium
CACCGTGCTCTTGGCGTTGTCGCAGTCGCCGATAGGTGGCAAGCAAATTCATAATTCCTCCTTGAATGGAAAAAACGGAATCGGAACTGTCTGCCCTTGCTGTCTTCGACGCAATCATCAACTAATTCACAAAGATAAAGCAACAGATGCACAATTTGCAAATAGATTTGTGATATAAGGCCAATTCGCTCAAATCCGCTGTATTCATACGGAAAACGGATGTGTGCCTCTCAACGCTCGTCGCCGAACTTCGAGGAGGGGATCATTTGGTCGTTTTCATCATTTTTGCCATCCACGGGCGCGCACCCGCACCACTCTCGGGTGCGCTTCGCGGCCTCTTCTCATTGAGCTCCGTCTCCCACTTGTCGTTGAGTAGGGCGGCGGACATTGGTGGCCAGACGTAGTCGGCCGGGTCGAAGCTGCCGTCGTGTGCTGCTTGAGTGTCCATCCCCGCGTGGTGCACAACGAGCAAGACGCCGCCGGGCGCAACGGCCGCGAGTAGCGCGCTCGGTAGCGGTGCTGGGAGTTCGAAGTAGCGCAGGGTACTGCGCAGACACGAGGTCGAACGAGCCAGCTGCAGTTCCGCCTCCACCAATCCCGCGTGCACCCAGCGGATGTCAACCTCGGCGTCTCGTGCGTGCGAAGCTGCTCGTTCCAGCGCCACGCCCGAAACGTCGGGTGCAGTCACGTCCCAACCAGCTTTGGCGAGCCAGACCGCGTCCGCGCCCTCGCCACAACCGACGTCGAGCACTCGACCGGGTCAAAGTTCGAGGATCTCGGCCACGAGGGCACCGTTGGGCTGGCCGCTCCACATCTGGTCTCAGTCGGCGCACCGGCTGTCCCTGGCGGCACGAACTGCGGTGTCCCCGAGATCACCGTCTTTGGAGGTTCCGGAGTCGTCGTACGGCAGTTCTCCGTTTGATTCGTTTGATTCGACCATCTTCAAAGTCCTTTTATTTAAGGGATTTGCCCGCCTTTCGACTCATCGTAGGGAATCCTCGAGCACGTAACGCCGAGCGGCGCTTGACAGGTAACCAAATGGTGACATATAGTGCTTGGGTGTGGACGACAACCTCGTGTTCAAAGCGCTCGCTGACCCAACGCGTCGCTTCCTGCTCGATCTCCTCTTCGAGCGCGAAGGACGCACGTTGAGCGATCTCGAGTCCCAGGTGGACATGACGCGTATCGGGGTCATGAAGCACCTGCGCCTGCTGGAAGCGGCGGGGCTTGTCGTCACGCGCCGGTCAGGTCGGGAGAAGTTGCATTATCTCAATCCCGTCCCGATTCGGTTGATCCATGACCGGTGGATCGACAAGTACACCGCGCGTCACGCTTCGGCGCTTGCCAACCTGAAAACAACTTTGGAGGAACAGAAATGACGACGACAAACCAGTCCGAGACGATCCAGATCTATCGCGTGTACATCAAAGCGGCACCCGAGAGGGTCTGGGAGGCGATCACCAAGCCCGAATGGACCGTGCAGTACGGCTACGCACCTCTCTCGGAATACGAGCTGCGCGCCGGCGGCTCATTCCGGTCGTACGCTAACGATGGCATGAAGGCGCTGGGCTGTCCGGACGTCATCAGTGATGGCGAGGTGATCGAGGCCGACCCGCCACGCAAGTTGATCCAGACGTGGCGGATGACGATGACGCCCGAGTTGAAGGCAGAGGCGTTTACCCGTGTTACCTATGACCTCGAGCCCGTGCGTGGGGGCGTCACCAAACTGACCGTCACCCATGACGTGACCGGTGCGCCGATATGGGCTGCCGTCATGAGAGGCGAGAGCGAACCGCACGGGGCCGGCGGCGGCTGGAACGAAATCCTCAGTGGACTGAAAACGCTGCTCGAAACGGGTCAGCAACTTCCCTTCCAAAGTGGTCCGGCCTAGAGCCATAGAGCATCGACGTTCGAGATACTCAACGAACAATTGAAATCGATGATCGTCCGCTTGCCATGGGGCGGGCGACGAGAATCGACCTCGCGAACTCAACTTGCGCTAGCGATACTCTCGTGCTGGATCCCATCGGCAACATAGCGACCAGAGATCAAGATTGGACCGTGACGTGCGACGTTGGCGACTGATACGACGTCCCGTAGCCGGTGTAGGTCGCGTAGATCGAGTCAGACCCGATGGGCGGATTCGAGATGGTTAGTAGGCACTCGCCGAAGGGGTTCGGATGGCAGTATGCGATCGTCGCACCAACGTGCACCGTCACCGTGGCGTTTGGATAGAAGCCATCGCTGTTGGCGCGAACGCCTGTGACTTGCACGACAAGCCCGCCGTGAGAGCCCACCGGCTCTGTCGCCGTTGCGTTGAGGTTCAGTGACGCGACCGGGATGACGAACATCGGGTCGGTCGGCACCGAGTAGCCGAAGCGATTGTGCGACTGCGCCGTGACCCAGTACACCTGATTGTTCTTGAGCCCGGCGATGATGCAGTTGGGTTCGTAGTACACAGGTGCAGAACACTGCTTGGAGAACGTTCCGTTGGAGATGTTCACGCGATAACTGTTGACCGGCGCACCGCCCGCGCTGGAGGGAGGATGCATGTACGTCCAGACTTTGCCGTTAATGATTTTCCCAGAGACCTGCTGCGGCGATCTTGGAATTATCGCGGAACAGTTGGCGGACGTGCTCGACCAAGCAATGTTGCGTGAGGCGTCGACCGCAACGAATCGGTGAGCGCCGTAGCCGACAGCGGTCCAGTATGAAGTTTGGTCTATGGGCGCCGCGGTAGTGGACCACGCCGATCCGGAGGTCGACGATATGAAGCTTCCAGCCGACACGCTGGACTTACCGACGCCTACAAAGCTGCCGCAGCCGAACGTCGCGCCAACTATCGCCTCAGGGGGAGAGAGCTGATGGAGGGTCCAGACGGTTCCGTACACCGATGTTGCAAAGTAGCCAGAGTTTGAACCGTCAAACGCCACGAATTCTCCCTCGCCATAGACGACGGCTCCCCATTTTGTCACTGTGGGTGACGCCGGGAAGAGACGACTCCAAGCCACGCCGTTGGTCGAGATCGCGACGGCGCCCAAAGCAGCGTCAGTTGCGACGAAGTGCCCGTTCCCGTAAGCGACAGAGGTGAAGTCGTAATTACTGTGGCGCCACGCTTGGGTCCACTGCGTCTCATTCGTTGACGTTTCGATCTGTCCAACCGAACTCACGGCGACGAAGCGTCCTTCGCCGAAAGTAAGAGCGGACCATGGAGGCGTCGGACCTGCCGCCGCGGTCCAACTGTGCCCATTCGTCGAGACCAGCTCCTCAGGATTCGCGTTCGTGGACGAGAGTGCAACGAAGTGCCCGTTCCCGTACGCAGCCGATTGCCAGGATCCGGCCGGCACGGGAGAGTCCGTCCAGGTTGAGCCGTCGAGCGAGACGGCGACATTTGCCGAGTGACCTAGGGCGACCCGCTGCCCGGCGCCGTACGTGACTTCGTACCAACTCGCCGTTGGTCAAGGTTCGGTCGCGATGTTCCAGACGCTCCCCAGGGAACTACCCATTGCGACAGGTAAGGGCGACGCCACAAAGCAGACCGCCGCGATCAATGAAGCCGACGCAACTAAGGTCCAGAATCGGGAGGCTTGGGTTTTCCTCAAAAGTGTGCCCTTATACGTGTTTTCCAACCGTCGCATCACCAACTCACACGTCGCACTACAGATCCTCAACAGTTCGTAAATTCGCCACTCGTCGGATTTACCATCGTGGGGTCGAGGGAGCGGAAGCGCGCGCCATCTCAGTCAGGTCACGGTTCGACCGACATCGACGACGAGGCGATCGAGGGATCACTTCCGCGCCCAACGATCGAGAAGCTCGCAAACTCTCGCATCGAACGTTGACTCGTTGCTCTTCGCGGCGGGATTTGCTAGGCGTCTCTCGGGCGCAACTGGTGTTTGACGTGGGAAAAAGGACAGTGTCTCGTGGGCACGAGCGGATAAATGGAAAGCTTTGCTAACACAAATTTACCGTCGAAACTTGGAGCGGGCGACGAGAATCGAACTCGCGTTCTCAGCTTGGGAAGCTGATGTTCTGCCGCTGAACTACGCCCGCGTGGGAACCATGGTACTTCGATTCATCTCGCGACTTTCTTGTCCCTCATCAACAAGTGCTGGAGCGAACGATCGCGAGAGCGCCTCACTGTTGGTTAATCGAGACGTGGCGAACTGATTTCGCTTGTCTTGAATATCCAACAATGGGCGCTAACGCACGCTCAGACAACTCGGACTTTAGTAGCGAACCGATGAAGCGCGATTCGCGGGAGGCCTTACACCTGGCGTACGGCGATCCTCGAGCGCTGGTACATGAGCTCGCCTTGGCGCCAGAGTGCCATGCCGATGTCGACGCCGTTAACCCGTTGACGAAGCGACGCGTTGAGTGGTTGACCCACGCAGATGACGGGCTCCGCGACACCCACGACCGACGCCGCCGACGTGAGGAGACCAACACCGTCCTTCAGCGCCATAACGCCGTCGTCGGACAGACGAAAGACTGCTCGCACCAGCGAACTCGGCAAATAGTCCGAACAGAGAATGTCGCAGAGTCCGTCACTGACCGCGTCCGCGACGAGGATATTGCCAGGCGACGTGGAACGCCCGCGCGCCGCGTTGGGGGCGCCGAGCACGATCGACATTCCGAGTTCGTGGGCGCGTCGCGCGGCTTCCGTCGAGAGCGGAAACTCCGCCACTGTGGCACCGAGCGACGCCGCGTCGTCGATCTGAGCGGCGGTGCGGTCATCGTGACTCACGAGGGTGATGCTGCGCTCCTGAGCGATATTCGCGACCATCCGGCGGCGCTCGTCGGCGTTCCCGGCGCCGTCGCGCTTGCGTTCAATGATGGCGTCGATTTCGTCCAATGAAACTCCGAAGTCTGCTGCGTAGAACTGGCGGTGCTCTTCAACGGAGGCGAATCGACTGCGCTCCGCTGAATGGTCCATCATCGAGATGAGTTTGATGCGCGATGAAGCAGCGGTTGCTTGCTGAAGGGCTTCGATCACCCCGTCGTCGGTCACCTCAACGCGCGCGTGAATGTACCAATCGCACGCGAGCGTGGGGTAGAGGTCTTCAATCAACTCACAGAGCGCGAGCGCGTCACTCAAAATGACACCTTTGCGTGGTTCGTGCTCGAAACGACCCGATACGAGTAGCGTGCCCACGCCCGCCGCCGCGCATTCGACGTCCAGCATCGGGATGACCTCGGAGAGCGCGAGTTCCACCGTCGCGCGGGGTCGTCGTCGTTCACGAACGTTGTCGAGGTGGACGTCAACAGCGGCAGGAATGAGGTAGCCAACACTTGCGCCGTCGGTGGGCTCGATCGCGACGACGGTTCCATTGTCATCCACGGTGACCGTCGCGCACTCGACAACCTCTTGGCCTGCGCCCGGCACTACGGTGACTTGATCAATAGCAAACGTCATGAAGGATTCACTTTCTATTCAGTTGGTGGATTGATGTTGCGAGGGCTGTCCAGGGACTGTCAGGCGTCGCACTCACGAGCACTGCCGCACCTCGGGATCGCACGGTTTCGACGGCTGCCATGGCGGCGCCACGGACCATCTCGCCTTGTCCAAGGAGTGGTTCGTCGAGCAGGTAAAAACTCGATGTGCGCGAGAGGGTCGTGGCGAGCGCGACGACGCGAGCTTCAGCGGCCAGCAGACGACCGACCGGGACGTCACCTAAGTCGCCAGCGCCGAACGCCTCTAACTTCTTCCGCGCGGTGGATTCATCGAGGTCGGCGGACCGTGCCAGCGCACGCCATGCCGGAAAGTGTGGTGGCGAGAAAAAGTGACCGTCGAACCATGAGAAGTAGCGATCGCGTAACCACGAAAGCGTTCGATCGTCTGTGGTCGTGAGATCGACACTGCCTGCGTCGCAGCGTAGGACGACCGAACCACGGTCAACGCGGTACGTGCCGAGCAAACACCGAAGCAGCGTTGAGCGTCCCGAACCCGCGTCGCCTTCGATGAGCACGAGCGTGCCCGGTGCGGCCTCGATGGTTACGTCGTGGAGTACGTCATCCTGACGTGAACGTTCCCGACGAAAACTCTTCGATATTTCGTCGACGACCATTGTCGCGCCCTCAAGGATCGTCATAGCTGACTCGAGACGAGTAGTTGGGTGTAGGGGTGGTGGGGATCTTCCAGGACCTGATCGGTGAGACCGGATTCGACAATTCGACCGAAGCGCAACACCGTGATCCGAGGACACAACAGTCGCAACACCCGTAAGTCGTGCGACACGATGATGGTGGCGCCGCCAAAATCGTCGACCACTTCTTGCAAGAGCCCGAGTGAGGCCGCTTGGACCGAAGGATCGAGTCCGGTCGTTGGTTCGTCCAGCAACAGAACCGGCGGAGGTTGGACGAGCGCGCGAGCCAACTGGACCCGCTGTTGCATGCCTCCAGAAAAGGTGGCGAGCACGTTGGCGTGCCGATCTCGGTCGACTTCAAGTCCGCTGAGTGCTTCGCCAACACGAAGGTGCATCTCACCGAAGCTGCGCGAACCCGTCGCAAGGAGTCGTTCGGCGACGTTGGTCTCGGCGGAGAGACTCGGTGAGAGACCGGCAGCCGCAGAACTCTGGTGAACTAACACCGCGACTTCGGTGTGCACGCGGCGATCCGAGAGTGAGTCATCGAACAGATCACCGACGCCCGTCACGAGGGCCCTTCCCGTTTCTGGCACGAGGTCGCGGTGCAAACATCTGAGCAACGACGTCTTGCCAGAACCTGACTCACCGGCGACGCCCAGCACTTCTCCGGAGCCCACTTCGAGTGCTACCTCATGCAGTGCGACCACGCTGCCGCACTCGCCACAGCGACTCGTCGACGTCTCGGGGCCAGTCAGCTGGAAGCAACGGGGACAACCACCTCCAAATCGTTTCGTGAGGTTTTCGACAACCAACGCGGGAGGCGGTGGCGCAAGAGAGTCGAGAGCGCCGTCACGTGTCGTGAGGCGTTCAGCTGTTTCGAACATAGGCGTCGTCAACTTTTCGGCCTCGTGTTTGAAAAGCAGTAGTCAGTGTCGCTGCACCACCACGTTCCGGGACGCACCGTCGACTCGATTCGGTGCGACGTCATTGAGTTACATCCAGCACACGCCACGCCCGCGTCTGGGATCAGGAAGGGCCGATCATCAAATGACAGCGGTCTGACGTGCGAGTGCGGCGGGAGGGCCATCACGCGAGCGAGTCGGCCAGCGCCAAAGAGGACCGGGTGAGGCAGATCGTCAAGCCGGGGAATGTCGTACGGGGGAATCGGGCTTGGACCCATGAGTACCGCGCCGTTGACCATCACGGGATGGCCGGCGCCAGTGGCGCCACCTCCGCGACGAACCTCGTCCTCGTAGCGCTCGAGCCACGCCAGGGTGTGGTCACCTTCCGCGTGCAGTGCCGCAGCCGTGGCGGCGTTCCCAGCAAGTCGGCGCAAGGGATCGGGCTGCGGGACTTGAAGAACCAGGAGTTGGTCGCTGCGCAGTGGTATCTCGGGAATGCGGTGGCGACTTTGGACGATCGTCGCTTCAACGGTGCGGGTGGTCTGTTCGCACTCCGCCGTTGTGGCGATCAGTGAGCGCATAGCCTGCGCGTTGAGCGACGCGTCGTCACCTTGGTCGATGACTTTGACGATGTCGTCCGGCCCGACCACAGAAAGCGTCACCTGGAGTGCGCCACTTCCCCATCCACGAGCGATCGGCATCTCTCGTGAGGAGAACGGGATTTGGTGGCCCGGCAAGGCGAGGGCTTTAAGGATGGCGCGACGGACCTCGCGCTTAGATACCTCATCAAGGTAGGCGTAGGGCTCGGGCGAACCGTGCAACTTTGTCAGTTCAGTGACGCTCATCACTGTTCGAGATCCTCTTCATTTTCGATGGACGACAGGTACGCAGCGAAACTCACGTAGTGCGGAAGACGTAGGTGTTCCACGATCCCCGTCGCGCTGAGGCCGTCGAAAGCGGACGTGATGACGCCGTCGTCGAGCGTGAGGGTGACGGGGCCGTCCTGCAGAACGGCGTCGAGTACGGCGATGGCGATTGCGCGACGTTCCAGCGACCCGAGTGAGACCCCGTAGCCGAGAACAAGACTCGCCCGTCCGTCAATGAGTATGTCCGTGACGGCCTCGGCCTCAACGATCGGCACTTCACTCACGCGGCACTGGTTGCCGGTGCGCGGATGCGCAACGTCGAAGTGGACGATCGAGGAGTTGATCTCCAGAAGGATCGCTTCGCGTCTGCTCTCCATGACGACCGAAGAGAACGAAACCAAGGCGCCGGTCTCGCTTCGCGCGAGTGCGGCGAGGCGGCCGAGGCGAGAGAAGGGGGCGGTAAGGGCCGCACGCGTCGGGTCTGGGCCGTCGCCCTTCGGCGTTGACGGTTCGGTGGACTCCTCGACGATCAGGTCGCGCACCCGTCGTACGTCACTTCTCCGCGAAGTTACCGCCCCGGGCGAGTTCGTCTTGGCGATCAGATCGCTTCGACGCTCGCTCTCGACGTCAACGGGATCGATGTGGTCGAGCCACGTCAAGAGCCGAGGGGCCTGCTCATCCGAAGGTCCGAGCCACTGCCCCCCAGGAATCTCCGCGTACGCGGCCGAGAGGTGACGCGTGATCTCGATGTCGTCTTCGCTGACGGTCTTAGCATCTGCGTACGGGAGTGTCGCCGCCCAGACACGAACGAGTGCGACGGCCCTCCCGAGTTCACCACCCGACTGCTCGAGGGCCCGACTGGCGGCGTCGGGCGCCCAAATTCCGGCCTCAGCGCAAATCTGATGGACAAGTAGTGACTGCTCCGACACGCTCGCCTTCGACTGCGTCGACGACGCGAGTGCCAACCTTCGAGCGTTCTTGACGGCCGCCGTTGAACTCGCGAGCGTTGCGTACATGCCTACGCGGCCTGCTTGACGCGCGTGATGGCAACGCCCCTTGGCAGCCCTCGAAGCGAAGGTCCATCCACGATCAGCGCGTCGACGCCGCACGGCCCGTCGGCGTTCACTCTCGCGAAGTCGTCCAGCTCAGCCACCGGTATTGGCAGCGCAAGGGTTTCGTCCCTTGCTCGGCCCGGCGACGTGAGTGTGACGGCGACGCTCGGCCACGATCCGGCGTAGATGACCGTTGCCCCTCGCTCGGGCTGGAGTGGCGTCCCGCGAAAGGCACGACCGGCGACACTCTCATTGGCGCCGTCCGTTACGAGTACAAAGGCCGCTTCTCCGATCGAGGACAACAGTGCGCCGGTCATCGAACAGATGGTCTCGGCGAGGCGCCGCGTCTCGTCCGTCCCGACGACGGCGAGGCGTATTCCCGGATCGAGGAGCGCGAGCAGCACGCCCGCCGCGAGGTCTTCACGTAGGTTCTCGCGCATCATGGGGCGCGGGACACCGACAATGGACGCGCCAGGCTCACAGAACGCGCGAAAACAGCAGTCGAAAGCGCGCCGTCCTTCGTGGACTGGGTCCCACGTCATTCGTCACCAATCTTCGTCAGTTGTGTTGCCAGCGCCCGTCGCTCTTCGTTGAGGTGCAACTGACGAAGTGTCGCCAGCGCGAGGTCGTGGACGCGGTCGACGAACTTTCCGTCTCGCTCGACTTCGGCGTCACAGATCGCCGCCGCAATGCTCGCTTCGAGTGATCGACCCGATCGGATCCCGTCGCCGCGTACGCCGTCAAGCGATACTTCGCACGAGGTCATCGCGACGTGGCCGATGACGACGGTGCCAGTGCCTCCTGGCATCGATAGTCGTATCGGTGAACTGACGACGGATGGTCCAGCGACGAGTTCTAGTGACGACGGTGTCTCGAGAATGAGGTCGGCGAGCGCCACGAGTTCGTCACGATTGGCTCGGGCGAGTGCTTCATAGAGTTCGTCGGTGGAGAGCGGACGCGGCACCAGTGTGTCCGCCGTCTCTTCTAGCGAGGAGTCGAAGGCTTCGCGATGATCTGTCGAAACGGTTTCGCTCACGAACTCTCCGAGAGGTCAATCACGACGCGCAATATGTCCGGTCGGTTCCACGTGGTCGTCATTTGGAGAGGTCGCTTCAAGCGACGGGTGTCCGAACGCGCCACGACGTGAAACATCATCGGTCGCGTTCCCAATCCCAAGAGACTCGCAATATCGGACGGTGCCACCTCAACGTCCATCTTCAGTTCCGCGCGGTAGGGATCGAGTTTGTAGTTCTCCGTTAGAACCTTGTGCAGCGATTCGTTCGACTTCAGGTTGGCCCTGAGATCAGGGACGAGGTCAGCGGCGAGGAACGTGTCCGCGATGCAGGCCGCCTCTTCGTTGACGTAGCGAAGGCGACGTAGGTGGACGACTCGGTCGTCCGCGGCGAGGTGCAAGGCCTCGCGCAGCCACGGCACGGCTCGAACTGTTCGCAAAGACAGCGTCTCCGTTCGAGGCGTCGCGCCCGAAAGGCGAATCACTTCGCTCCAGCTGGGCGGGGAGTTAGGCGTGATCCTGAATTCGACGCGATCCGAGACGAACGTGCCGCTACCTGGGCGACGACGAACCAAGTAACGGCGCTCGAGTTCCTGCACCGCCGCTCGGGCAGTGAGGCGATTGACCCCGTGAAGGACAGCGAGATCCTTCTCAGAAGCGAGGCGCGAATTGGCGTTCATCTTTGATATTTCGGACTCAAGTTCGTCCGCAAGTTTGAGGTACGTCGGAATTGTCACGCACGCACAGTAGCACTCCCGATTGAAGCGGTCTAGACCAATACGGTCTAGACCGATGCAATCTAGACATTTCGCAAAGAATTTTCAACACTGCCACGAGGAACAGGTTTTCTCATCACCTCGATAACACACAGCGCTGTTAGGTTCACCGAAGTTTCGCAATCGACAACCATCCCAAGGAGGGAAAACGTGCGACTTTTATCTTTGAAGAATTCGAAACGACCGTTTCGAAATGCAGCTTACGCAGCCGCCGGAATAGGGCTCGCCGTCATTGTGCCGATGCTCGCAGCGACGTCGGGAGCAAGCGCGAGTGGCGTACCGCTCCTCGTGTACTCCGGTCAGGACTACGCCGCGGCAGAAGTCGCGGCGTTCCAAAAGGCGACTGGCATCACGACGCAACTGAGCGCGGCGAGCTTCGGCACGAGTTACGCGGCAATCGAAGCGCAACGCAACAATCCCCAATGGGGAGTTCTGTGGACGGACGGAGCGTCGCCGTACGTCGAACTCGACAAGCAGGGACTCTTACTCAAGGGTTTCGAGCCAGCCGGTTACACCACACTCGGAAAGTCCGTGATCCCCGCCGACAAGAGCTACGTGCCCACAGGTTTCACGACCTACAACATTTGGTACAACTCCACGTTCGTGAAGAACCCACCGAAGACCTGGCAAGACCTTCTCTCGTCGAAGTACAAGGGCAAAATCGGGATGTTCGACCTCGCCCAATCGGGAGCGACGTACGTCTTCCTGAGCGCGCTGGGTAATCAACTGGGTGGCGAGGCACAGCTCAAGTCGTACCTGTTAAAACTCAAGGCCAACGGATTGCACCTGTACTACAACGGCGCTTCCGACGAACTGAACGGCCTCGCGTCCGGACAGGTGAACGTGATCTTGCTCCAAAGTTCGAACGGCATCGCCGCGTCAGAGACGAGTTCGAACGTGAAGCCCGTCTTTCCTAAGTACGTACCCGAGCTGCCGAGCATCATCGGGATCGACGGAAAGGCTCCCACGAAGGTCCTCTCCGAGGCGAAGCGGTTCGCGACGTTCGTGATGAGCGCGAAAGGTCAGGCCATCATGCGCAACTCTGCGCCCCATGGGGACTCGAACTACTGGCCGATCGTGAGTGGCGCCACGCCCCTTAGCGTCCTTCCGTCACTGACGTCGATTCCGGTGCAGTCCGTTGACCCCATCAAGTGGGCGGCTATCGAGCCGTCGTTCCGTAAGTGGTTTGAGTCAACGATCGCCGGTTAGTCAGCGATCGTGCGGAGAGCGGACTCGTGTCCACTAGAGGAAACCTCGACTCGCCCGGCGGAAGCGATCTCATGATCGCTTCCGCCGGAGTGATCGCTCAAGACTCCGACTCGGCGCACTCACGCGAGGTGGCACCTTCACGACCACCCGCTGCTCGTCGATTCCACTGGGAAATCCTTCGACGCAAGTCGCTCTTCAGTGTCTTGGGTCTCGTGATTGGTGTCCTCTTCGTTCTACCGATCGGGAGCTTCCTCGTCCTGTCGGTCTCCCCACGGCTCTTTGGTCAAGGCCGTTCTTGGTTCTCCTTCGCGGCATTCTCGCAGGCCCTTCAAGGAACCTCGCTGCAAAGCCTCCTCGACACACTCGTGTTGGGCGTCGCCAGCGCGGCTCTCGCAGTGTTCATGGGGCTGAGCCTCGCAATCATCATCGGTCGATTCGACATCGTCGCTCGGTCATCGTGGCGAGTGCTGGTCTGGGTACTTCTACTGACGCCGACCTATCTTCCCGCCCTTGGACTTGAGCGCATCGTGGAACCCGGCGGTGTGATTCAGCAACTTACGGGTGTCGATCCAGTCGTGCTCAGCAACATCGTGATAAGTCCCTTCGGCGCGATCTGGATTCTCGCGTGTCGTGGCGCGCCCTTCGCGTTCCTCGCGGCGTCGGCGGCCCTCGGCGGACTCGGGCGAGAGTACGACGATGCCGCGAGGGTCCACGGTGCGGGCCCTTTCAGCGCACTACTTGTCACCGCTCGAATGATCTCACCGGCCCTATGGTCCGGATTCGCTTTAGTGTTCGCTGAGTCGATCAGCGACTTTGGTGTGGCGTACACACTCGGTGTCACCGCCAACTACCCGCTCGCGACGAATACGCTCTTCAATTCGGTCACGACGCCTCCCGTCGACTTCCCGCTCGCGGCGGCGCTCGGCGTGCTCCTGATCGCGATGGTGGGTCTGGCGCTCGCGGCCCAACGGCGTGCACTTCGCAGTCGCTCTTTTGCGGTCCTCAGTGGCAGAACTCGCCCCGTCGTGCCCGCGTCGTCAAGTCGTCGTCGTCGCTTCGGCGTGACCGCCATCCTTGGAGCGTTCTTCGTCGCGTCGATCGGCGTGCCGGTGATCGGCATCGTGAGTTCATCCCTACTCAACGGCTTCGGTGGACACTTCTCCTTGCACAACGTGACGTTCTCGTTCTACCGAGCCGCGTGGAGTGGAGCCAACACGTTCAGCGGAACGACGCTGCTCCATTCAATCGGCTTCTCGTTTCGCATGGCGGCCGTCGTCGCGACCTGTAGCTTGATCGCTGGTGCGATCTTCGCGGGCATCTTGAGTCGTCGGTCGTCGACCCGACTTGCGTGGCTCGTCGACGTCGGACTGTTGAGCGCCGTGGCGCTGCCGTCGTTAGTGCTCGGCGCGAGTTTCATCTTCGCGTACAACCTTCCACTGGTTGCGCACCTCGGTGTTCACCTCACGGGAACGGTGTGGCTCCTCGGCGCCGGCTACCTGGCGGGCACCGCACCCATCGTCGCTCGCTTGTTGTTCGGATCCTTTGCACAGTTCCAGGCATCACTCGTCGCGGCGGCTCGAGTCCACGGTGTGCCGCCCGTGCTCGCGTGGTTCAAAGTGGTACTCCCGTTGTTGGCCCGGCCGCTCATGTGGGCGTGGCTCGTCGCTTTCGGCGGTATCGCACTGGAGCTTCCGGTCTCTCAGATACTCGAACCACCCGGCTCTCAAGCCATTGCGGTGGCGATCACTAGTCAGTTTCAGTACGGATTCCAACAGGCCATGGCCATGACCGTGATCGCGGTGGGCGCCACGCTTTTGGTGATGGGAGCCGCCGCACTCGTCTTTCGTATTTTTGCGCCAGCGTCCTGGCGTTCTTTTGGGCTGAAACCAGGGTCATCACTATGAGCGAGGAACCAATCATGAAGAACTCCATCGACCGCGAGGTCAAAGGCGACGTCGCGGTGAAGATCGAGGGCCTACACAAGTCGTACGGGGAGAAGCGAGTGCTCAAAGGTATCGACCTTTCGATCGATCACGGACAGTTTCTTGTCCTCCTCGGTCCATCAGGGTCCGGCAAGACGACGCTTCTTCGTTGCATCGCTGGCATCGAACAGATAAGTTCCGGCCATCTCGCCATTGAGGGCACGACGGTTGGCGACGGACAAGTCCACGTCGCGCCCGAACGGCGCGACCTTGCCATGGTGTTCCAGGACTACGCGCTCTGGCCGCACATGACGGTGAGTGAGAACGTTGGTTTTGCACTACGTCGCCTCCGCCTGTCGCGCGGCGAAGCCGCCCGTCGATGTCAGGATCTTTTGGACCGAGTGGGTCTGGGGAAGTTTGGCTCTCGGTATCCCAACGTACTTTCCGGTGGAGAACAGCAACGCGTGGCGTTGGCGCGAGCGCTCGTCGCGCAGCCGCGCCTCATCGTGTTCGACGAGCCGCTGTCGAACCTCGACGCGGACCTGCGCGAACGTATGCGCGTCGAGATAGCGACGCTCGCGAGAGAGATCTCAGCCACGTGCGTGTACATCACGCACGATCAAAGTGAAGCGTTCGCGCTCGCCGACCGGGTCGGAGTACTGCGAAAGGGGAAGCTCGCGCAACTGGGGAGACCTGAAGACGTCTACTCCGCACCAGTGTCTCCTTTTGTCGCCCAATTCACGGGACTCGCGGGAGAGCTTCGCGGTGAAGTGACCGAAACTGGGAGTGCCCCGGCACAAGGCATACTCACGAACACGAGTGACGAGGTAGCGGTGCGTTTGACGGGCGTCGGCGAATCCGCTCGCGTGCTTGCTCGAGGGCAGTCGGCAACAAAAAGGGGTGAGTTGGTTCGTGTTCTCGTGCGCCATGGCGCCGTGCGGCTCTGTTCGCCCCTTAGTGGCGACGCCCAGTTTCGCGCGAAAGTCCTCGACTGCGCCTTTCGCGGTCGCGGGTACGAACACGCCCTTATCTTGTCTGACGGGACGACGTTTCACGGCGTCTTCGCCGAAGAGCGATCCGAACGCGGGGAGAACGTCGGCGTGCAACTCGAAGCGAAGGGCTGTTTCGCGTTCTCGGAGTCACAGTTCGAATCGAACGAGGAGGTAGAAGGGACCGTCAGTCACTTGTCCCCACCGAACGAAGCGGAGCTCTTGAATCATGCGCCAATAGAGATGCGAGCATGACGAGCGTCACCGAGCCCGCAACGTCCGGCGACTCGGTCGATCGGACTTCAGACGTCGCTCCGCCTCTACTGTGGGCAGCGGTCACCTCACTTCCGAGGACACGACAGCGAGGGGAAGGTACGTGACGTCCTCCGTTCACCCCGTACTCGAAGAAGCCGCCGCCGCTGCTCAACGCGCCTACCAAAACGCTCGTCGCTCCTTCACTCGCGCAGAATTAGAAAACATCGTGGGTAACGGCGCTGACGGAACCCCCACCATGTTTATCGACCAGTACATAGAGCAGTCGGTCGTCGAGACGGTAGCGAAACGAGGCGTCAATCTGTTAAGTGAAGAACTCGGCTTCGTGGACCAGGGTTCGCACCTCACTGTCGTCGCCGATCCGCTCGACGGATCCGCCAACGCGGCTGCCGACGTGCCGCTGAGTTGCTTTAGTGCGGCGCTCGCGGACGAGAGGACGTTCATTCAATCCATCACCGTATGGTTCGAGACGGGACGCAGTTGGCGCGCGGACGCAAGTGAGCCCAGCGAGTATCGAACGACGGGGCAGACCTCGCTCTCGAAGGCGGCCGTCTCGATGTTGCGACCACACGCCTATAACCGAGAGAGCTGGCTTCACGTGGCGGACCGCGCCGATCGCGTTCGCATCCTTAGCTGTTCGACGCTGGAAGCATGTCTCGTCGCGCAAGGGTCCACTGACGCGTTCGTCGACGCCGGCAGTGACACGCATCGGCTGTGCGACCTTGCCGCCGCCCTCGTGCTCGTTCCCGCGACGGGTGGCGTGGTCATCGACGCGAAGGGTCGCCCCATCGAATTCGATGTCGACCTCACACGCCGTTGGAGTGGCATTGTCGCAGCGTCGCCGGCGCTCGCCGAAGAGCTGGCTTTGGCCATAAACCAGGTCGACTGACATAGTCGATTTGTTTGCGCCGTCCTGATGTCGACGTTTCTTGCCGACTGAAGGAGGCCGCCGCTACGTTTTGTCGATGTCCGACGGGGGAGGCACCTCGTCGGGATTCTTTCTCGGCGGCGGTGGCACGACGATGGGTCGACCGATGCCCGAGGCGAGCATCGCCGAGTTGGGAATCTTGAGAACGCCATCGTCCGTGCGCACCGTGACGTAGGTGAGACCGATGCCGAGTACTTTGGCGTCGAGTACGCCGATGGCACCGGATCGCACCCGAATATCGTCGCCAACGACAAAGGGCCGCGCGACCAAGAGAACAATTGCCGCGAAGATGTTGCCGAGACTCTGTTGCGCCGCGATACCAAGGATGACGCCGGCCAGTCCCGCGCCGATGAGAAGTTGGGAGAGCGACACGCCGAGAACGCCGAGGAGTGCGAAGAGAAGGATGAGGTACCCGACGCCCGTCGCGACCAGGCGAATGGTAGCGCCGGCGCCTATGTTCGAGTTCCGGGCCGTCAGTCGACCGAGGGCAGTGGCGACGTGCTTTATCGCGAAACCGCCAGCTACTACGACAACGACGGCTGCGCTCCACGCGAAGACTTTGGCGTGAATCGACGAGTGCGTGACCTTGCCGAAGCCCTTGCCGACTCCGACGGCGGCGACGGTGATCACACTCGAGACGATCCCGAGAATCCACTGGCGCTTCAGCGTGTGCTTCATAGGGTGCGAATGCCTCGGTCCATAGGAGTCCACTGTAATGAGCGGGCCCTCGAGACCCTTGATGCCCATGAGTGGCCACTCTTTTGGAGACGCTGCGCGTGGTGTGGTGGACTGGTTCACGAAGTGACTTCAGACCTCTCCACTCGAGCGAACGACGACAGCGAAGCGACGAAACGATCCATGACCATCGACAACAGCGAAGTCATTCGAACCGTTGATCTCACGAAGTCGTACCCGGGAATGGACGTGCCGGCGGTCGACCACTTGAACCTCGGAGTTCACCAAGGAGAGATCTTCGGTCTTCTAGGACCTAACGGTGCGGGCAAGACCACGACGGCGGGCATCTTGACCACCCGTGTCGTACCCACGTCCGGCAGCGCGTTCGTTGCTGGCATCGACGTGCGAAAGCATCCCGCCCTGGTGAAGCAGGTCTCGGGCATCGTCTCGCAACAGAACACGCTCGACCGCCAGCTGACGGTGTGGGAGAACCTCTACTTTCACGGTCGACTTTTTGGCATCAACGCACGAGAGTCACGGCGTCGATCGGATGAACTACTCGAGCGTTTCTCGTTGTCGAAGTGGGCGAAGGCGTCGATCTACGCCCTCTCTGGCGGCATGGCCCAACGTCTCATGGTGGCGCGCGCGATCTTTCACTCGCCGGCTGTCCTCTTCTTGGACGAACCAACGGCCGGCCTCGATCCCCAGAGTCGTCTCGCACTGTGGGACATGTTGCAAGAGCTCAACCACACGGGACAGACGGTCGTACTAACAACGCACTACATGGAAGAGGCCGATCAACTCTGTGATCGTGTCGCCATCATGGATCACGGCAAGATCCTCGCGCTCGACACGCCCGCCAACTTAAAGAAGAGCACCGGCGTCGACACCATCGTGACCGTGAAGGTGGCGACGGACGGTGAACGACTTGCCAGTGTCCTCGCTGAGGAACTCGACGGCGTCGTGGGCACGCGCGTCGTGGAGAACGTGGTGTCGCTGCAGGTGCAGGGCGGCGACCGGCTCGTGCCGCGCGTCGTCAACGCCGCCGACGCCGCGAACGTGGAGATCCTCGATCTCGCCGTCGCCGAACCGAGTCTCGAGACTGTCTTCATCAATTTGACGGGCAAGGAGTTGCGCGAAGTATGACGATCGCGACCATCGAGACCACACCGACGCGTTCGGTGTTTGAAGCGAGTCGCCGTGCACTCGGGGCACTGATCCTGCGCGACATGGTGGTGCTACGAAAGACGTTACGGGAGTTCGTGTTGCGAACCTTGATTCAACCTTTTCTTTTGTGCTTCGTCTTCCTTTTCGTCTTTCCAAAGATTGGTCAAGCGGTTGGCGGCGGTAGCGGTGCGGGCGCGTCGGCCTTCGCGACGATTCTCGTGCCCGGCGTTGTCGGCATCTCGCTGATGTTCCAAGGGGTGCAGTCGATCGCACTCACGATGGCCCAGGAGTTCGGCTTCACTCGTGAGATCGAGGACCGCGTCCAGGCGCCGTGTCCCATCTGGCTCGTCGCCGTCGCGAAGGTCCTGTCGGGCGCGGTGCAAGGACTCATCTCCGCGGCCATCGTCTTTCCCATCGCGACGGTGGTCCACGCCGCCGGCGTGAGCGCAACCGTTTCACTCCACTGGCTCGTGATCCTTACCCTCGTGCCTTTGGCGAGCGTGACCATGGCCGGACTCGGACTTATCCTCGGCACGTCGTTCGAACCGCGCAATATTGGCCTCATGTTCGGCTTCATCATCTTGCCGATCACCTTTCTCGGTGGCACGTACTATCCGTGGACTCACCTCGCGCCCGTGAAGATCGGCGGGTTCCACTGGCTCCAGACACTCGTCTTGATCAACCCACTGGTCTACGTCAACGAAGGGATGCGCGCGGCATTCACCAACGCGCCGCACATGCACCTCTACGTCGTCTACCCCGTCATGCTCGGCTTCTGTACGGCTTTCTTGGCATTGGGGCTTCGAAACTTCCGCCGTCGAGTGTTGTCCTAGGACGGAGGGCGTTCAAGTGAATTGGTCGAAACGAGTATCGTGACCTCTTAATGGTGCTCTCGGATCAGTCCATAAAAGAGGCGCTCGCAATAGGCCGATTGATCATCGAACCTCTAGGCGACGACTGTATTCAACCCTCCTCTGTCGACGTCCACGTCGACCAGTACTTCCGAGTCTTTCGAAACCACTCCCAACGCGTCATCGACGTTCGTGAAGCCCAAGAGGACTTGACCGAACTCATCGACGTCGGTACCGAGACGCCCATGATCTTGCACCCCGGTGAGTTCATGTTGGGTTCGACGACCGAGCGCATCGCGATCCCCGACGACATCGTCGGGCGACTCGACGGCAAGAGCTCCCTTGGACGACTAGGCCTCGTGATCCACTCGACGGCCGGCTTCATCGACGCTGGGTGGGACGGTCACATCACGCTCGAGCTCTCCAACGTCGCGAACCTTCCGATCACGCTCTATCCCGGTATGAAGATAGGTCAGATCAGCTTCTTCGAGATGACGACGTCAGCCGATCGCCCCTACGGGTCCTCGGGTCTCGGCTCGAAGTACCGCGGGCAACGTGGGCCCACCCCGAGTCGGTACTCGGAGAACTTCAAGAAGGAGTCGTGAGGCTCTTGTCTGGTGGCGAAGCGTGCTAGCGCGGGTCATCATCGGACTCGTCATCACGATCGTGGGCTTTGGCGTCGCCGGACAACGTTTCTACTGGCTGTCGCGCCTCATCCGCAGCGGTCAGCCCGCGCCGCGACGCTGGCAGGGTTTTCGCAAGGTCGCTGACGCGGAGGTCACCGAAGTGGCCGGACAGCGGAAACTCCTTCGCTGGACGGTGCCGGGACTCGCGCACTTCTTCACCATGTGGGGCTTCACTGTCCTCCTCACGACCATCCTCGAGGCGTACGGCTCGCTGTTCAATCGGGACTTCCATATCCCGTGGATCGGCCAGAGCAACTGGCTGGCCTTCGTCGAGGACTACTTCGCCACGGCCGTGCTCGCGTCGCTCGTCGTCTTCGCGATCATCCGACTGAGGAACGCGCCCGCGAAGAAGCAACGCGACAGTCGATTCTTCGGTAGTCATACGGGCGCGGCGTGGTTGGTCCTCGCGATGATCGCGGCCGTCATCGTGACCCTGCTCGTCTACCGCGCGGCGCAGATCAACACTGGTCACTTCCCGTTTTCGCACTTCAAGCCTGGTGGCTTCGCCTTCGAGGGCCCGTTGACGTCGTTCTACGCGAGCCACGCGTCATCGTGGGCCTTTGCCTCGAAGTTGGTCGCCACCTGGTTGACGCCGCTCGGCGTTGGCGTGAACAGCGTGTTGGAGGCGGTGTTCTTGTTGTTGAACGTCGCCGTCATCGCGGGCTTTCTCGTCTTCGTCTCTTACTCCAAGCACCTCCATATCTTCTTGGCGCCGATCAACGTGGGTGTCTCGCGTCGGCCACGCGCGCTGGGCGGGCTCGACAAGACCCCGAACATGGACATGGAACAAGTGACCGAAGACACGGTCTTTGGCGTCGGTCACGTCGAGGACTTCACCTGGAAGCAGATGTTGGACCTCGCGACCTGCACTGAGTGTGGCCGTTGCCAGAGCGTCTGTCCGGCCTGGACCACGGGAAAGCCGCTCAGTCCAAAACTCCTCATCATGGGTCTTCGCGACAACATGTTCGCCTCGGCGGACCGGTTGCTATCGGGCGACCGTGACGGCGACGTCGCGACGCTGGTGCCGACCACCATCGATCCCGACGTGCTGTGGTCGTGCACGACGTGTGGCGCCTGCGTGCAGGAGTGCCCCGTCGACATCGAGCACGTCGACGCCATCATCGACATGCGTCGCTTCGAGGTACTGATGGAGTCGCGCTTTCCCACCGAAGCCGGACTGTTGCTGCGAAACTTGGAGAATCAGGGCGACCCGTGGGGACTCGGTTCGAGCAAGCGCACCGAGTGGTTGGCCGCGCTCGACTTCGAGGTGCCCGTGTTCGACGGCGTCATACCCGACGACGTCGAGTATCTCTACTGGGTGGGGTGCGCCGGCTCACTCGACGAGCGCGGGCGCAAGCAGATCGTCTCGACGGCGCGCATGTTGCACCGCGCCGGCGTGACCTTCGGGATCCTCGGTCCGCGTGAGTCCTGTACCGGCGACCCGGCGCGACGCATGGGCAACGAGTACCTCTTCCAAGAGATGGCGAAGGCCAACATCGCGACGCTCGACGAGGCGAACGCGAAGAAGATCGTCGCGAGCTGTCCGCACTGCTTCAACACCATGAAGAACGAATACCCGGCGCTCGGCGGCGACTACGAAGTGATCCACCACGCCGAACTGCTCAGTCACCTCGTGGCGGCCGGTCGCCTCGTTCCTGGCGTCGCCTACACCGGCACGGTCACCTACCACGACCCCTGTTACCTCGGTCGTCACAACCGCGTCTTCGACGAACCGCGTGACGTGCTCGACGCCATCCCTGGCGTCACGAAGGTGGAGATGGGGCGCTGTCGTGAGAAGGGCTTTTGCTGCGGCGCGGGCGGCGCGCGCATGTGGATGGAAGAGAACATCGGCAAACGCGTCAACATGGAACGAACCGAAGAGGCCCTCGGCACCGGCGCCGACATCATCTCGACGGCCTGTCCCTTCTGCATGATCATGCTGGACGACGCCGTGAAGGCGAGCGGCCGGGGCGACGACGTCTCGGTGATGGACATCGCCCAAGTGGTCGAGCGCTCGCTCGCCTAGCCCCCGGGGCCGTACAAAAAGTACCAATTCACACGCCCGAAACACGGTGCTAACTATTTCGTAATCCTCACTTGCGACACTTCTTACATCTTGAGGTCAGCGTCGCCCTCTCTTATGAAAGA
>DASZHK010000096.1:0-4514 GCA_035937905.1 Acidimicrobiales bacterium
AAGCGTCGAGGCGAAACTTCAGCATCCAGGGCTCTTCGCCCTTCATGGCGGACATCTCTCGGACAATCGCCTCGTTCAAGCCCTTCTTCGGCTTAAAGACCGGAAGTTGGTCGTCCGACCAGCCCAACTGATAACGGCTGAAGTCCAGATTGTCAATCGCCATTGCGCTCCTTTGGGATAATCCCTACGTCCATAGTACTTACTCATCGAGTCGCTCTGACCCCATTTACTGGCAATGTAGGGGTGTGCTGAACCCTCCCACTGTGCCCCAACGACCCCATTCGATCACTCGCCACGGCGACACGAGGGTCGACCCCTATTACTGGCTGATGGACCGCGAGAACGAGGAGGTTGTGCGCCATCTTGAAGCCGAGAACGCCTACCTCGAGCAGGAACTCGCGCCCCTCAAGCCTCTCGAGGACGAACTCTTCAATGAGATAAAGAATCGTATCGAAGAGACCGACATCTCGGTGCCCGTGCGAAAAGGAGCATGGTGGTACTTCGAGCGGACGCGCGAAGGGCTGAGCTACCCCATCAGCGCGCGAGTGCCGGCGAGCGGCGAGGACCTCACGCCGCCGGTGATCGATCCAGCGACGACGCTCACGGGAGAGCAGGTCATCCTCGACGAGAACGTCGAAGCCGGGAGCAGCGAGTACTTCTCGGTGGGCGTGCTCGCGCTCAGTCCCAGCGACGACTGGGTCGCCGTCGGCACCGACCTCGAAGGCAACGAACAACACCACGTCACGGTTCGACCCCTAGCCGGTCAGTCCCCCGTCGACGACGCGCTCGACGGAGTCTCGTACGGCTTCGCCTGGGCCAACGACAGTCGTCACTTCTTCTACACCCGGGTGGACGAAGCGATGCGCCCGTGGCAGCTTTGGCGACACCAACTCGGCACCGGGGCCGAAAGCGACGTGCTCGTCTACCAAGAAGACGACGCGCAGTACATCGTCGGCGTGGGACGCAGTCGCGACGACGCGATGATCGTGGTGATGATGAACTCGTCGATGACGAGCGAGGTGCGCTACCTCGACGCCAACGATCCCACGGGGCCACTCGAGCTACTCGAAGGACGCCGTCACGGTGTCGAGTACGCGGTCGAGCACTTCACGGACGCCCAGGGACGCGGCTGGTGGCTCAAGATGACCAACGAAGGCGCGACGGACTTTCGCCTGCTCGCGCGCCTCGTCGCCGGTAGTGAGTGGCGCGAGATCATCCCTGAACGCGCGGGCTGTCGCCTCGACGGCGTGGACGCCTTTCAGTCGTTCCTCGCGCTCAGTGAGCGAGAGAACGGCTGCGCCGCCGTGCGCCTCGTCGCCACCCTCAGTGGCGACGATCCCTTCGGTGAGGGTTTGATCGTACGTTCCTCGCTGGTCGACGGCGGCGTCTTTCCGAACACCGTCGCGATCTCGTCGAACCCGAATTACGACACCACACAACTTCGTGTACTCATCACGTCACTTACGACGCCGCGTCTCATCGCCGACGTCGTCGTCGAGAGTGGCGAGGTCATCGTTCGCAAACAGCAACAAGTCCTGGGTGGGTACGACGAGTCGAAGTACGTCACCGGACGACTCTGGGTGCGCGCGAGCGACGACGTGGAGGTCCCGGTCTCGGTCGTCGCGCGACGCGACGTCCTGCGCGTCGGTGACGGCGGCGCGCTCGAACCACTCAGTCCGTCACCGATGGTGTTGTACGGCTACGGCAGTTACGAGATCTCGATCGACCCCGCGTTCTCGTCGATCCTTCTCTCGCTGCTCGATCGCGGCGTGGTCTTCGCGGTCGCGCACGTGCGCGGAGGAGGCGAGATGGGTCGCTCGTGGTACGAGATGGGCCGACTCGCGCAAAAGCCCACGACGTTCAGCGACTTCGTCGCCGTGGCTCGATGGCTCGTCACTGAAGGGTGGACGACGACGGCGCAACTCGCGGCGCGCGGCGGATCCGCGGGCGGGCTCCTCATGGGGGCCGTGATGAACTCCAATCCGGATATCTTTCGCGCCGTCGTCGCCGAAGTCCCCTTCGTCGACGTCGTGACGACGATGTTGGACGACACACTCCCCCTCACCGCCGGTGAGTGGGAGGAGTGGGGTAATCCCGACTCGAGCGCTACGAGTTATCGCACCATGAAGAGCTACTCGCCCTACGACAACGTCCGTTCACAGATTGACGGCAACGCGGTCGTCTACCCCCACCTCTTCGCGTCGGGCGGTCTTAACGACTCGCGCGTGGGGTTCTGGGAACCGGCGAAGTGGGTCCTTGCCTTACGCGACGCGAATCCCGCGAATCACGTCGTGCTGAAGATGGAGTTGGGCGCGGGCCACAGCGGCGTCTCCGGGCGTTACGACGCCTGGCGCGACGAAGCGCAGGTGCTCGCCTGGATACTGAACGAGATCGCTCCTACGACGTAGAAGTCGGACGTAGCGCGTCAAAGACCAGGATCAACGTCGCCGGTCGCGGAGAGGGAAAGGTCACGGGTCGCCCGTCGATGTTCACGGTGGCGTTCGTTGGCGAGCCGATCGTGATCCGAGAGTTGCCCGTCATCGTCAACAGTTCAGTGCGCCCTTTGGCGACGGTGCCCTGCCACTCCAGCGTGCTCGAGGGACCCATGGAGTACACCGCCCACGTGGCGCCGAGTGATCCCGTGACTGACACCCGGTACTTTGACGACGGAACGCGATAGATCGCGTCGTTGCCACTCACCGACGACGCCACGAACGAGGCGGGGAAGGAAATGAGCGACGTGGTCGTCGTGGCGGCCGGTGGACTCAGTGTCGTCGTGGTGGCGCCCGAGCCACTCGGCGTTGCCTTCGGATTGTGATTGGCGTAGTACGCGATCAACGCAGCGACGATCACGACCACGAGGACGATGACGAGGAGTCGCCGCGACACGATGGAACCCGTCGATCGATGCGAGGAACGCGATAGGAACCAGTCGTCGTTGTGTCGCGCGCGTGCGCTCGCGAACTCCTCGTCACTGGAGGGCGAATCGTTGAACACGTAGTGTCGTTCGGGATCGAGACGGGGACGTTCCACGGGTGGTCGAATGAGGGGTTCACCGTCAGCGTCGAGCAGTCGAAAGCCCTTCGACGGCGCGTACGGCGAGGGCGGTGGAGCGACGAGGCGACGCTCCAAGGGTTTGGAGATCTCTCGCGACTCGTCGCGACGAAGTTTTCGGAATCGAAGGGCGGCCACGATCAACACTAGGAGAACGATGACGACGGCCGCGGTTTTCAGGGCGAGGGTCATGCTCGCCACTCGTCGATGTCGTTCACCTCGCTCACGCAGGTCACACCATCGAGGGTACTGGGCTCTTCGACTAGGCCAATACTCGGTAGCCGCCGCGGTAGTAGACGAGCGGATTGCCTGGCTCGGTTGACGCGAAGTCGAGTTCCGCGACGGCGATGTCGTGATCGCCGTGGTTCGTCACTTCACGGATCGTTCCTTCGAGGAACGCCAACGAACCTTCGAGGAAGGGTGAACCGTTCGGTGCCGGAAACCATTTGACCGCGGCGAACTTGTCCGTGCCCGTGACGGCAAAGACGCGGGCCAGTGGCTCTTGATCGTCCTTCAAGATGTTGACGCCGACGACACCCACCTCTCGAATGCGCTGCCAGGAGGAAGACGCGGTCGACGCCGCGAAGAACACGAGCGCCGAGTCGACGGAGAGTGAGCCAAACGTCTGGCACGTGAAACCCCGGGGTCCGTCACTCGAGACGCCGGTGATCACGACGACACCGGTCGCGTAGTGTCCGAAGACTTCTTTTCGGTGCGCTGTGTCGTAGGAGTTCACGGCGCAAGGCTACCGGCCTTTGGCTCAATTCTTGGCGGTCGTTTCGTCACCACGTGCGATCCGTCGTTCTAGTGAACGCTGCATTATTGCGCACCCGCCAAGGCGTAGGACCGTCTTCGTCGCGTGATCAGTCCGTCACGCTCGAGACCCTCAAGAAGATCGTCACTTCGTTCCGCGTCAATGCCGGTGAGCACGAGGTCCAGCTCTTGACGCGAGTGGGGTCGGTCGCGAAGGGCGTTGAGTACTCGACCACGTAGTTGCCGATTCGACCCTTCGAACGGCGGTTGCGAACGAGAGACCCCCGCGCTCAGCGGTGCGGGGTCCTCTCCCCCGCCTTTGCGCCAGGCGCAGTGACTCGCAAGGGGACACGCGTCGCAACGCGGTGCCGACCGACAGAACTGTGCTCCAAGATCGAGCATCGCCTGATTGAACGCGGCCGCGTTGGTGCGTGGCAGGACGTCCGCGGCGAGGCGTCTCGCCTCACGCGGGCGAAGGCGACGGTTGACGATCGCGCGCGCGAGGACGCGTCCTACGTTCGTGTCCAGGACCGCGACGTGTTCGCCGTACGCGAAGGACGCCACCGCGGCTGCGGTGTACTCGCCAACGCCGGGAAGGGTCCGCAGCTCCTGGACGGTGCGTGGCACCACCCCGTCGAATTCGTCACGAAGGACGCGCGCCGTGTCATGCAGCGCCTTCGCCCGCCGGTGGTACCCGAGTCCGCGCC